>NZ_BCUS01000191.1 GCF_001591345.1 Variovorax boronicumulans NBRC 103145 | reverse complement strand
AGCGAGGCGCAGGCCGGTCGCTTCGAGGTGCGCTACCTCGCGGGCCGGGGCTGCGTGACCTGCCTCGAAGGGCGCGTGCGCGTCACGCACGCGAGGGGCACGCGCGATCTGCAGGCCGGCGAGCAGGTGCTGTACGACGCGGGTTCGCTCGGGCCGGTGGCAGCCGTGGCAACCCGCGAGGCCTCGGCCTGGCGCAGCGGCGTGCTCGTGTTCAGGCAGACGCCGCTGGCGCACGTGATCGAGGAGATCAACCGCTACCGGCCGGGCCGCGTGGTGCTGCTGGCGCAGCGCCTGGCCGGGCGCGAAGTCAGCGGGCGTTTCGCCATCGCTTCGCTCGACACGGTGCTGGTGCAGATCCAGCGCTCGTACGACCTCGAGGTGCGCGCACTGCCGGGCGGCGTGCTGCTCCTTAGCTGATGAATGTGACAGCCTGATTGGCCCTCGCGTGCACTCAGGATTGGTCCAGAAACTTAGCGGTTTTGTTTGCGTCTGTCGGTCTGTCCAGTAAGGGGCACGGATTCCGTGCCGGTGCATTTCATTCTTTACTGGGCGTCAGATGAACACACACGAGGGACACCGCAGCCGCCGCCAGGGCGCTGCCGTGCAGGCGAGGAGCTTCCGGATTTCGCCGCTGGCACAGGCCATGGCGCTGGCGCTGGCCGCCGGTGCGGCCGCCGCGCCGGCCCATGCGCAGCGCGCCTTCAGCCCGACCTGGTTCAACGCCAAGGGCGCGGCGCAGGCCACGGCCACGGCCACCGGCCTGATGCCCAACGGGCTGCCGGCGGCGCAGCTCGCGGGTCCGCTCGCGCAGCAGCAGCGCGCGAGCGAGCAGCTGCAGCAGTCGATCGGCAACCTGAACCTGGCGGCACGCGGCATCGCGGCGCAGCAGGCGGCACAGGCGGCCGCGCGGCGCGCCGCGCAGAACGACCCCTCGGTGCCCGACGGCCTGGCCGAAGGCGGCCTGAAGGTCGACACGAATTCGCTGACCGCGGGTTGGTCGAATGCGCGCGCGCTGACCGGCGATTCGCAGCGGCAGGTCGATGGCCGCACGGTCGTCACCGTCGAGCAGACGGCCGACAAGGCGATCCTCAACTGGGAGACCTTCAACGTCGGGCGCAACACCACCGTGGCCTTCGCGCAGCGCAAGGACTGGGCAGTGCTCAACAAGGTGAACGACCCGCAGGCGCGGCCTTCGCAGATCCAGGGGCAGATCAAGGCCGACGGCACGGTGATGGTCGCCAACCGCAACGGCATCGTGTTCAGCGGCAGCAGCCAGGTCGACACGCGCAACCTCGTGGCCGCGGCGGCGCAGATCGACGACGCGCAGTTCCAGGCCCACGGCGTGTACGCCAACGGCAGCGCGCCCAACTTCAGGAACGCGCAAGGCCGCGTCGAGGTGCAGGCCGGTGCCAGGCTTTCCACGCCCGCACCCGCTTCGGCCACGCAGGGCGGCGGCTATGTGCTGCTGCTGGGCGCCGAGGTGCACAACGCTGGCGAGATCGCCACGCCCGGTGGGCAGACGCTGCTCGCGGCGGGCGATCACTTCACCATCCGCAAGGGCGTGGGCACCGACGGCAACCTGGGCTCGACCACGCGCGGCAACGAAGTCGCGGTGACGCTGGACACGAACAGCCCGGCGGGCACGGTGCGCAACACCGGGCTGATCCAGGCGACCACCGGCGACGTCACGCTGGCCGGGCGCGAAGTGGTGCAGGGCGGCGTCATCCTGTCCAGCACCTCGGTCAACACACGCGGCACGGTGCACCTGAACGCGACCGGCGCCACGGGCCAGGTCAGGTTCGGCGAAGGCAGCACCACGGCCATCGTGCTCGACACCGGCGGCGCGACCGCGCTCGACAGCCAGCGCGCGGGGCTCATGGCGCCGGCAGTCCAGCTGGGCACCGGCACCATCGTGCTGGCGGGCAACGACCGCCACGACCTGTCGCGCGTCGAGGTCGCCAGCGGCGGCACGGTCGAGTTCCAGGCCGGCTCGCTCACGCTGGCCACCGGCGGCCAGGTGGTGGTCGACGCGAAGCAGCGCAGCCTCGTGCGCGAGGGCGCGCGCATCGACGTGTCGGGCGCGGTGGGCGTGAAGCTCGCGATGGAATCCAACAACATCAAGATCAACGTGCAGGGCAACGAGCAGCGCGATGCGCCGCTCAACCGCGACAGCAAGAACCTCAACAACAACGACCTGTGGATCGACCGGCGCTCGCTGGTCTTCGTGCCCGGCGGCACCGGCGGCTACCAGGGCGAACGCTGGTACACCGGCGGCGGCCTGCTCGAGGTGGGCGGCTACCTCGGCACGCAGGCGCACGGCGTGGGCGAGTGGATGGCGCAGGGCGGCGTGGTGGGCTTCAGCGGCGGCGAACTCGTCACGCAGCGCGGCGCGAGCATCAACATCTCGGGCGGCACGCTCGACGTGCTCACGGGCAGGCTCAACCAGAGCTGGCTCAAGGGCGCGGACGGGCGGCTGTACGAAGTCTCGAAGGCGCCGGGCGACCTGCGCTACACGGGCGTCTACAAGGGCTTCGAAGACGAACACGCGCGCTGGGGCAAGAAGACGACGGGCTTCTTCTACAGCCCGCTGATCGGCCCGCAGACGCGGCTGGAAAGCGGCTACACCGTGGGCCGCGATGCCGGCCTGCTCATCGTCGGCACGCAGGCCGCGGTGCTCGAAGGCGAGATCGTCGGCGAGACCTTCCAGGGCGAGCGCCAGACGCAGGCGCGACAGGCCGGGCTCGACGGCTACCAGCAGTCGCCCGGCGCGGTGGCGCAGCGCGGGCAGCTCGTCGTGGGCCGCTACGACGCCTACTACGACAAGACGGCCGGTGCGATCCACCGGCGGCTCGACAGCGCCGGCATCAGGAACGTGGTGCTGGGCGATGCGGCCGACGGCATTGCCGCGGGGCTCGACCTCGCGACCGTGTTGCCGGCGGAACGCCGCGACACGCTGGTGCTCGATGCGGCGCAGCTCAGCGGCTTTCGCCTGGGCGCGGTGCGCATCGCGGCCACCGACAGCATCGCGGTCGACAAGGCGCTGCAGGTCGGCGACGGCGGCCACCTCACGCTGTACAGCCCGAACGTGAAGGTCAACGCCGACCTCGTCGCGCGCGGCGGCGGCATCCATCTGGGCAACGTGCTCGAACAGATCAGCCTCAACTACCTGAAGGACACGAGCACGCTCACCGCGCCCGACGGCGGCACGAGCTCGGTGGTGCTCGCAGGCGGTACGACGCTCGACACCCGCGGCCTGTGGACCCACCTGCTGACGAACCCGGTCGACGCGGGCGGCGTGGCCTACCGCAACGGCGGCAGCGTGTCCGTGCGCAGCACCGGCGACGTGGTGCTGGGCACCGGCAGCGTCATCGACGTGTCGTCCGGCGCGGCGCTGTTGTCGAAGGCCAAGCCGCAAGGCGGCAAGGGCGGCAGCGTCACGCTCGAGGCGGATGGCTTCAACACGGGCAGCGGCCATGTCGCGCTCGACGGCGCGGTGCTGCGCGGCCACGGCGTGGACGGCGGCGGCACGCTGAGCGTGCAGACGATGCGCGTCGCCATCGGCGACACCTCGGGCACGGCGCAGGCCGACACGCTGATGCTCGACGCCGGCTTTTTCGACAAGGGCTTCAGCCGCTATGCGCTCATCGGCAACCATGGCCTCACGGTGGCCGACGGTGCGCGGATCGACGTGACGATGCCGGTGTACCGCTTCGGCGCCCACGCGCAGGACATCGTCACCGGCAGCCGTCCGGCCGACGCGCTCGAGGTGTGGACGCCGCCGCTCTACCAGGAAGACGCGACCCAGGCCGTGCTCACGCAGCGCAAGGGCGCGAGCCTGTCGCTGCAGGCCGGCACGACGACCACGCTCGCCAAGGAGCTGCCGACGGTGCAGGCCGTGGTGGGCAAGGGCGCGGCGATCCATGTCGACCCGGGCCAGGCCATCGAGGTGCGCAGCGCCGGCCAGCTCACGGTGGACGGCACGCTGCGCGCGAACAGCGGGCGCATCGTGCTGAAGACGGTGGACATCACCGACCTCGAATCGGACATTGCCAATGCAACGGCCCATGCCCGCTCGATCTGGATCGGCGGGCAGGCGGTGCTCGATGCGTCGGCACATGCGGCCACCGCCACCGACACCACCGGCAAGCGCTACGGCCTGGTGCGCGACGGCGGCAGCATCGTGGTCGGTGGAGAGATCGATGCGGTGGGGAGCAAGGCCACCGCGTCGCAGAACTTCGTCGTCGTGCGCCCGGGCGCGTTGCTCGATGCCTCGGGCACGCATGCGGTGCTCGACGTGCCCGGAATGGGCGCCACCGATGTCGCCAGCAACGGCGGCAGCATCTCGCTCGCGTCGTACAACGGGCTGCAGTTGGACGGCACACTGCGCGCCGTCGCGGGCGGCGAGCGCGCGGCCGGTGGCACGCTGGCCGTGGTGCTCGGCACGCCGGGCCTGCGCCTGCACCTGGACCCGCTGCAGCAGGCGGAAGACCGCGTGCGCCGGCACCGCGTGCTGGTGCTGGGTGCGGCGCAAGGCGCACCGCTCGCGCCCGACACCCTGCGAGCCGGCGTCGACGACGGCGCCCTTGCATACGGCCAGGCCCGGCTGGGCACCGACACGGTCCGGCGCGGCGGCTTCGACACCCTCTCGCTGTTTGCCGGCTCCACGCTCGCCTTCGAAGACGGCGTCGACCTGCGCATGCGGCAGGGCCTGCAGATCTACGCCGGCGGCCTCGCGCTCGGCAAGGACGCACCCGATGACGCGCACGTGGCGCTGTCGGCCGCGCACGTGCGGCTGGCCGGCACGATGCCTTCGTTCACGCGTGAAGTGCTGAGGGCGCCCCTCGCCGAAGGCGGTGTGGTGCGCGTGCCGTCCGGCACCCGCCTCGATGTGGCCGGCGACCTGATCGACATCCGCGACGGCATGGGTTTCGGCGTCAACGGCAAGGTCCCCGTGCTCGACGGCGCGAGCGAAGCGCCCACGGTCGACCTGGCCGCCTTCGGCCATGTCACGCTGGCCAGCAGCGGCGATCTGCGCTTTCTGCAAGGCCGGCAGGACGTCGGCGTTTCCACGAGCCTGGTCGTGCCCGGCAGCCTGACCCTGCGCGCCGCGCAGATCTACCCGGCCACGGGCGTGGTGGCGCTGGTGTCCGCGGGCCTGGCGCCGGACGGCACCTACCGGCCCGACACGGCGCTGCGCATCGAGGGCACCGGCGCGAGCCCGCAGGTGCCGTACTCGGCCTTCGGTGACCTGTCGCTGCGCGCCGGCGTCATCGAGCAGGGCGGCGTGGTGCGGGTGCCGCTCGGGCAGCTGACGCTCGGCGATGCGCTCACCACGCAGGTCAGGCTGCTGCCCGGCAGCCTCACGTCCGTGAGCGGCGAGGGGCTGGACATGCCCTATGGCGGCACGGTCGACGGCATCAACTACCTGTACGACGGCAAGCAGGTCAAGCTCACCGGCGTGGGCGCGGGCGACACCTACAAGCGCAACCAGACGATCGGCCTCACGTTCATGGGGGCCAGCGTGCAGGGCCAGGAAGGCGCCACGCTCGACCTGTCGGGCGGCGGCAACCTCCGGGGCGCGGGCTTCGTGAGCGGACGCGGCGGCTCGACCGACGCGCGCTTCAGCCCGCTGATGCAGGTCGGCGCCCGCGGCGGCTTCACGCTGCCGGGGCTCGCGACCAACCCCGTGTATGCCATCGTGCCCGGCGTGCAGCCGGCGGTGGCACCCACCGGCGCGGAGAAGGGCGCGGTCGATCCGCTCGTGGGTCAGCACATCACCATCGGCACCGGCGTGCCGGGCCTGCCCGCGGGCACCTACACGCTGATGCCCTCGACCTATGCGCTGCAGCAAGGCGCCTTCCGCGTGGAGCTGAACGGCGCGGCCGGCCTGGGCGCGCCCACCGGCACGCTGGCGATGCGCAACGGCTCGTGGCTCACGGCCGCGCAGCTGGGCGTGGGCCGCACCGGCATCGGCGACACGCTGTTCCGTCAGGCGATCGTGACTTCGGGCGAGGTGCTGCGCAGCTACTCGCAATACAACGAGATGGGCTACGGCGACTTCGTGCGCGCCGACGCGCTGCGCGTGGGCGTGCCGCGCGCCATGCTGCCGGCGGACGCGCGCAACCTGCACCTGAAGCTCGCGCCCGGTGCGGGCGCCGAGGCCTTGCGCTTCGACGGCACGGCGCGCTTCCAGGTGGGCGAGGGCGGGCGGGGCGGTTCCGTGGTGGCCACGAGCAGCGAGGAGCAGCTCGGTCTCGAGATCGTCGCGGCCGGCGCGCCGGCGACGGCGGGCTTCCAGGGCGTCACGCTGGATGCGGGTGCGCTCAGTGGCATGGGCGCGTCGCGCCTGGTCATCGGCGGGTTGCAGGGCGCCGACTATGGGCAGAGCGGCAACGTCATCCAGACCGGCGACGGTGGGCAGAGCGTGGTGCTTCGCCAGGGGGCGGTGCTGTCCGCACCCGAGGTGTTCCTGGCCGCGGTGGGCGCGACCGAGGGCACGCCGCTCGGCGTGGTGGTCGAGCAGGGCGCGCGCATCCACACCCTGGGCCGTGGCAAGGCCGCCTACGATGCCGGCGACGGCTTCGTCTACGCCGCGACCGGCCAGATGCTGATGGTCTCCAACGGCCGGGTGAGCACGCTGCCGGTGCCGCAGACCCAGGCCACCTCGGACAACCGCAGTCTGCAGATCGGCGTGTGTGCCAGCGCGTCGTGCAGCGGGCAGACCGAGCTGTATTCCGAGGGCACCATCGCCATGGTGACGCCCGACCGCTTCGAGATGAACGAGGCAGTGCGCTACGGCACGCGCCACCTCACGCTGGCGGTGCGCGGCATCAACGTGGGCGACAGCGCCGCGCTGGCCGCCGCCGCGCAGAACCACACGCTGCCGCCGGGACTGGCCATGAGCCAGGCCCTGCTCGACCGCCTGCTGCGCGGCGACCGACAGTACGGCGCGCCCGCGCTCGAAACGCTGGAACTGAGCGCCAGCGGCGGTGTCAACTTCTTTGGCACCGCGGCGCTGGACACCATCGACCCCGCCACCGGCAAGGCGACGATGGCGCAGCTGGTGCTGGCCACGCCCGCCATCTACGGCCAGGGCGGCGCGGGCGACGTGGCCACCATCCGCACCGGCCGCCTGGTGTGGCAGGGCGCGACCACGGCGCCTTCCGCCGTGGTGCGCGACGGCGCGGGCACCGGCAGCGGCACGCTGAACATCGAGGCCGAGCACATCGAGTTCGGCTACGGCCCCCACAGCCAGCCGAGCGGCCTGGAAGACGCGGGTCGCCTGGTGCTGGGCTTTGCCGACGTGAACCTCAAGGCCTCCGAGCGCGTGAGCGCCAACCACAAGGGCAGTCTCTCGGTCTACCAGTCGCAGGGCGCGTACGAAGCGGGCAAGGGCTACGCGTACAGCGGCGGCAACCTGAGCATCGTGGCGCCGCTGCTGACGGGCGAGGCGGGCTCGGTGAACCGCATCACGGCGGGCGGCACGCTGCGCGTGGCCGCACCTGCGGGCGC
>NZ_BCUS01000190.1 GCF_001591345.1 Variovorax boronicumulans NBRC 103145 | reverse complement strand
GCCGTGCTGGCCGCGCAGCAGGTGCGCGGGCGCAACACGCAGGTGCTGGCACCCGACGACGGCGTGATCTCCGCGCGCACCGCCACGGTGGGCAGCGTGGTGGGCGCCGGCACCGAGCTGTTCCGCCTGATCCGCCAGGGCCGGCTCGAATGGCGCGCCGAAGTCACCTCGGCCGAGCTGGGCCGCGTCGCCGTGGGCACGCCGGCCTTCGTGGTCAGCGCCAGCGGCGCGCAGGTGAAGGGCACGGTGCGCAGCATCGCGCCCACGGTCGATCCGCAGACGCGCGCGGCGCTGGTCTATGTCGACCTGCCCAACGTGCAGCAGAACACCGGCGTGAAGGCCGGCATGTTCGCGCGCGGTGATTTCGAGCTCGGCCGCAGTTCCGCGCCGACCGTGCCGCAAGGCGCGATCGTGCCGCGCGACGGCTTCAATAACGTCTTCACGCTGCTGCCCGACGGCCGCGTGGCGCAGCTCAAGGTGCAGACGGGCCGCCGCCTGAAGGACCGCGTGGAGATCACCAGCGCCCTGCCCGAGGGCGTGCAGATCGTGGTGCAGGGCGCGGGCTTCCTCAACGACGGCGACCTGGTGCGCGTGGTGGACGCCACGCCCGCGACGCCTGCGTCCGCCACCCCGGCGAAGGCGGGGGCATCCGCGCCTTCGCCTAAATAAGCAAGCACAAGGAACACGCCATGAACGTTTCCGCCTGGTCCATACGCAACCCCATTCCGGCGGTGATGCTGTTCGTGCTGCTCACCTTCGGGGGGCTGCTGTCGTTCAACGCCATGAAGGTGCAGAACTTCCCGGACATCGACCTGCCGACCGTCACCGTCTCGGCCTCGCTGCCGGGCGCCGCGCCCTCGCAGCTGGAGACCGACGTCGCGCGCAAGCTCGAGAACTCGATCGCCACCATCCAGGGCCTGAAGCACATCACGACCAAGGTGCAGGACGGCGCCGCCACGCTGATCGTCGAGTTCCGCCTCGAGAAGCCCGTGCAGGAGGCCGTGGACGACGTGCGCTCGGCCGTGCAGAAGGTGCGCGCCGACCTGCCTGCCGACGTGCGCGACCCGGTCGTCACCAAGCTCGACTTCGCGGCGCAGCCGGTGCTGGCCTTCACCATCGCCTCGTCGCGCATGGACAACGAGGCGCTGAGCTGGTTCGTCGACAACGACATCACCAAGAAGCTGCTCGCGCTGCCCGGCGTGGGCGCGGTGAACCGCGTGGGCGGCGTCACGCGCCAGGTGCACATCGACCTCGACCCAGCCAAGCTGCAGGCGCTGGGCGCCTCGGCGGCCGACATCTCGCGCCAGCTGCGCCAGGTGCAGACCGAAAGCGCGGGCGGGCGCATCGACCTGGGCGGCAGCGAACAGCCGGTGCGCACCATGGCCACCGTGCAGTCGGCCGACCAGCTCGCCGACATGCAGATCGCGCTGAGCGACGGCCGCCGCATCCGCCTGGACCAGGTGGCGCGCATCAGCGACACCATCGCCGAGCCGCGCGCCGCCGCGCTGCTCAACGGCAAGCCCGTGGTGGGCTTCGAAGTGGCTCGCAGCCGCGGCGCCAGCGAGGTCGAAGTGGGCCGCGCCATTCAAAAGGCGCTGGCCGACCTGCGCGTGCAGCGTCCCGACATCGAGCTGACCGAGGCCTTCAACTTCGTCGACCCGGTGGAAGAAGAGTACGACGGCTCGCTGCACCTGCTGTACGAGGGCGCCATCCTCGCGGTGATCGTGGTGTGGCTCTTTCTGCGCGACTGGCGCGCCACTTTCGTCTCGGCCGTGGCGCTGCCGATGTCGGTGATTCCGGCCTTCGTCGGCATGTACCTGCTGGGCTTCTCGGTCAACGTGATCTCGCTGCTCGCGCTCTCCCTGGTGGTCGGCATATTGGTCGACGACGCCATCGTGGAGGTCGAGAACATCGTGCGCCACCTGCGCATGGGCAAGTCGCCCTACCAGGCGGCCATGGAAGCGGCGGATGAAATCGGCCTGGCCGTGATCGCCACCACCTTCACGCTGATCGCGGTGTTCCTGCCCACGGCCTTCATGAGTGGCGTGGCCGGCAAGTTCTTCAAGCAGTTCGGCTGGACCGCGTCGCTCGCAGTGTTCGCCTCGCTGGTGGTGGCGCGGGTGCTCACGCCAATGATGGCGGCCTACATCCTCAAGCCCATCGTCGGCGCCGAGAAGGAGCCGGGCTGGCTGCGCTGGTACATGCGCGCCGTGACGTGGAGCACGCACCACCGTTTCAAGACGATGGTGATGGCCACCCTCTTCTTCTTCGGCTCGCTGGCGATGATCCCGCTGCTCAAGACCGGCTTCATCCCGGCCGACGACAACTCGCAGACGCAGGTCTACCTGTCGCTGCCGCCGGGCTCCACGCTGGCGCAGACCACGGCCGCGGCCGAGGAAACGCGCCGCCGCGTGATGCAGATCAACCACGTGAAGAGCGTCTACACCACGGTGGCGGGCGGCAGCGCCGGCGGCGACCCGTTCGCGAACTTCGGCACGCCCGAGACGCGCAAGGCCACGCTGACGATCCAGCTCGATCCGCGCGGCGACCGGCCGCGCAAGCAGGTGATCGAGAAAGAGATCCGCACCGCGCTCGAAACCCTGCCCGGCGTGCGCAGCACCGTGGGCCTGGGCGGCTCGGGCGAGAAGTACATCCTGGTGCTCACGGGCGAAGACCCGGTGGCGCTGTCGGCCGCCGCGAGCGCGGTCGAGAAAGACCTGCGCACCATTCCCGGCCTGGGCAACATCACCTCGACCGCGAGCCTGATCCGCCCCGAGATCGCCGTGCGCCCCGACTTCGCGCGCGCCGCCGACCTGGGCGTGACCAGCTCGGCCATCGCCGAGACCTTGCGCGTGGCCACGCTGGGCGACTACGACCAGGCGCTGGCCAAGCTCAACCTCGCGCAGCGGCAGGTGCCGATCGTGGTGAAGCTCGAAGACTCGGCGCGGCAGGACCTCGACCTCATCGGGCGCCTGTCGGTGCCGGGCGCGCGCGGCCCCGTCATGCTGAGCCAGGTGGCCTCGCTCACGATGGAAGGCGGCCCGGCCGTCATCGACCGCTACGACCGCTCGCGCAACGTCAACTTCGAGATCGAGCTGTCGGGCGTGGGCCTGGGCGACGCCAAGACCGCCGTCGAGGCCCTGCCCTCGATCCAGAAGCTGCCGCCGGGCGTGCGCATCGCCGAGGTGGGCGATGCCGAAGTGATGACCGAGCTGTTCGCCAGCTTCGGCCTGGCGATGCTCACCGGCGTGCTGTGCATCTACATCGTGCTGGTGCTGCTGTTCAAGGACTTCCTGCACCCGGTGACCATTTTGTGCGCGCTGCCGCTCGCACTGGGCGGGGCCTTCGTGGGCTTGCTGATCGGGCAGAAGGCGCTGTCGATGCCCTCGCTGATCGGCCTGATCATGCTGATGGGCATCGCCACGAAGAACTCGATCCTGCTGGTGGAGTACGCCATCGTGGCGCGCCGCGACCACGGCATGAGCCGCTGGGACGCGCTGCGCGACGCCTGCCACAAGCGCGCGCGGCCCATCATCATGACCACGCTCGCCATGGGCGCCGGCATGCTGCCCATTGCCGTGGGCTTCGGCACCGCCGACTCGAGCTTCCGCTCGCCGATGGCGATGGCGGTGATCGGCGGGCTGATCACCTCCACGGTGCTGAGTTTGCTGGTGGTGCCGGCCGTGTTCACCTACGTGGACGACATCGAGCACTGGATTCGCCGCACCGTGCGCAAGGTGCGCGGGCAGCCGGCCGATCCGCACATCGACGACGACCTGGTCGAGGCGCCGCAGCGCTGAGACCTCCGAGCGCGGGCAGCGGTGGCCCCGCTACCGCGCCTCGATGTTCAGCACCACCACGCCCGCCACGATGGCCAGCAGGCCGACCATGCGGGTCAGCGTGACCGCCTCACCGAACCAGACCATGCCGGCGACCGCGATCAGCGCGGTGCCGGCACCGGCCCAGACCGCGTAGCCCAGCCCCACATCCAGTACGCGCACCGCGAGCGACATGAGCCAGATCGCGCCGGCGTAGCAGGCGGCGGTGAGCAGCGATGGCAACAGGCGGGTGAAACCTTCGGCATGGCGAAGGGCGATGGTGCCGGCGACTTCCGCCGCCACGCTGGCCGCAAGCAGCAGCCAGGCCAGAGTCTGTGGACTCTTCATGGGAATACCTCGTCACACCCCTGCCGTACCGGGCATGGAATGCGGGCGATGCAAGCGGTACCCCGAACGAAGCCGCCATTCTGGGGACATGCGGCGGCGCGGTGATGACTGCGCAGTCAAGCCCCTTGGCGCCGCAGGCGCATTCAAAAAAAATGCCGCGGGCGCCAATCGCCCGCGGCATGTGAACCGAAAAAGAAAGTCGGTCGCGTCAGGCGTCCAGCTGCGCCAGCCGCTTCAGCTTGCGTTCGCTCATGCGCTTGGCCAGGCGCGGCAGCACCAGCACGGCGACGATGGCGATGATCACCACGATCGACTCGGGGCGCTGGAAGAACACGATCGGGCTGCCCTGCCCCATGGCAATCGCGTTGCGCAGGTTGGCTTCGGCGAGCGGGCCGAGGATCATGCCGACCACCACGGGAGCGGTCGGGAAATCGAAGCGCCGCATCACCACACCCAGCAGGCCAATGCCGAACAGCAGGAACAGGTCGAAGGTGTTCTGGCGCATGCCGTACGCACCCACGGTCGCGAAGATCAGGATGCCGGCGTACAGCTGCGGCTTCGGAATCTTGAGCAGCTTGACCCACAGGCCGACCATCGGCAGGTTCAGCACCAGCAGCATCAGATTGCCGATGTACAGCGAGGCGATCAGCGCCCAGACCAGCGCGGCCGAGGTGGTGAACAGCTGCGGGCCCGGCTGGATGCCGTAGTTCTGGAACGCGCCCAGCATGATGGCCGTGGTGTTCGACGTGGGAATGCCCAGCGTGAGCAGCGGGATCAGCGCGGCGGTCACGGTGGCGTTGTTGGCGGCCTCGGGGCCGGCCACGCCTTCGATGGCGCCGGTGGTGCCGAACTCGGCCTTGTTCTGCGGGTCTTTCGCGAGCTTCTTCTCGGTCGCGTAGCTCAGGAAGGTCGGGATCTCGGTGCCGCCGGCCGGAATGCAGCCGAAGGGCGTGCCGATGGCCGCGCCGCGCAGCCAGGCGGGAATGGAACGCTTCCAGTCGCGCGAGGTCATGTGCACGCGGGTCAGCTTGTTCTGGCCCTCGACCACGCGGCCTTCGTACAGCACGGCGTACAGCACCTCGGCCACCGCAAAGAGGCCCACCGCCACCAGCACGATCTCGATGCCGTCGAGCAGCTCGGGCATGTTGCCGGTGTAGCGGCCCTGGCCGGTGATCTGGTCCAGGCCCACGCAGCCGATGGCCAGGCCGACGAACAGCGCCGTCATGCCGCGCAGCGTGCTCTTGCCGAGCACCGCGCTCACGGTGGTGAAGGCCAGCAGCATCAGCAGGAAGTACTCGGGTGCCGCCAGGCGCACGGCGTAGTCGGCCACGAAGGGCGCGAACAGCGTGACGACCACGGTGGCGATGGTGCCGGCCACGAAGGAGCCGATGGCCGCGGTGGCGAGCGCGGCGCCCGCGCGGCCGCTCTTGGCCATCTTGTTGCCCTCCATCGCCGTGACCATGCTGGCGGTTTCACCGGGCGTGTTCAGCAGGATCGAGGTGGTCGAACCGCCGTACATGGCGCCGTAGTAGATGCCCGAGAAGAAGATCATCGAGGCCGTGATGTCGACCTTGCCGGTGATCGGCAGCAGCATGGCCACCGCCACGGCGGGGCCGATGCCGGGCAGCACGCCCACCGCCGTGCCCAGGGCACAGCCGATGAGGCACCACAGCAGGTTGATGGGGGTGATCGCGGCCGCGAAGCCGGTCATCAGTGCGTTGAAGATATCCATTTGGCGTGGCTCCGCTCAGATCCAGCCGGTGCTGGTGAGACCCGGCAGGCTGATGGCCAGGAACTTGGTGAACATCCAGAAGACCGGGGCCGAGATCGCCAGGCCCGTCACCAAGTCGGTGACCCAGGTGGCCGGCGCATTGACCTTGGCCTGTCCGGCGGCGCGGCGCAGGCCCTGCACGGCCAGCAGGTAGCACAGCGCGCAGCTCAGGATGAAGCCGATGCTGGTGATGAGCGCCGCATTGAGCAGCAGGCCCGCCGCCACCCAGATGAAGCCGGGCCAGTAGGCGGTGTCGGCGCCGGAGGGCGCGTCGAGCTCGCGAAAGCCCCCGCTGAACGCTTCCCAGGTGATCCACGCGCCGCAGACCATCAGGACGATCGAGACCATCCAGGGCAGGAAGTTGGGGCCGACGCCGCCGTAGCCGGCTTCGGAAGAAATGCCGATGGCGCCGAAGGCCAGCGCGGCGCCGGTCAGCAGCACGCCGAGACCGACGACGTATTGCGGCCAGCGGGCCGCGCCGGAGGTGGCCTCAGCGGAATGTGAGACCGAGGATTCTGGAGTTGTCATTTTTTGCTCCCGCAGTCGTGGGGAAAAAGAATTGCCTCCTTCCAGAAACACCGCGGAACTGGCTCTGCCAGGCCGCAGGTGTTGCCCCCGGAAGGGGGAAGGCGTGCGCGACACGAAGTGCGCGCAGCCTGGGGGCGACTCAAACTCAGACCATGCCGGACTTGGCCATGATGGCGCGCAGGCTGGCGAAGTCGTCGTCGACGAACTTGGCGAAGGCATCGCCCGACAGCACGGCCGGCGTCCAGTCGTTCTTCTTGAGCGACTCGGCCCACGACGGGCTCTTGAGCGCGGCCAGCACCATGTCGGTCAGGGCCTTGCGCTGCTCGGCCGAGATGCCGGGCGCGCCGTACACGCCGCGCCAGTTGCCGATCTCGACGTCGATGCCCTGTTCCTTCAGGGTCGGCACATTGATGCCCGGCAGGCGCTGGGCGGAGGTGACAGCAATGGGTTTCATCTTGCCGGCGGCGATGTACTCGGCGAACTCGCTGTAGCCGCTGCCGCCGATGGTGACGTTGCCGCCCAGGATGGCGGCGGTGGCTTCACCGCCTCCGCGGAAGGCCACGTAGTTGATCTTGGACGGATCGGCGCCGACCTTCTGCGCGATCATGGCCGCGGCGATGTGCTCGGTGGAGCCGCGCGAACCGCCGCCCCACTTGACGCTGCCCGGGTCCTTCTTGAGCTGCTCGACCACGTCCTTCATGGTCTTGAAGGGCGAATTCGACGGCAGCACGAACACGTTGTATTCGGTGGTCAGGCGCGCGATGGGCGTGGCCTGCGACAGGTTGACCGGCGGCTTGCCGGTGATGATGCCGCCCAGCATGACCGAGCCCATGACCATCAGCGCGTTGGCATCGCCCTTGGAGCCGTTGACGAACTGGGCCAGGCCCAGCGCACCGGCGGCACCGCCCTTGTTGTCGTAGGCGACGGTGTCGGCCACCTTGGCGTCGGTCAGGGCCTTGCCCAGCGCGCGGCCGGTGGTG
>NZ_BCUS01000189.1 GCF_001591345.1 Variovorax boronicumulans NBRC 103145 | reverse complement strand
CCATGCCGCGGCCACGGCCGCGCCGCTGCCGGCCCGTGGGCCCCCGCGTTCCGCCTGAGCGATCAGCAACAGCGCTGTCTGTCGGTGCACCCCGGGTGCGCGCAGGCAGTCCCTTTGGCTTGAAGTTCGTGGAGCCGGTTCCCCATGAAGCAGCACTCCCGCGCCCTGGCGATCGCCATGGCATTTCCTTTCAGCGCGCCGGTGTGGGCGCAGCAGCAAACGCCGCCGGATGTTGATCCGCCGGAGGCCGGCGCCGCGGCCGCCCCGGGGCGCACGCTGGGTACCGTCACCATCAGCGGCGGCCGGCCGACCTCGCTGCCGACGCAGATCCCCACCACCATCGAAGGCGTGACCGCCGAGCAGATCGCCGAGACGGTCAACGCGACCGACGCCGAAGACGCGCTCAAGTACCTGCCGAGCCTGCTGGTGCGCAAGCGCTACATCGGCGACTTCAACCACGCGGTGCTGGCCACCCGCGCCTCGGGCACGGGCAACAGCGCGCGCGCGATGGTCTACGCCGACGGCATCATGCTGTCGAACCCGCTGGGCAACGGCGCCACCTTCGCGCCGCGCTGGGGCATGGTGTCGCCCGACGAGATCGAGCGCGTCGACGTGCTCTACGGCCCGTTCTCGGCCGCCTACCCGGGCAACTCGGTGGGCGCCGTGGTCGACTACGTGACGCGCATGCCCACGCAGCTCGAGGCGCACGTCAAGCTCAGCGGCTTCACCTCGAACTTCGACCTGTACAACAGCCATTCGTCGCCGGGCGGCCAGCAGCTCGACCTGTCGCTGGGCAGCCGCAGCGGCGACTGGTCGTGGTGGCTCGGCGCCTCGCGCACCCACAGCAAGGGGCAGTCGCTGTCGTTCGCCAACCGGCTCGTGAGCGCCGGCACGGTAGGCAGCGCGGGCACGCCCGTCACCGGCGCGGTGCTCGGGCTGAACCCGTCGAACCAGCCGTGGTGGCTGCTGGGCGGCATCACCGCCTACGACACCACCCAGGAGCAGGCCAAGCTCAAGCTGGCCTACGACTTCTCGCCCACCGTGCGCGCCACCTACACGCTGGGCGCCTGGCACAACACCACGCACGGCAGCACCGACACGTACCTGCGCGATGCGCTCGGCCTGCCGGTGTACGGCGGGCGCGTGAACCTCGGCGGACGCACCTACAACCTCGACACGCCGGCCGCCGCCTTCGCGCCGACCGAGACGGCGCTCACGCACTACATGCACGGCCTCTCGGTGAAGAGCCACACGGGCGGCGTGTTCGACTGGGAGGTGGCGGCGAGCCTGTTCGACTACGCGAAGGACACCTCGCGCACGCCGACCACGGCGCTGCCGGGCGCCTTCTACGGCGGCCCGGGCCGCACCACCGACATGGGCGGCACCGGCTGGCACACCTTCAAGGCCGCGGGCACTTGGCGGCCCACCGGCTCGGCCGAAGGCGTGGGCGCGCACGTGGTCGACTTCGGCGTCCAGCAGGACACCGCACGGCTGCGCAGCGCCATCGGCAACACGCGCGACTGGATCGGCGGGCCGGCCGTGTCGCCGTTCTCAGCCTTCAACGGCAACACGCGACTGCGTTCGCTCTACGTGCAGGACACCTGGCGCTTCGCGAAAGACTGGAAGACCACGCTGGGGCTGCGCCATGAGCGCTGGGAGGCCTTCGGCGGCCAGCTCGGCAATGCGGCGCGGCTGCTCGACTTCACGCCGCGCAAGAACAGCTTCGTCTCGCCCAAGGCCGCGCTCGCCTGGCAGGCCACGCCCGACTGGCACTTCAAGGCCTCGGTCGGCCGCGCCGTGCGCATGCCCACCGTGAGCGAGCTCTACCAGGGCTCGATCGAGGGCAACCGCATCGTCAACACCAACCCCGACCTGCGCCCGGAGCGCTCGTGGACCGCCGAGCTGAGCGCCGAGCGCGACCTCAAGCGCTGGGGCGTCGACGGCGTGCTGCGCACCACGCTGTTCTTCGAGCACACGAAGGACGCGCTCTACACCCAGGCGCTCACCAACCTCGTGAGCACCGTGCAGAACGTCGATGCCATCCGCACGCGCGGGCTGGAGGTGGCGATCAACACGGTCGACGCGGGCATCCAGGGGCTGGACCTGGGCGGCAGCCTCACGCTGACCGATTCGAAGATCACCGCCAACCGCGGCTTCCCAGCCAGCGTCGGGCGCGACCAGCCGCGCGTGCCCAAGGTGCGCGCCTCGCTGCTCGCCACCTACCGGCCCGACGCGAAGTGGAGCTACACCGTCGGCGCGCGCTACAGCGGCCGGCAGTACGGCACGCTCGACAACAGCGACCCGAACGGCATGGCCTTCATGGGCTTCTCGAAGTTCTTCGTGGTCGATGCGCGCATCCGCTACCGCATCGACCGCCAATGGAGCGCCGCCGTCGGCATCGACAACCTGAACAACCGCACCTACTGGGCCTTCCACCCGTACCCGCAACGCACCTTCGTGGCCGAACTGAAGTTCGACCTCTGACCCTCACTTTTTCCTCTCCAAGGACACCCGCCATGACGAAGCTTTCGACCCCTACGTTCCACATCCTCGCCGCCTGCGCCCTGCTGGCCGGTGCCGGCGCCGCCGGTGCCCACGTGAGCCTGCCCCCGGGCGGCGCGACCGTCGGCAGCGAGTACAACGCCGCCTTCCGCGTCGGCCACGCCTGCGAAGGCGCCAAGGCCACCACCGGCCTCGCGGTGCGCCTGCCCAAGGGCTTCGTGCTCACCGACGCCCAGGCGCGCAAGGGCTGGAAGCTCGACGCGCCCAAGGCCGGCAGCGCCGAAGGCGAAGTGCGCTGGACGGCAGAGACGCCGCAGAACGCGCTGCCCGGCAGCGAGCGCGGCGAGTTCGTGCTGCGCGGCAAGGTGCCCGCCACGCCGGGCCCGCTGTGGTTCAAGGTGCGCCAGGACTGCGACGTCGGCGGCGTCGACTGGGCCGAAGTGCCCGCCGCGGGAAGCACCACGGCCGGCCTGAAGAAGCCCGCGGCCAAGCTCGACGTGGTGGCGCAGGGCGTGGCCACGGTCGACGTGCGCGACGCGTGGGTGCGCCAGTCGGTACCGGGCCAGAGCGGCACGGGTGCCTTCATGAAGCTCACCGCGCCCACGGGAACGAAGCTGGTCGGCATCTCGACGCCCGCCGCCGGCGTGGCCGAGGTGCACGAGATGAAGATGGAAGGCGACACCATGCGCATGCGCGAACTCGCGGGCGGCCTCGAGCTGCCGGCCGGCAAGACTGTCGAGCTCAAGCCCGGTGGCTACCACGTGATGCTGATGGACCTGAAGGGCGCGATGACCAAGGGCGCGACCGTGCCCATGACCCTGAAGTTCGAGGACGCCAAGGGCGCGAAGACGACGCTGGAGCTGAAGCTGCCGGTCGGTGCGCCCGAAGGCGCCGCTGCTGCCGCTGCGCCCGCGGCGGGCGGTGCGCACCAGCACAAGCACTGACCCCCTCGGGGCCCCGCCGGACCGTCAGAGCAACTGGTCCGGCGCCAGCGGCCCGAACAGCCGCAGCAGGAAGCGCAGCGTGGCGCTCGCGTCGGGCTCGGTGTCCGTGTCCTGCAGGCCGCTGCCTTCGGGCGCGTGCCACACCAGCGTGCCTTTTGCGAGTTCGACATGCCAGGCGCGCTCGCGCATGCCGCGCTCGATCTGCTCGGCGGCCATGCGCGAGAGTTCGCCGCTGCGGATCAGCAGCGCGATCTCGGTGTTCTGCAGCTGCGAGCGCAGGTCGAGATTCATCGAGCCGACCACCAGCAGCCGGCCGTCCATCACCAGCACCTTGGAGTGCAGCATCGCGCGCGATTCACCGCTGACGCTGCCTGCGCCGCTGCCGCCCGAGGAACCGAACACATTGCCGAAGTCGGCCTGTTCGCTGCGCAGCTCGTAGAGCTCCACGCCCGCGGCGAGCAGCGCCTTGCGGTGGCGCGCATAGCCGACGTGGGCGATGGGCGCGTCGTTCGAGGCCAGTGAATTCGTCAGCACCCGGATGCGCACGCCCCGCGCGCGCGCCGCGGCAAAGGCCTGCTGCATGTCGGGGCCGGGCACGAAGTAGGGCGAGATGATCAGCAGGTCGGTGCGCGCCTGGCCGATCAGGTGCAGCAGGCCTTCGACCACCGTGTCGCCGCTGGAGGCCAGGTCGGCCAGCGCGGTGGCGCTGCGCGAGGGCAGCTCGGGCCGACTGACCACGAGGTCGGGGTTGCGCACCGCGCCGGGGCCGCTGTCGGCCGGGATCTTGCCGGGCGCGTCGGCCAGCATCAGGGCCGGGGCCCAGACGAAGGCGGCGCTGCGCAGGTCGAGCGGTTTCTCGTCCCAGGCGCGGGCGCGCTGCTCGGGCGTGGGGCCGGCGCCGGGGCGCGGCTCGCCGTCCGGGGGCTTGGGCTGGTTGCGTGCTTCGGCCGCTTCGTCGCTGAGTTCCTGGTCGACCCGGCGCGCGCGGTCGCGGATGCGCTGGAACTCCTCGCGCGAGACCAGCGACTGCACGGGGTAGGCGCGCTCGTTGTTCCAGTAGCTGTCGAAGCTGCGCGAGAGGTCCTGCACGATCGGGCCGGCCGCCAGCACGTCGACGTCGACGAAGTTGCCGGTGGTGGCGTTGCCGAAGTAGGCGTCGCCCAGGTTGCGCCCGCCCGTCACGCCCATCACGTTGTCGGCCAGGAACAGCTTGTTGTGCATGCGCTGCTGGATGCGCGAGACCTCGCCGATGGCGTTGAGCATGCGGTTGAAGCCGGTGCCGCGCGAACCCGCGAGCGGGTTGAACAGCCGCATCTCGATGTTCGGGATGAAGGCCAGGCCGAGCACCAGCGCGTCGCGGCCGATGGTGTGGAAGTCGTCCAGCAGGATGCGCACCCGCACGCCGCGCTCGGCCGCCGCCTGCAGCCCGCGCACCAGCCGGCCGGTGCTGGCGTCGGCGTGGATGGCGTAGTACTGCAGGTCCAGCGTCTTCTGTGCGTTCTCGATCAGCGCCAGCCGGCTGCCATAGGCGGCCTGCGGGCCGCCCAGCAAAACGAATCCCGAGTCGAAGCGCGCCTTGTCGGCCTGTCGCCGCTCTTTCAGCAGCGTGGCCAGCGCCGTGCCGTCGGGTGAGGCGAGTGCGGTCGAGACGGGGCGGTCCACATCCTTCGGCAACTGCGCGCAGGCGCCGAGCACCAGGAGGGCCAGCAGCGCGATGCTGCGGCGGACCAACGCGTGGAAGGAAGAAGAAGGCATGCGGCGGGGTCTTTCCGGGGGCTTGGGAAGGCGGTGCCGCATGTATAGCCGAGTTGGCGCCCGTCGTGGGTGGGACGGGCGGCCAACCGGTGAGGGAAGACGTCGCTCAGCGCCCGGCGCCGAGCTCTTCCTGGCGCTCCAGCGCGGCGAGCAGTTCGTCGTCGATCTTGGCGTGGCGCTCGCTCAGCTCGACCGCGCGCGAGGCGTCGCTTGCATAGATGGCGCCGCCGTCGAGTTCGAGCATTTCGCTGATGCGCTTCTGCTCGGTTTCGAGGGCTTCGATCTGCGCGGGCAGGGCTTCGAGTTCGCGCTGCTCCTTGTAAGAGAGCTTCTTGCGGGGTCCGCCCGTGGCGGCGGCGGGTGCAGCCGCGGGGGCCGGGACCGGTGCGGCGGCTGGAGGCGGCGGTGGCGCCGACGCGAGGCGCTGCTCGGCGATCTCGCGCGCGCGCTTGGACTGGATCAGCCAGTCTTCCACGCTGCCCTCGTACTCGCGCCAGCGGCCGTCGCCCTCGAAGGCGATCGTGCTGGTCACCACGTTGTCGAGGAAGGTGCGGTCGTGGCTCACGAGGAACACGGTGCCGTCGTAGTCCTGCAGCAGGCCTTCGAGCAGCTCGAGCGTGTCGATGTCCAGGTCGTTGGTCGGCTCGTCGAGCACCAGCACGTTGGCCGGGCGCGCGAACAGGCGGGCCAGCAGCAGGCGGTTGCGTTCGCCGCCGCTGAGCGAGCGCACGGGGGAGTTGGCGCGCGCCGGCGAGAACAGGAAGTCCGAGAGGTAGCTCTTGACGTGCTTCTTCTGGCTGCCGATTTCGATCCATTCGCTGCCGGGGCTGATGAAGTCTTCCAGCGTGGCGTCGAGGTCGAGCTTGTCGCGCATCTGGTCGAAGTACGCTACCTGCTGGTTGGTGCCGCGGCGGATCTTGCCGCTGTCGGGCTCGAGTTCGCCCAGGATCAGCTTGAGCAGCGTCGTCTTGCCGGCGCCGTTCGGGCCCAGCAGGCCGATCTTGTCGCCGCGCAGGATGGTGCCGCTGAAACCGCGGATCACGGTCTTCTCGCCGAAGGACTTGGTGGCGTCGGTGAGCTCGGCCACGATCTTGCCGCTGGACTGGCCCGAGGCGACATCCATGTTGACGCTGCCCTGCACCTCGCGGCGCGCGGCGCGGCTGGCGCGCAGCTCCTGCAGCCGGGTGATGCGGCTCTGGCTGCGCGTGCGGCGTG
This sequence comes from Variovorax boronicumulans NBRC 103145, assembly GCF_001591345.1. Taxonomy (GTDB): domain Bacteria; phylum Pseudomonadota; class Gammaproteobacteria; order Burkholderiales; family Burkholderiaceae_C; genus Variovorax; species Variovorax boronicumulans. The sequence continues at coordinate 1,135 of NZ_BCUS01000189.1, read as the reverse complement.
CTTCGACGCCCTTGCGGATCCAGATCTCTTCCTGCGCCAGCAGCTTGTCGGCCTTGGCGCTGATGATCGCTTCCTGGGCGAGCTGCTCTTCCTTCTGGACGAGGTACTGCTCGAAGTTGCCCGGGTAGGAACCCAGCTTGCCCCGGTCGAGCTCCACGATGCGGGTGGCGACGCGGTTCAGGAAGCTGCGGTCGTGGGTGATGGTGACGACGCTGCCCTTGAAGTCGATCAGCAGTTGTTCCAGCCACTCGATGGAGTCGAGGTCCAGGTGGTTGGTCGGCTCATCTAGTAAGAGCACGTCCGGCGCGGCCACCAGGGCCTGGGCCAGCGCGACCCGCTTGCGCGTGCCGCCGGAGAGCGAGCCGACGCGCGCGTTGCGATCGAGGTGGAGGCGATGCAGCGTCTCTTCGACGCGCTGCTCCCAGTTCCAAGCGTCGTAGGCTTCGATCTTGGACTGCAGGGCGTCCAGGTCGAGCCCGTCCGCACCGGAGAGGTACAGGTCGCGGATGGCGATGACTTCGCCCAGGCCCTGGCTGGCGGCGGTGAAGACGTCCGCATCCATGTCCAGCGCGGGTTCCTGCGCCACGTAGGCCACGCGCAGGTTCTGCTGCAGCTGCAGCGTGCCGTCGTCTGGCTTTTCCAGCCCGCCCAGTATCTTGAGCATCGACGACTTGCCGGCACCATTGCGGCCGATCAGGCCGATGCGTTCCGATTCGAGAAGAGAGAAGTCCGCATGATCCAGCAGCGGGACGTGACCGAACGCGAGCTGCGCGTCGAGGAGTGTGATGAGTGCCATGTGGCACGGATTATCGGAGGGGCGGGTGACGGCGCCTGGCGGCTGGGGAAGAAGGCTTCTTTGTGGCTCTCTATATAGAAGGGGCTGGAATCCCCTGGAAGAGATGCCGGCAGCTAGGGAAGAGGTTTGGAGCCGGCGGCGAGCGAGGTAGCAAAGGTCTTCTTCAAGTTTCTTTCGGCTTGGCTTGCACGAGCCGAAATCTGTCATATACTCGTGGGCTTCGCTGCTGAATACCTCTGGTGTTTGAAGCGACCGGTGCTCTCAGGAGTGTTGGTTGTGAGTGGTGAAGAAAGTCTTCGAAAGTTGACGCGGTTTGAGAAAACAGTGCATAATCGAGGG
>NZ_BCUS01000188.1 GCF_001591345.1 Variovorax boronicumulans NBRC 103145 | reverse complement strand
GCCCTTTTCGCCCTCGACGCCGCGGGGTTCATGGGTGTCGTTCGTGCAGCGATACGCAAGGCTTCGGTGCGTTGAAATGACGAGGGACTTCCGCCCCAGGGAGATGCCGAGAGCGTTCCTTTCGCCCGCGGATTCAGCTGAGAAAAATCGTGGCTGCGCAGATGACTGCGCGCCCTGCGCTCACGCGCACGAATTCAGGCGCGCTCGTGCTGAACGTCGTTCTGGAGCGCCTCGCGCAGCATCGCGATCAGCGCGCGCAACGCGCTGGAAACATGCCGGTGACCGGAGTAGTAGAGGCACAGGCCTGGATATGCCGGGCACCACGCATCCAGCACACGCTCGAGTCGCCCGTCGCTCAGCGCGCTGGCTGCGAGGTGATCGGGCACGAAGGCGATGCCGATGCCGTCGATGGCTGCATCGACCATCAAGGGCTGGTCAGTCAGGGTGAGCGGACCGTTGACGTTGACGGTCTCGGCATTCCCGTGGCGCTCGAACTCCCAGCGATAGATCGCGCCGCTGTCGAAGCGGAAGCGGATGCAGTCATGGCCATGCAGATCCTGCGGCACGGCAGGTCGTCCACGTGCCGCCAGATAGCCCGGCGAAGCCACCGCGGCGAAACGCACCGGCGCACCCACGCGGATCGACACCATGTCCTGCGGGACGGCCTCCGCCAGCCGGATGCCCGCATCGAAACCGTGGGCCACGATGTCGCTGAGCTTTCCGTCGCACACGATGTCGAGGTGAACCTGCGGGTTCTCGCGCAGAAAGCGCGCCAGCACCGGCTGCAGCACCAGGCGGACCGCGCCTTCGCTGGAATTGATCCGCAGGGTGCCGCTCGGGATGCCGCCGAAGCTGTCGATCTCCTGCAGGGCGCCGGCCACTGACGAGAGTGCGGGCCGCAGCGTTGCCGCCAATCGCTCCCCTGCATCGGTCAGCGACACGCTGCGCGTGGTCCGGTTGAGCAGCCTGACCGACAGGCGCTGCTCCAGCGCCTTGATGGAATGGCTCACCGCCGATGCGGTGATGCCGAGTTCCTTTCCTGCCTCGCGAAAGCTGGCATGCGCCGCGACGGCAAGGAACACATTCAGGGAGAGCAGGTCACAGCCCTTGAATTGATGAATGGGATTCACCGGCACAACAAGAATTGATGGGATTGTTTTGATCGTACGGTCTTCCTAGACTGAATGCACGATTCACTCGCAGGTACTCATTCATGTCCCAGAAGATCTTGATGACGGGCGCAAGCTCGGGTTTCGGCCGCGGCACGGCCATTGCATTGGCACGGCTTGGCCACAAGGTGGTGGCCGGCGCCGAAACATGGCCACAGGTTCGCGAACTGCGTGCCGATGCGGCCGAAGCAGGCGTCGAGCTGGAGGTGATCAAGCTCAATCTGCTCGACAAGATCGATATCGCCCACGCGGGCTCCTTCGATCCTGACGTGCTGGTGCTCAATGCCGGCGTCATGGAGGCCGGGCCCATCACCGACATCCCGATGCAGCGGGCGCGCGAGTCGTTCGACATCAACGTGTTCGGGCACCTCGAACTGGTCCAGGCCATCGTGCCCAAGATGGTGGCCCGCCGCGCCGGCAAGGTGGTGTGGACCTCGTCCATGGGCGGCATCCTGGTGGTGCCTTTCCTTGGCATCTACTGCGCGACCAAGCACGCGATCGAGGCCATCGCGGGCTCGATGAAGGTCGAGCTCGCGCCCTTCGGCGTCAAGGTGGCCACCGTCAATCCGGGCGCCTTCCTCACCGGGTTCAACGACACGGGCGTGGAAAGCCATGTCCAGTGGTACGACCCCAAGACCGCGGTCGTTCCGATGCCCGACTTCACCGAAGGCCTGGCCAACCAGGAAGACCCGCAGGAAATGATCGATGCGATGGTCGAGATCATCCCTGCCAAGGAACACCTGTATCGCACGATGCGCCCGTTCGCGACGGTCGACGTGGCCAAGCAATGGCAGGAGACGGAGTGGACCCAGAATGCCTGACATCGCCATCGACGAGGCGCATCGCATCGTGGCCCGCGGCCGCCAGGCGGCCAAGGATGCAGGCCTCAACGCGGTGTTTGCGATCCTGGATCGCGGCGCCAACCTCGTGACCTTCTCGCGCATGGATGATGCATGGCTGGCGTCCAACGAACTGGCGCTGGCCAAGGCGCGCGCTTCGGTGATGTTCCGCATGCCCAGCGAATCGCTGAACGCACCGCTGCAGGTAGGGGCCCCGGTCCCGCACTTCGACCACGTCCATGCAGGGGGCCTGCTGTTGATGGGCGGCGGCCTGCCGATCTTCGACGCGGATGGGGCACTGACCGGAGCGCTCGGGGTGTCCGGTGGAACGCCGGAGCAGGACGCCGCCCTCGCCAGAGCGGCCGTGGCCTGAGGCGTGATGCAGCGGCTCCCCGCGCCGGACCTTCGGATGAACACGGCCGAGACCTACTTCCATGCGGAGCGATGGGGTGGCCTGATATTCGTCGCCGTCGCGGTGACCGCGATCGCCGTGGCCGCATGGACCTGGCGCCACAGCGCGTTCTGGCGTGGTGCGGCGGGCCCGCTTGTCTTGGCGGCGCTGGTCCAGCTGGGTGTCGGCGGCTCCGTCTGGTGGCGCAGCCCGCAAGACCTCGCGCGCGTCCAGCACATCGTCGCGAACGAGCGGGTGCGCCTGGGCATCGAGGAAATTCCTCGCATGCAGGTCGTCATGAACGAATTTGCGAGGAATCGCTGGATCGAGTTCGCGCTCGCCGCAGCCGGGATCCTGCTCGTCATCCTGGCGCCGCAGAGCTCCGTCTGGCAAGGCGCGGGAGCTGGTCTTGCGGTGCAGGCGGCAATGATCTTCCTTCTCGACGGCAGCGCGGAACGGCGAGCTGCCGGCTACCTCTCCTGGCTGCAGTCGCTCTGAACCCGTACGGGCAAGGAGTCCAGCAGGCCGCCATCGTGCTCAGGCCCGCGGCGCGAAATGCCACGCCAGTTCGGCCATCGGCCGCGCACCCCCGGCCTCGGCCTGCGCGCTCGACGCCGTGCCCGCCTCGACCCGCTTGGCGATGCCCTGCAGGATCGCCGCCATGCGGAACAGGTTGTAGGCCAGGTAGAAATTCCAATCGGGCGCCAGCGCCTCAGGCGTCGTGATGCCGGTGCGATCGCAGTACCTGCGGATGTAATCGCTCTCGGTCGGAATGCCCAGGCGCTCCAGGTCGAGTCCGCCGATGCCGCGAAACATCCGAGGCGTGATGTGCCACGACATGCAGTGGTAGCTGAAGTCCGCGAGCGGATGGCCGAGCGTGGACAACTCCCAGTCGAGCACGGCGATCGCGCGTGGCTCGGTGGGGTGGAAGATCAGGTTGTCGAGGCGGAAGTCGCCATGCGCGATCGAGACCATCCGTTCATCGCGAGCGCTTTCGGGCACATGCGCCGGCAACCACGCCATCAATCGCTCCATCTCGGGAATCTCCTGAGTGGCGGATGCAACGTACTGCTTGCTCCAGCGGCCGATCTGGCGCTCGACATAGTTGCCGGGCCTTCCGAAATCGGCGAGGCCGTGCTCCACGAACTTCACCGCATGCAGGGCGGCGATCACGCGGTTCATCTCGTCGTAGATCGCCGCGCGCTCAACGTTGCTCATGCCTTGCAGGGACTGGTCCCACAGCACTCGGCCCTGGACGAACTCCATGATGTAGAACGCACGGCCGATGACCGACTCGTCTTCACAGAGGCAGTGCATGCGCGGCACCGGCACGTCGGTCCCGGCAAGGGCACGCATGACCTTAAACTCGCGCTCCACCGCGTGCGCGGAAGGCAGCAGCTTCGCCGCGGCGCCCGGCTTGGCGCGCATCACGTAGCTTCGCGTGGGCGTCACCAGCTTGTAGGTCGGGTTGGACTGCCCTCCCCTGAACATCTCCACGGCAAGTGGTCCGGCGAAGCCATCGAGGTTGCTTTCGAGCCAGGCAGCGAGCGCGTTCACATCGAATCGATGCTGCGGGGAAATGGCACGTGTGCCGGCGAAATTCTTGGCGTCCTGGGTCATGTCTCTCCAATGGTCTTGATCGGCGTGAAGCGCCCGGCGCAGTTCGCGGGGGTCAACGCCCCTGAAAACTCGGCGCGCGCTTCTCGGCGAAGGCACGACGCCCTTCGATCCGATCGTCGGAATCGCGCAGGTTGCCGAAGCTCTGCTGCTCCAATTCGAGGCCGGCCGTCAACGGCAACTCGCGGCCGACCTGGGCGAGCCTCTTGGCAGTGACCACGGCCAGGGGTGCATTCGAGGCGATGCGCTGCGCGATCGACCGCGCGGCCAACGCGAGATCCGGTGGCGCAACCACCCGGCTGACCAGGCCGATGCGCAACGCTTCCTGGGCGTCGATGCGCTCGCCGGTCAACAGCAGCAGCATCGCGTCCGACTGGCCCACCGCGCGCACGAGGCGCTGCGTACCACCGCCGGCCGGGATGCTCCCGATGCAGACCTCCGGCAGGCCGAATACCGCGGTGCTCGCAGCGATCCGGATGTCGCAGAGCATCGCCATCTCGAGTCCGCCTCCCAACGCGAAGCCGTTGATCGCGGCGATCATCGGCTTGGGCGTCTGCAGGGTCGACACGGGCGGGAGGCCGGCCCTCGAGCCGAAATGCAGTTCGGCAAAGCTCTCTGCGGGCGGCATGGTCTTCTTCAGATCGGCGCCGGTACAGAAGGCCCGTTCGCCCGCTCCCGTGAGAATGCCGACCCGCACGTCCTTGCGGACCGATATCTCGTTCCAGGCTTCGTGCAACTGCGCGGCGGACTCCGGGTCGATCGCGTTCATCGCTTCCGGGCGATTCAGGGTCACGGTGGCAATGAAATCGCGCACCTCGAGCGTCACAGACATGTCGTGTCTCCTTCGTTGTCGTGAGCGATCCCGGCGGCACGCAACACCTCGCGGGTGTGCTCCCCCACGAGCGGCGCGGGACGTCGGGCGCGCGGCACCTCGCCCACCGCGCGCAACGGCGTCCCGGGCAGGGTCAGCTCGCCGGCAATCGGATGGCGCACCGTCTCGGACAACCTCGCATCCGCGAATGCCGGCGAGGCGATGACTTCCGAGTAGTCGTTGATCGGCGCGCAGATGATGTCCACCGCCTCGAAGCGCTTCAGCCATTCGGCGCGCGGGCGGCGCGTCATGCGCTCTTCCAGCAACTGCACCAGCTCGCGACGGTGCGCAATGCGGGCCGACAGCTCACGAAAGCGTGGGTCGGTCAGCAGCCCGGGGCATTCGAGGACCCCGCACAGCGCCTCCCAGCGCGACGGGTGGTAGGCGGCAAGCATGATCCAGCCATCCGCACAACGCAGTGCCTCGTTGGGCGCGGCATAGGGCGCGGCGCTGCCGATGCGCGCCGGGGGAACCCCGTCGGCGAAGTAGCTGGCGAAACTCATCTGCTGCAACGCGATGGCGGACGCAAACATGCTGGCGTCGATCCATTCGCCTTCGCGATCGCCCTCTCCCTCACGTCGGCGCCGCGCCAGCGCTCCCAGCACGCCGATGGCGGCGACGTAGCCGGTCACCATGTCGACGACCGGCACCTGCACCTTGCATGGCGGCGCCTCCGGCAAGCCCGTCACGCTCATCAGGCCGGAGACCGCCTGCAGCACACCATCAACGCCTGGCTTGTGCTGCCACATCCCCTCCTGCCCGTAAGCAGAGACGGAGCAATAGATGACGCCCGGATTGCGTTGCCGCACGTCCTCGTAGCCCAGGCCGAGCCGCTGCATCACGCCGGGACGGAAGCTCTCGACCACCACGTCCGCGTCGGCGGCGAGCTGGAGCGCCGCTTCGCGCTGCTGCGGGTTCTTGAGGTCAAGCGCCACGCTGCGCTTGTTGCCGTTGAGCGCCATGAATCCGAGGCTCTGCCCCTGGACGAAGGGTGCCAGCGCGCGGCACAGCTCGCCTGTGGGCGCCTCGATCTTGACGACATCCGCGCCGAGGTCGGCGAGTGTCTGCGTGCACACCGGTCCTGCGGCGACCTGGGTGAAGTCGATGACGCGGATGCCGTTGAGGGAGTCTCCAAGCATGTCGATTCGTCTCCTCGGTCAGCCGCCGCGAAGGTTGTTCGCGCGGATCACCTTCGTCCACTTGGCGGTGTCCTCCCTGAGTGCCTTCTCCGCCTCGGCGGGCGACAGCAGCATCGGCTCGAAGCCGCTCTTGAGCAGGGACTCGGTCAGCGCCGGGGTGCGCAGCGCCTTGTCCACCGCATCGCGCAGCTGCGCGATGACTGCTTGCGGCGTGCCGGTCGGCACGGTCACATGCCACCAGTAGCCGGCATTGAAGCCCGGCACCCCGCTCTCGCTGATGGTGGGGATCTCGGGCGCCAGGGCGGAGCGCTGCGCGGTCGCGACGCCGAGGATCTTCAGCTTGCCCTGGCGTGCGAACGGCAAGGCCGAAGGCAGGCCCAGCATGGCGAGCGGCACGTGACCACCGACCAGATCGGTCAGCGCCTGCGAGGTGCCCTTGTACGGCACATGCACCAGCGGAAGGCCCGCCATCTCGCCCAGGTAGATGCCTGCCAGATGGTGCGGCGAGGCGGTCCCGGGCGAGGCATAGGCCAGCGGTTGCGCCCCCTTTGCGCGCCCGGCGGCGAGCAGCTCCTGCAGGGTCTTGGCAGGAATGCTCGGACCGGCAGCCAGCACGATGGGCACCGTCGCCAGCGTGGCCACGAACGTCAGGTCGGCCGAGGGATTGAACGCCAGCCTGTCGTACAGAAGGGGCAGCAGCGGGTCGCTGGTGCCGCCGACGCCGACGGTGTAGCCATCGGGGCGGGACCGCGCCAGCTCGCCCAGGCCGATGGTGGTGCCGGCGCCGGCCTTGTTGTCCACCACGAAGGGCTGCCCCATGAGCGTGGCGACACGCTCGAACACGGCGCGGGCGACGGTGTCGGTGCCACCACCGGGCGGATACGGCACGATCAGGCGCACGGGCTTCGACGGATAGTTGTCTGCCCGCACGGACGCTGCCGGTGCCAGCAGCGCGGCGGCGGCTGCCAACGTGAACTCTCTTCTTTTCATGTTGTCTCCTTTCCTTGTGAGGCCGGTGTCAGACCGATGCGCTGCTCAGGCTGCGCCCGCCGCACACGTACAACACCTGCCCCGTCACATAGCTGGACGCTGGCGAAGCGAAGAAGCGCACCGCGTTGGCGACATCCTCGGCCTGGCCGATGCGCTGCATGGGAACGGTGCGCTTGAGGTCTTCCTGGGCCTGGGCCGCGAGCGTGCCGAACAGCGGGGTTTCCACGATCCCCGGCGCAATGGCATTGGCCGTGACGCCGCTGCGCGCGAACTCCAGCGCCAGGCTGCGGGTCAGGCTGACGACGCCGCCCTTCGACGCCGAGTAGCTGGCTTGGCCGCGGTTGCCCAGCCAGGCGCGCGAAGACAGATTGATGATTCGACCGAACTTCTGCGCGACCATCGTCGGAAGCACCGCCTTGCAGCAGATGAATTGCGAGGTCAGGTTGGTCTCGATGACACGCTGCCAGAAGTCGAGCTCCATCTTCGTGACGAGCTTGTCGCCGCCGATGCCCGCGTTGTTGACAAGCACGTCGATGCGGCCATTGCGCTCCAGGAGCTCGGCGGTGGCGGCCTGGACATCTTCCGGCGACGTCACGCTCACGCGGCGCGCAGACACCTCGGCACCTTCCGCTCTGAGCGCTGCAGTCGCGGCATGGAGCGCGTCCGCGTCGATGTCCCAGAGGGCAATGCGGCATCCGACCTCGGCCAGGCTTCGGGCGATGCCCAGGCCGATGCCCCGGGCGCCGCCCGTCACGATGGCGGTCAGGCCGGCCAACTCGTTGGGGATGATGTGGTCTGTCATGACGGGCTCCTTCTTCACGCAGCGAGGATGTGAATGGAACACGCGG
>NZ_BCUS01000187.1 GCF_001591345.1 Variovorax boronicumulans NBRC 103145 | reverse complement strand
AACGCGGGGAAGCGCCGCCACGGATGGGCCTGTTCGAACGAGCGCGCGAGCGCGAGCAAGGCGTCGTCCGCCCCTTCGCGCGCCACGAGCTGCACGCCGACCGGCAGCGGCCCCGCAAAGCCGCAGGGCAGCGCGATGGCGGGCAGGCCCACGGCGTTCGCGAAGCCGGCGAACACCGCATGGCCGCGCGGGCCGACCTCGCGCCCGTCGATGCGCGTGGGATGCGTCTCGCCAGCGGGCCAGGGCAGTGCGGCGGCGGCGGGCGTGAGCAGGAAGTCGTAGCGGTCGAACAGCTGCGCCAGCGTGTTGCGCAGCCGCTCGGCCTCGTACAGCAGCTCGAACAGCTCGCTCGCGCTGGCCTTGCGGCCGTTCTCGGCGTTCGCCTGCATCGCGGGGCCGAACAGCGATGCGTCGAAGGGCCGGCTCGACAGCTCCTGTGGATGCGCCACCAGCCAGGCCAGCCCGACCTGCGCCAGCAGCGGCCAGCGCTGGTTGACCGCTTCGGCAATGCCGAAGTCCTGCGCCGTCGTCACCTCGTGGCCGAGTTCGGCCATGTGCCGCGCGGCCGCTTCGGTGAGCGCTGCGATCTGCGGATCGACCGGGTGATCGCCGAAGCGCGGAATGAAAAGGATGCGCGCGCGTTGCGGGCCCGCGCCCTCCTCCACCGGCCGGTCGCCGATCACCTGCATCACGGCCGCCACGTCGGCCACGCTGCGCGCAATCGGGCCCGCGACCTCGAAGCCCAGGAAGATCGGCGGCAGCCCATCGCCGCGCGGCACGCGGGCGCGCGAGGGCTTGAAGCCGACCAGGTTGGTGTGCGAGGCCGGCCGGCGGATGGAGCCGCCGCCGTCGGTGCCCAGCGCAATGGGACACCCGCCCGCGGCCACCAGAGCCACCGCGCCGCCCGACGAACCGCCGGGCGTGAGCGCCGGGTCCCACGGGTTGCCGGTGGGGCCGAACACCGGGTTGTCGGTGTAACCCTGCATCGTGAACTCGGGCACGTTGGTCTTGCCGAAGATCACGGCGCCGGCCTCGCGCAGCTTCGCTACCGGCAGCTCGTCGCGCTCGGCCACACCGCCGGCCAGCGCGCGGCTGCCCCAGTGCGTCGGCAGGCCGCGCACCTGCAGGTTGTCCTTGATGGTGACGGGCACGCCGTCGAGCGCGCCCAGCGCCCGGCCGCTGCGCCAGCGCGCGCTGCTCTGCTCGGCGGCGTGCGTGGCGCCTTCGCTGTCGAGCGTGATGAGCGCGTTCAGCCGCGGGTTGACCTCGGCGCTGCGCTGCAGGCAGGCATGCAGCGCGTCGGTCGGGGTGAACGCCGCATCGCGAAAGCCTGCGGCGAGCTCGGTCGCGGTGAGTTGCCAGAGCGATGGCATACCGGGCTACTTGAGACCGACCACCGGGCCGACGACCTGCTTCCAGGTGGCCGAGCACTTGTCGTAGGACTTGTCGCAGAGTTCGCTCCAGATCGGCAGCGACACCGTGGTCAGCGCGTCGCGGATCATCTGCTGGTCGCCCGGCTTCACCGGCACGTCCTTCATCGCGAACTTCTTGACGGTCTTGCACGGCTCCTTGCCGACATTGCAGCGCGACGCATCGTCGAACAGCTCCTTCGAGTAGCCCCACACCTCGGTCTCGAACTTGCGGAAGGCGTCGGTGAGCTTCGTCTTCTGCTCGGCGCTCAGCGCGCTCCACTTCTGCAGGTTGATCGCGTACGCATTGAGCGCGATCTGGAAGCCGATCGGCATGAAGTGCGTGGTGACCTCGGGCCAGCCCGCCGAGTTGGCCGAGCTCGGGCCGGTGATGGCGCAGTCGGTCACGCCGCGCTCCAGCGCCTGCTGCGTCTCGCCGAAGGGAATGGTCACGGGGATGCCGCCGAGCTTCTCGATGAACTTGGCGAGCGACTGGTCGTACACGCGCACCTTCTTGCCCTTCAGGTCCGCGAGGCCGCCGATCGCGACCTTGCAGAACACCACCTGCGGACCGAAGGGATAGATGCCCAGCAGCTTGCCGCCGTGGCGCTCCTGCAGCCGCTTGTCGAAGGCCTCGCGGTAGGCGTCGACCACCTTGCGCGCCACCTCGTAGTCGGTCGACAGGCCCACGATGTCGGGCCCAAGGAAGAAGGGCTCGTCGCGCGACACCTGCGCCAGGCGCAGGGTGACGATGTCGAACAGGCCCGACTTCAGCACGCGCAGGCCGTCGGCGTCCTTCACGCCCAGCACGTCCATCGGCTTGTAGTCGGCGTCGATCGGCAGCCCCGTGTTCTTCGCGAAGTTCTCGAAGAAGGGTTGCTCCTTGGTCTGCTGGATCAGCCCAGTGGCCACCAGGTTGCCGGCCACGCGCAGGCGGGCGTTGTCCGCATGCGCCGGCAGTGCCAGCGCGAGGGTGGCCGCGATCAGCGGGAGAACGAATTTCAGTTGCATGCCTGACTCCTTGAAAGGTTGAAAGGTGATTCGAGAGCGGGAGAAAAAAGTGCCGTCACTTGCCGAACAGCAGGTTCGGCAGGTAGGTCGCGATCCAGGGGTTGTGGATCAGGATCGCGGTCATCACGACCATGGCGACGAAGAAGGGCAAGGTGCCCTGGAACACGTCGTTGATCGAGCCTTCGCCACGCACGCCCTGGATCACGTACAGCGTCATGCCGATCGGCGGGCTGATCAGCGAGATCTCGCACATCAGCACCATGAAGACGCCGAAGAACACAGGGTCGATGCCCGCGGCCTGCACGATGGGGAACACCACCGGCAGCGTGCCGACCAGCATCGGCATGGTCTCCAGCGCGATGCCCAGCACCAGGTACAGCGCCGCCAGCATCCACAGCAGCATGATGGGCGACACGTCGGCCGACTTGATGAGGCTGGCCAGCGCCTGCGGCACGCCCAGCATCGAGAGCACGAAGTTCAGGTACAGCGCCGCCACCAAGATCAGCGCCGTCATCGCGGTGAGCCGCATGGTCGAGCGGAAGCACTCGTGCAGCATCGAAACATTCAACTTGCGGTAGCCCGCCGCGATGGGCAGGCAGACGATCACGCCCAGCGCCGCGCTTTCGGTGACGGTGGCCCAGCCCGTGTAGATGCCGCCCATCACCACCGCGAACACGGCCAGCGGGCCCAGCAGGTGCACCGAGTGGCGCAGCTTCTCCGCCAGCGCGGTGCGGCCCTCGCGGATGCCCGCCACCGACGGGCGCCACACGCAGATCGCCAGGATCGTGAGCAGGAACAGCACCGTCATGATCGCGCCGGGCAGGATGCCGGCCATGTACAGCCGCGCCGCCGAGGTGTTGGTCATCGAGCCGTAGATGATGAACGCCACGCCGGGCGGAATCAGGTTGCCCAGGCTGGCGCCGGCGGCGATGGTGCCCAGCACCATGCGCTGGTCGTAGTTGCGGTTCTTGAAGGCGGGCAGCGCAACCGTCGAGATGGTGGCCGCGGTGGCCACCGACGAACCCGACACCGCCGAGAACAGCGCCGAGGCGCCGATGTTGGTGTGCAGCAGCCCGCCCGGCATGCGGTTCAGCCACTGGCCCAGCGACTGGTACATCTTGTCGGTGGCGCCGCCGCGCATCAGGATCTCGCCCAGCAGGATGTACAGCGGGATCGACAGCAGTAGGTAGTCTTCGCCGGCGGCCCAGAGCTGCTCGCCGACGGCGTTGATGGCGGGCATGCCGAAGTGGATCAGCGACCCGAGCAGGCCGACGACCAGCATCGTGGTCGCGACATGGAAGCCCAGGAACATCAGGCCCAGCATGATGGCCAGGCCGGCCAGGATTTCGAGCGGCCCGATCACGAGGCGACTCCGGTGGCGTTGGTGACATTGGCGGCGGCATGCGCGGTCGACGCCTGCGCCGGGCTCTTGATCTGGACCTCGGTCTCGGCCTCGATCTCTTCCTCGAGCGTCTGCGGACCGAAGCGCTCGTTGAGCTCGCCCGTGCGGCGCCGCACGAACAGCTGCAGTGCATCGAAGGCCGCCCAGGCGGCGACCAGCGCGAACATCAGGTAGCCGCCGAGCCAGATCGATTGCGGAATCCACATCGGCGTGGCGAGTGGCGTGGCGGCCGTGCTTTGCAGCTCGATGCTCTCGACCACCACGTTGTAGCCGCGCCAGAGACACAGCACCGACAGCAGTGCGAGGCTCACCATCGCGAGCATGTTGAGCAGCGCGCGCGTGCCGACCGAGAAGCGCGACAGCAGGAAGTCGACCCGCGTGTGGCTGCGCGTGATGAGCGTGTAGGCGAAGCCGAAGGCGCCGACGATGCCGTAGGTGTAGGAGCCGATCTCGTCGATGCCCTGCAGGCTGAACGAGAACACCTTGCGGCCGAGCATTTCGACGCAGGTCATGACGGACAGCGCGATCAGCCACCAGCCGCAGGCGATCACGGTCCAGTCGCAAACCCGCGTCAGCGTTCGGCTGATGCCGTGCTGTGGAAGCAATGTTTTCATGGTTTTGTGCAAGGAGGTGCGGTTGAAGGGCAAGCCATTGGAGCGCGCGCCGCACGCGCGCAGCGGACTATCCCGCTGCGCGGGACGGTCGGAAAAACGGCTTAGGAATCAAGCACTTGGCGCGCTGCGCCAGTGGAATGCACGCGCCTCAGCGGGCGCGACCGCCGTAGGCGGCGGTGATCTCGTCGGCGGCGGCGCGCACGGTGGCGCCCAGGTGCGGGAAGTCGGTGCTCTTGATGCGCTGCGTCGGGCCGACCAGCGAGATCGCGCCGAAGGGCTGGCCATGCTCGTCGCGGATGGCGGCGGCAATGCAGCGCAGGCCGACGGCATTCTGCTCGTCGTCGATCGCATGGCCCGCGCGGCGCACTTCGCCCAGCGTTTCGTGCAGCCGCGAGGCGCGCGCGATCGTGTTGTTGGTGAGTTTGGGCAGGCCGTAGGTGCGCAGGTACTGCAGCACGTCGTCTTCCGACATCGCCGCCAGGATCGCCTGCCCCATCGCGGTGCCATGCAGCGGCGCACGGAAGCCCGGCTTGCCAATGGCGCGCATGAGTTCGCGGCTCTCGACCTGCGTGACGAACACGATGTCGCCCAGGTCGGCAATGCCCAGATTGATGCTCTCGCCGGTGCTGTCGCGCAGCCGGCGCATCACCGGCAGCGCCAGGTGCGCGATGCGGCGGCGGCGCCCGAAGGCCGCGCCCACCGAGAAGCAGCGCACGCCCACGTACCAGAGGTTGGTCTCGCGATCGAACTGCACGAAGCGCCGCTGCTCGAGCGTGGTGAGCAGCCGGTGCGCGGTGGACGACGACAGGCCCGTGTGCGCCGCGATGTCGACCAGCCGGAAGCCTTCGTCATCCTCGGCCAGGAGTTCGAGCAGCTGCATGGCACGCGTGAGCGACTGCACGGTGCTGTCGTTGTCGCGGTCGATGCGGGTGACCTTGGGGGTCTTGGCGGAGGTGCGCGGCGAGCTGGCTGTCATGGCGTGCCTTGTGCAAATTGCGTGCCATCCGGCCTGCCCGTCCGGCTCGCGATCTGGCCGCCGATGGTCTGCGACAAACGATCTGTCAACTACGGTGTTTGCACCAATGTCGACATTTCTTGATACAGCGATCGCCCGTTGCGCCCCGCAGGCGTGCATCGCGCTCGCTCCCGCGGTGCGCCCGCGCGCGCGGCAGTGCCCTACCATCGCGGGCATCTTCTTCCTGCCCGCACCGCTCACACGGATGCCATGATGCCCAGCGATCTCCCGCGTTTCTTCGGCTTCGGCGCTTCGCGCGCCACCCCACGCGGTGTGATCAGCCTGCTGAACCGCTACCAGCGCGCGCTGCTGTACGTGGGCGGCGCCGTCACCTCGCTCGTGCTGCTGGCCGCCACCGGCGTGATGCTCTCGTCACAGGTGCGCGACTACGTGGCCGAGCGGCAGGCCGAGTTCAATGCGCGCAAGGCGCTGCTGCACCTCGAACTCTTCGTGCGCCAGGGCTCGGCGCGGATCAACATCTTTCACGAGGAAGGCGCCTGGGAGCGGCGCGCACGCGCGCCGCAGTCGCTGGTCGACGCCTTCGCCGCGCACGACGGCCGGCTGGTGCTGCCCAGCAACAAGGACTTCCCGCCGATGCTGCTGCTGGGCGACCTCTCGGCGCAGCGCCCGGCCGGCAGCTTCGCGCAATACCTCGGGCTGGCCGAAGAGGTCGGCTACCGCTCGGCGGCCTACACGAAGACGCTGACGCTGCACTCCAGCTACTTCTACGCGCCCGACCTGCGCTTTCTGGCCGTGGTGCCGGCCCCCGCCGCAGCCGACCTGTTCGAACGCCACGGCGCACGCACCACCGAAGACCTGCTCCAGCGCATCGCGCCGCCCGAGCTCGGCGACCTGAGCGACCCGGCCGTCGTCGCCCGCCTGCGCGACAGCGGCACCGCCGTGTGGCTGCCGCCGGCCGTGAGCCCCTTCACCGGCGAGACGGTGCTGCGGCTGGCACAGCCCGGCTTCCACGACGGCAAGCCCTTCGTCGTGCTGGTGAACGACTACCCGCTGGACATCATCACCGCGCACCTGTCGAACGAGCGCCACGACGAGGCCTCGATGTTCGTGGACCCGTCGGGCCGGGTGATCGCCGAGACGCACGGCCCCAGTGGCACCGAGGGCCTGCAGGCGCGCGCGCTGCAGCTCTCGCAGCCATCGCTGGCCGCGAACGGCGCCACGCTGCAGTACCGCGACGGCCTCTTCACGCTGCGCGCCCCGATCGCCGATGCCAACTGGACCTACCTATACGCCTTTTCGTGGCGCACCATCGCGTCCGAGCTGGGCCTGCGGCTGGCGCTCTATGCGGGCGCCATGCTGCTGCTCATCGCCTTCGTCTGGGCCGCGCTGCTCCTGCTCGACCGCAAGGTGTTCCGGCCCGGCTATGCGCGCTCCCAGCGCATCGTGGAGAGCGAGAACCTCAACCGCACCATGGTCGCGACCACGCCCTCGGGCCTGGCGCTGCTGCGCTATCCCTCGGGCGAGGTGCTGCTGCAGAACCAGGTGATGCAGGCCTGCACCGACAACGCGCGGCCCGAAGACCCATCGTTGCCGCAGCGCCTGCTGCGCCTGTACGACGATGCCCCCGGCGCTCCCGAATGGCTGCCCGACCTGGAGCTGCCCGTGACGCTGGCCAGCGGCGAGGTCACCGAGCTGCTCGTGAGCGTGGTGCGCACCAAGTACCAGGGCAGCGACGTGCTGCTGTGCAACTTCTCCGACATCACGACGCGCAAGAACGCCGAGCGTGCACTCGAAAGCGCGCGCGAGGCCGCGCACCAGGCCAACCATGCGAAGTCGGCCTTCCTAGCCATGATGAGCCACGAGATCCGCACGCCGCTCAACGCGATCATGGGCAACCTCGAGCTGCTGCAGCGCTCACCGCTGTCGGCCGCGCAGAACGAGCGGCTCGGCGCCGTGACGTCGTCGTCGACCGCGCTGCTGGGCATCATCAACGACATCCTCGACTTCTCGAAGATCGAGTCGGACCAGATGCGGCTGGAGTCGATCCGCTTCGACCTCGCGGACACGGCGCGGCAGGTGATCGCGGTCTTCACGCCGCTGGCGCAGGCCAAGCGCCTGGCGCTCGATTGCGTGATCGACGATGCCCTCGCCCCGCACCACCTCGGCGACCCGACGCGCTTGCGCCAGCTGCTCATGAACCTGCTGAGCAACGCGATCAAGTTCACCGACACCGGCGACGTGCTGCTCGAGGTCTACCTGAAAGACGATGCCGACCCCGCCTCGCCGGTGGTGATCGGCGTGAGCGACACCGGCATCGGCATGACGGCGGCGCAGCAGAAGGCGCTGTTCGAGCCCTTCACGCAGGCCGACAGCAGCATCGCGCGGCGCTTCGGCGGCACCGGCCTGGGGCTGGCGCTGTGCCGCCGGCTGGCCGGGCTCATGGGCGGCGACATCCAGGTGGTGAGTTCGCCGGGCAAGGGCAGCACCTTCCTGGTCAC
>NZ_BCUS01000186.1 GCF_001591345.1 Variovorax boronicumulans NBRC 103145 | reverse complement strand
GCCCGCGTTCAGCGACGCGTCACCGACCGGCTGGCCACCCGCACCGCCGGCCGCGAGCACCGGCACGACGCAGACCCACAGCGCCGCCGTTGCCGCCGCTGCAGCCACCGCGCGCACGCCGCCCCCGCTGCACGATCGCGCGTGGCCGCGCGCGATTTCCGGCGCGGCCACCCAGGTGCCGGCGGTGGGACTCCACAGGGTTCGGAAAATCTTGTTCATGACTCAACTCCCTCTTCGTTCACTGACTGAGCAGGTGGACCTCCGTGTGCAGCAGCAATGGCTTGCTCCTCCCCACGGCGACGATTTCGGATGTGCAAGTCAAAAATGTAAGAACGGGTGCCGGTTACGCGTATCCCTGCAAGGGGCTACCCTGAAACGGGAGCGACCGCCCCATGCGGGGCCACTCCGCCTCTGTCAGGCCCTTCGGTAGACGATCTACCCTGTCGCGTATCCATACGTAACATGTGACTTTTGGACAGCACAATCTCTCGCCCTGGGCGCGGCGCCCAAAAGAAAAGGCACCCTCGCGGGTGCCTTGTTCGTTGCGGATGCGCCCTGGGCGCGCGCTGTCAGTCCAGCGACACGTTCGCCTTGCGGATCACGTCGGTGAAGCGCTTCGTTTCGGTCGCCACGAACTGGTCGAACTGCGGGCGCGTGGTGGGGAACGGCTCGTAGCCGAAGCTCTTGAACTTCTCCAGCACGTCCGGTTCGGCCAGGCCCTTCTCGATGTCGCGCTTGATCTTGTCGGTCACCGAAGCCGGCAGGCCCTTGGGCACGGCGATGGCGTTCCAGCCGATCACCTCGAAGCCCTTCGGGCCGCCCGATTCGCTCACGGTGGGCACGTCGGGGAAGGCGGCCACGCGCTGGGGCGCTGCCGCTGCCAGGAAGCGCAGCTTGTTGGCGCGCTGCAGCGGGCCGGCGGTGGCGCTGCTGCCCAGCGCAAAGGCCAGCTCGCCGGTGGCGACCGAGGTGTACAGCTGCGTGGTCTCCTTGTAGATCACGTGCTCCATCTGCGTGCCGGTGGCCGACTCGAACAGTTCCGAGCCCAGGTGCACCGGGTTGCCGACCGACCACGAGCCGTAGTCGAGCTTGCCGGGGTTGGCCTTGGCGTCGGCGATCAGGTCGCCCACGGTCTTGTACTTGCTGTTCGTCGCGACGGTGAAGAAGAAGTAGGTCTTGAACAGCGGCAGCAGTGCGTCGAAGTCCTTCGACGCGTCGTAGGGCAGCTTCTTGAACAGCGCCGGGTACGCGGCCAGGTGCACGTTGTCGAGCACGATGATGTCGTGGCCGTCCTTGGCACCGCGCTTGAAGGCGTCGATGGCGATGAAGCCGTTGCCGCCCGGGCGGTTCTCGACCACCACCGGCTGGCCCCAGGCGCGCGAGAGCTTGTCGGCCACGAGGCGGGCCACGCCGTCCGGGCCACCACCGACCGGGAACGGCGTGATGATGCGCACGGGCTTGGTCGGGAAGGCCGCAGGCTGCTGTGCCGAAGCGGTCAGGGGCAGCAGGCCGCCAGCGGTCAGGGCCAGCACGGCCGCTGCGATGGCGCGGCGCGAAAGCGACGAACGGAAGAAGGACATGAGGGGAGTCTCCGGTTTGATGAATCGTTGATGGGTGGGAAGCGGTGCGTCGCCGCTCAGTCGACCGACGCGCCCGAGGCCTTGACGATGCCGGCCCACAGCGCGCTTTCCTTCGCGATGAGCGCGGCGTACTCCGCCGGCCCGCCGAGCAGCGGCACGGCGCCTTCCACGTCCAGGCGCGACTGGAACTCGGCGCCGCCCGCCACCTGCAGCATCTGCGCCGACAGCGTCTTCACGAACGCATCGGGCGTGCCGCGCGGCGCGAGGATGCCGTAGGTGAGCGTGCTCTCGAAGCCCGCGAGTTCGCGCAGGCCCGACTCGGCCACGGTGGGCACGTCGGGCAGCGACGGCAAGCGCTTGGCACCGGTGACGGCAATGGCGCGCAGTCGCCCGCCCTTGACCAGCGCAAGCGCGGGCGGGATGACACTGAACATCATCTGCACCTGCCCGCCCGCGAGGTCGGTGAGCGCGGGGTTGGTGCCCTTGTAGGGAATGTGATTGATCTTCGTGCCGGTGCGCTGCGCGAAGAGCTCGCCCGTGAGATGGCCGCCCGTGCCGCTGCCGCTCGAGGCGTAGTCGAGCAGGCCCGGGCGCACCTTGGCCTCCTTGACGAGGTCGGCCACGCTGCGCACCTTCGAGGCCGCAGGCACCACGAGCACGAGCGCGGACGACGCGAACATGGCCACGGGCACGAGGTCCTTGCGGGCGTCGAACTTCAGGCCCTTGTACAGCGCCGGGTTGATCGACACGGTGCCCGTGTGGCCCAGCAGCAGCGTGCTGCCGTCGGGCGTGCTGCGCACCACCTGCTCGGTGCCGAGGTTGCCGCCCGCGCCGGGCTTGTTGTCGACGATGACGCCCGACTTGCGCACCTCGCCCAGGCCCTTGGCCATCTGGCGTGCGAACACGTCGTTGCCGCCGCCAGCCGCGAAGGGCACGACGATGCGGATCGGCTTGCCGTCGGCCTGCTGCTGTGCATGCGCAGGCAGGCCCGCTGCTGCCAGCAGGCCCAGCAGCAGCTCGCGTCGGGCGAACGCCATCAGACGCGTTCCAGGATCACGGCAATGCCCTGCCCCACGCCGATGCACATCGTGCACAGCGCGTAGCGGCCGCCGCCCTTGTGCAGCTGGTTCACCGCGGTGGTGGCCAGGCGTGCGCCGCTGGCGCCGAGCGGGTGACCCAGTGCGATGGCGCCGCCGTTGATGTTCACGCGCGCGTCGTCGTC
Source organism: Variovorax boronicumulans NBRC 103145 (assembly GCF_001591345.1). Classification (GTDB taxonomy): domain Bacteria; phylum Pseudomonadota; class Gammaproteobacteria; order Burkholderiales; family Burkholderiaceae_C; genus Variovorax; species Variovorax boronicumulans. The sequence goes on along the minus strand of NZ_BCUS01000186.1, from coordinate 5,214 downwards.
CTTCAGGCCCAAGAGGCGCAGCACGGCGAGGCCTTGTGCGGCGAAGGCTTCGTTGAGTTCGATGACGTCGATCTGGTCGAGCGTGAGGCCGGTGAGCGCCAGCACCTTCTGCGTGGCGGGCGCCGGGCCGATGCCCATGATGCGCGGCGCGACGCCGGCCGTGGCCATGCCGACCACGCGGGCGCGCGGCGTGAGGCCGTGCTTGGCGGCGCTGGCTTCGTCGGCCAGCAGCAGCGCGCAGGCGCCGTCGTTCACGCCGCTGGCATTGCCGGCGGTGACGGTGCCGTCGGGGCGCACGATGGGCTTGAGCTTGGCCAGCGCCTCCAGCGTGGTGTCACGCGGATGCTCGTCCTTGTTGACGATGAGGGCGTCGCCCTTCTTCTGGGGCACGCTCACGGGCACGATCTCGGCGTCGAAGAAGCCGGACTTCTGCGAAGCGACGGCGCGCAGCTGCGAGTTGAGCGCCATCAGGTCTTGCGCCTCGCGCTCGATCTTGTAGTCGGTGGCCACGTTCTCGGCCGTCTCGGGCATCGAGTCGACGCCGTACTGCGCCTTCATGAGCTTGTTGACGAAGCGCCAGCCGATGGTGGTGTCGTACACCGCGTTGTTGCGGCTGAAGGCGCTCTCGGCCTTGGGCATGACGAAGGGCGCGCGGCTCATGCTTTCGACGCCGCCAGCGATCATGAGGCCGGCTTCACCGGCGCGGATGGCGCGCGCGGCGGTGCCCAGTGCATCGAGGCCCGAACCGCACAGGCGGTTGATGGTGCCGCCGCCCACTTCGATCGGCAGGCCCGCGAGCAGCGCCGACATGCGCGCGACGTTGCGGTTGTCTTCGCCGGCCTGGTTGGCGCAACCGTAGAGCACGTCGCTCACGGCCTGCCAGTCGACGTTCTTGTTGCGCTCGATGAGGGCGCGCAGCGGCACGGCGCCGAGGTCGTCGGTGCGCACGCTGCTGAGCGAACCGCCGTAGCGGCCGAAGGGGGTGCGGACGGCGTCGCAGATGAAGGCTTGGGTGGTCATGTGAGTTGTCTCTCTCTGATGGCTTGGATGGGATCAGGCGGCGATCGGAAGGCCGACCAGCGTCTCGAGTTCTTCGCGGCTCAGGCCCTCGACGGTGTCGACGAGCTTCAGGCCCTGCGGCGTGCACTCGAGCGTGGCGAGGTCGGAGTACACGCGCTTGACGCAGCCGATGCCGGTGAGCGGATAGGTGCACTGCTGCACCAGCTTGCTCGCGCCCTGCTTGGTGAGCAAATCCATCATGACCCACGTCTGCTTGGCGCCGATGGCCAGGTCCATTGCGCCGCCGACCGCGGGAATGGCGTCTTTCTCGCCCGTGTGCCAGTTGGCGAGGTCGCCGGTGGCCGACACCTGGAACGCGCCGAGCACGCAGATGTCGAGGTGGCCGCCGCGCATCATCGCGAAGCTGTCCGAGTGATGAAAGAACGAGCCGCCCGGCAGCAGCGTGACGGGCTGCTTGCCGGCGTTGATGAGGTCGTAGTCTTCTTCGCCGGCCTCGGGCGCGGGGCCCATGCCGAGGATGCCGTTCTCGCTTTGCAGGATGACCTCGCGGCCCTGCGGCAGGTGGTTGGCCACGAGCGTGGGCTGGCCGATGCCGAGGTTGACGACGGCGCCGTCGAAGATGTCTTGTGCGACGCGGGCTGCCAACTGGTCTTTGGTGCGACGGGTGTATGCCATGGTCATGCTGCCTTCTTGAAGCCACCCGCTTGCGTGGCGACACGTTCGATGCGCACCACCTGGTGCACGAAGATGCCCGGGGTCACGATGGTCTCGGGGTCGAGGGTGCCGAGCTCGGCGATGTCGTGCACGGTGGCAATGGTCTTCTTCGCGGCCATGGCCATCACGGGGCCGAAGTTGCGCGCGGCCTTGCGGTAGACCAGGTTGCCCCAGCGGTCGCCGCGCTCGGCCTTGATGAGCGCCACGTCGCCGTGGATGGGGTACTCGAGCACGTACTGCACGCCGTCGATCTCGCGCGTTTCGCGGTTGCCTGCGAGCTGCGTGCCGTAGCCCGTGGGGCAGAAGAAGGCGCCGATGCCAGCACCCGCCGCACGGATGCGCTCGGCGAGGTTGCCCTGGGGCACCAGTTCGAGTTCGATCTTGCCGCTGCGGTACAGGCCGTCGAACACCTGGCTGTCGGCCTGGCGCGGAAAGCTGCAGATGATCTTGCGCACGCGGCCGGCCTTGAGCAGCGCCGCCAGGCCGGTCTCTCCATTGCCTGCGTTGTTGTTGACGACCGTGAGGTCCTTGGCGCCCTGCTCGACGAGGCCGTCGATGAGTTCGCCTGGAATGCCGGCGGTGCCGAAACCGCCGATGAGCACCGTGGCGCCGTCTTGGATGCCTGCCAGGGCATCGGCGACCGAGCGCGCGATCTTGTTGATCATGAAGCCTGTCTCCGGGAGTGAAGGAAGAAACCGAACGGTGCGAACACCCTGCCGAATTCACGAACCCTCGCAAACCGCAATTTGTTCGCCTAAAGAACTTTTGTTCGTATAATGAATTTTAGAGAGGATCGCTCGCCATGGCAACCCACCCCGTTTCCGTCACTTCCACCGCCGACACGCCCGCCCCTGGCGACAGCTACGTGCAGTCTTTTGCGCGCGGCCTGCAGGTGATCCGCTCGTTCAGCGCGAGCGCACCGCACCAGACCCTGAGCGAGGTGGCGGCCGGCAGCGGCCTCACGCGTGCGGGGGCGCGGCGCATTCTTCTCACGCTGCAGACGCTGGGCTATGTGGTGACCGACGGCAAGCTCTTCACGCTCACGCCGCGCATCCTCGACCTGGGCTTTGCCTACCTGTCGTCGATGCCGATCTGGAACCGCGCCGAGCCCGTGATGGAAGCGCTGGTGCAGCAGGTGCAGGAGTCGTGCTCGGCCGCCGTGCTCGACGCGACCGACATCGTCTACGTGCTGCGCGTGCCGACGCAGAAGATCATGCGCATCAGCCTGGGCGTGGGCTCGCGGCTGCCGGCGTACTGCACCTCGTTGGGCCGCCTGCTGCTGGCCGACTTGAGCGACGACGAGGTGCGCGCGCGCCTCGAGGCCTCGAACCTCGAAGCGCTGACCAAGCACACCGTGACCGACATCGACGCGCTCATGGCCAAGGTGACCCAGGCGCGCAAGCAGCAGTGGTGCCTGGTGAACCAGGAACTGGAAGAAGGCCTGATCTCCGTGGCCGCGCCCATCGTGAACCGGCAGGGCCGCATGGTGGCCGCACTGAACATCAGCGGGCAGGCGAACCGCACGAGTGCGAAGGTGATGCAGGAGACGATGCTGCCGGCGCTGATCGATGCGGCACGGCAGGTGTCGGCGCTGCTGTAGCCGCAGCGCGGTCGCCCTCGCGAAGGCTCAAGCCTCGGAGCGAATGCCCTTCATGAGGATCACGCCACCAAGGCGCGTGGTGTCGGCGCGCATGCGCTTGGCCAGCGTGTCGGGCGAACCGGGCTGCGCCTGCCAGCCGGTCTTGAGCAGCTCGCCGCTCACCTCGGGCGAACTGATCACCTCGACCAGCGCGGCGTTGAGCTTGGTCACAGCCGCCGGCTTCATGCTCGCGGGCGCAGCGAGCGCGGTCCAGATCTCGAGGTCGGCGCCGCGCACGTCGGCGTCGCGGATCGTCGGCAGCTCGTTGACCAGCGGGCTGCGCTCGGGCGAGGTCACGCCGATGGCCTTGAGCTTGCCCGACTTCACGTGCGGCATCGCCAGGCCCGGCGGCAGCAGCGCCAGCTGGATCTCGCCCGCGAGGATGCCGGCGATCACCTGCGGGTTGCCCGTGTAGGGCTTGTGCTGCGCGGTGATGGCCGCGCGGCTCTTGAGCAGCTCCATGCCCAGGTGGCCCACCGTGCCCACGCCCGGCGTGCCGTACTTGCCGGCGCTGCCCAGGTTGCGCACCCACAGCAGCAGGTCGGCTGCAGACTTGCCCGTGGCGCTGCCCGACACCACCAGCACCAGCGGCGCGGTGCCGATCAGGCCGACGGGTGCGAAGTCTTTCTCTGGGTCGAAGTCGAGCGACGGGTTCAGCAGCTTGGCGATCGTGAGGTTGCCGTTGATCAGCGCGCCGATCGTGTGGTCGTCCGTGGCCTTGGCCACTTCGGCCGCCACGAGGTTGCCGCTGGCGCCGGGCTTGTTCTCCACCGTCACCGGCTGGCGCAGGAGCTTCGAGAGCGGCTCGGCGATGGCGCGTGCCGCCAGGTCGGGCGAGGCGCCCGCCGGAAAGCCCACGAGGATGCGCACGGGCTTGGTTGGCCAGGCGGCATCGCCGCCTGCTGCGCGCTGGGCCCACGAGGCCGGCGTGAACAGCGAGGTGGCAATGGCTGCAGCGCCGCCTTCGAGCAGGCGGCGTTTGGTGATCTTCAAAACGGACTCCGGAGGGTTGGAAAAATCAGGGTAAACACGTGCATTTTGCTTACGAGACGTTACATGATGATGCTGCAGCGCACAAGTTCGGCACAACTGTGAATAGGGCCATCGCAGGGCTCCGTCAGCTTGGTATCCAGAGGTGACGGGCGCATTTACAATGCCTGCCGCATTCCCCTTCCCCACCAACGCAACGAGGTCTTGTCCGCAATGCCCAAGAGCCCCCGGCCTCGCGCCCGCTTCAGCTTCTCCCCCACCGTGCGCGCCCTGTTCCTGGCCGTTGCGGCCTGCGGCGCCGCGCTTCCCGCGCTGGCCGCGACCGAGCACGAAGAGGTCGACCGCCTGATGCAGTCCGGCAAGCTCGACGAAGCCATGACCAAGGCCGAGGCCTTCCTCAAGGACAAGCCGCGCGATCCGCAGATGCGCTTCCTGAAGGGCGTGATCCAGCTCGACACCGGCAAGCGCGCCGAGGCAATCGCCGCCTTCACCCAGCTCACGCAGGACGCGCCCGAGCTGCCCGAGCCGTTCAACAACCTCGCCGTCATCTACGCGAGCCAGAACCAGTTCGACAAGGCCCGCAACGCCCTCGAAAGCGCCATTCGCACCAACCCCAGCTACGCCACCGCCCAGGAAAACCTCGGCGACGTGTACGCGCGGCTGGCCAGCCAGGCCTACAGCAAGGCGCTGCAGCTCGACCAGAACAACACCGCGGTGCAGCCCAAGCTGGCCGTGATCCGTACGCTCTTCACCGCTCCGCCGGCGGCCGGCTCGAAGGGCTCGACCCTCGTGGCTTCGGCCACGACGACGCCCGCGCCGGCACCGGCTGCAAAGCCCGCCCCGGCACCTGC
>NZ_BCUS01000185.1 GCF_001591345.1 Variovorax boronicumulans NBRC 103145 | reverse complement strand
GCTGCCGCCCGGCGCGCGCCTCGTGAGCGACCCGGTCGACCTGCCGCTGCCCGCGCTGAGCGAGGTGGCCGTGTCGCTCTACCTGCCGGAACCCAGCCAGCCCGCGGGCTTTCACTTCGACGCGCGGCAGACGCTGTACATCGCCGATGGCGACCTGAGCGCCGCGGCGCGACTGCCGGCCGCCGCCACATCGTGGAGCACCCGCGTCTACGTGAGCGGCCTGATCGTCGAGACGCCGCAAGCGCCCGTCACCGTCGTCGCGCTGGGCGACTCGATCACGGACGGCAACGGCTCGACGCCCAGCGCCCACACGCGCTGGCCCGACGCGCTGGCCGAACGGCTCGCGCCGCGCGGCGTGGGCGTGCTCAACGCCGGCATCTCGGGCGGCCGGCTGCTGAAGGACGGCATGGGCCGCGCGGCACTCGAACGCGCGGGCCGCGATGTGTTTGCGCAGCCCGGCGTGCGCGCAATGGTCGTGCTGCTGGGCACCAACGACATCGGCTGGCCCGGCGGCCCCTTCGCGCCGCAGGAACCCGCGGTGCGCGCCGAGGCCGTGATCCAGGGCTTTCGCCAGCTGATCGAGATGGCCCACGCCCACAACGTGCGCATCGTGGGCGCGACGATTCCGCCCAACGAACGCGCGCTCGAAGGCACGCCGCTGGCCGGCCACCACTCGCCCGAGAAAGACAAGGTGCGCCAGGCCATCAACCGCTGGATCCGCGAAGGCGGCGCCTTCGACGCGGTGGTCGATGTCGACGCCCTGCTGCGCGACCCGGCCCGGCCGACGCGGCTGAAAGCCGCCATGGATTCGGGCGACCACCTGCATCCCGGCGACGCCGGCTACCGGGCGATGGCGGCGGCCATCGACCTCGACGCCCTGCTCGGCAACGATCTTCGATAGACTGCAAATATACTGTACATAAATACAGTCTTTTCTCTAGAATGGCTCGTCTCCAAGAACAACATTCGAGGCGACGCCATGACCACCGCCAACCCGCCTGCGCCCTCGGCGCAGGTGCTTTTTTTCTCCTCGCGACAGCATCCGTTGCAGTCGCGTTCGCGCACCACCGCCAGTACGGGCCGGATCTCGACCTGGCCCTTCAAGGTCACGCGCGACAAGGGCCCAGGCGACAGCCTGGACATCCGCGCCCAGGCCGCTCGCGTGCTCCAGACCACGGCCGCGCACTGGTGGCCGCCCGAGGCCTGAAGGTGATGCCGTGGCCGTCCGCCGCCGCCTCCTCATCGGCCTCTTTCCCACGGCGAACGTGCGCGCCGAAATCCTGGCGCACCGCGAAGACTGGTGGTGGCCGCGCGGCTGCACCCTGTCTGCGGCTCAAGGGCTGCACCTCACGCTGTATTACCTGCCCGATCATCAGGGCGAGGCCGAGCAACGCCTGCGCGACACGCTGGCCCGCGTGCCGATGCCACCGCTGGAACTCACACTCGACAGCTCCGGCACCTGGCGCAACGACATCTCCGTGGTCCGTCCCGCGGCACACGACGGGCTGCGCGAATTCCACGACGCGCTGACGTGCGCGCTGCAGCAAGCCGGCTTCATTTCCTACGCTCGCGGCTGGACGCCTCACGTCACAATTGCGCGGAAAAGCGAGCGCGCCGCGTGCCCTGGGCAGTTGCCACCGATCCACTGGACGGTGCGCGAGTTCCGGCTGGTCCGCTCGCACTTCACGCATCCCTTTCGCCACGAACTCCTGGACGCCTACCCCGCATGCTGACGCCGCCCGCCTTGTTGAACGATGCCATCGGCGCCTGCCTCGCCAGCCACTGGGGCCTGCAGGCGACACGCGCCGAATTCCTGCCGCTGGGCGCCGACGTCGATTCGGCCGCGTTCCGCATCGAGGCATCGGACGGCCGCGCGTACTTTCTCAAGCTGCGGCGCGGCGGTTTCACGCCCGCCGTGGTCGACGTGCCGGCCGTGCTGCATCACACCTATGGCATCGACGCCGTGATGGCCCCGCTGCTCACGCGCACGCGGCGACTCAACGTGCAGGATCAGGGCTTCGACTGGGCGCTCTACCCTTTCTTCGACGGCGCTGACGGCTTCACGCGCGCGCCGACCGACCGGCAATGGACCTTGCTCGGCACCACGCTGAGCACCATCCACCGCACCGAACTGCCCGAATCGCTGCGGGCAGGCCTGCCGCGCGAAAGCTACTCGCACCACTGGCGCGAAGGCGTGCGCCGCTACCAGCGCCGCTTCATCAACGGCGTGGCCGGCGACGATCTGGTCAAGCGCTTCCTCGCCTTCTGGGACGTGCACGACGAAGAAATCGATTCGATCGTCTACCGCAGCGAACAGCTTGCCTCGATCCTGCTCGAGAAGTCGCTGCCGCAGGTGCTGTGCCACGCCGACCTGCACGCGGGCAACGTGCTGCTGGGCGACGACGACCGCCTGTGCATCGTCGATTGGGACACGCTGATCCTCGCGCCCAAGGAGCGCGACCTGATGTTCATCGGCGGCGGGGTCGGCGGCGTGTGGAACCAGCCGCGCGAAGCGGCACTGTTCTTCCAGGGCTACGGCACGAACGAAGTGGTCGACACGCTCGCCCTCGCCTACTACCGCCACGAACGCATCGTGCGCGACCTGCTCGAGTTCTGCGACCAGATGTTCGACCCGCAGGCCAGCCGCGAAGACCGCGAGGAAGGCCTGCGTCAGATGGCGAGCCAGTTCGAGCCGGGCAACGTGGTCGCCGTCGCGCACCGCGACTACGACGCCATCACCTGAAACACATGAAGGGCGCCGCTCAGATCAGCAGGTCCTGCGCGTCGTCCTCGAAGCCCGCCACGGGCTGCGCCTTGGCCAGCGCCAGCCACACCGAAAAAGGAATGCGCTCGAAGGCGCGGTGCACCGCGGCGCGCGCCACCACGAGGCGCTCGCCCTCGAGCACCATCACGCCGCATTCGGCCGGGATCTCGTCGGGCGACGCGATGCAGCGGCCCTTGGCGTCGTTGCCCAGCACGTACCAGCACTCGCCGCCCAGGTCGAGGTAGGCCGCGCGCTTGTCGGGCTTGCGCAGGTCGCCCAGCAGGTCGGCGCGGCTGACCTTCACCTCGTGCACGATCGGGTGCGCATAGGCCTCGACGCTGGTGTTGCGGATCGAGAAGACGTCGGGCCGCGCCATGCACCAGCGCGGCTTGCCGCCCTCTTCGAGCGGCGGCAGCCGGGCGCGCAGCCCCAGGCCGCGCCAGGCGATGCGACCGCCACGCGTCATCTCGCGCGCCACGCGCTCCACCAGCGCCTCGTGCGGCGACAGCGCCGCGCGGTTGACGGTGAGCGTGGTGGCGATGCGCGCAATGCCCGCGTCGGTCACGCGCAGCGTCTCGTGGCCCAGTGCACTGCGCACGCGTTCGAGAAAACCGCCCGCGAGCAGCTCGACCTCGATGGTGTCGCAGCAGGGCCAGCCAGCCGAGCGGTAGATCTCGCGCAGGCGCCGCGCGTGGGGCTTGCCGAAGGGCACGGCCGTCTGCAGGGGCGGCGGGTCGCTCACCGGCGGCGGAAAACCGGGGTCCGTCACCGGGGGCACCGTGGGCGGCGGATCGCCTTCGGGCGGCGGCACGGGCGGCGGCGGTGGCGGCATGGGCACATCGGGCGCGGGCGGCGGCGGGCCGATCGGCGTGGCGACGACCTCATCGGCAAGAGCGATTGCGGCGGTTGCGGCGAGTGCGGACATGGGAGGAACAGGTTAGCGAAAAGTGAGGGGCGGCGCGAGGCATGGAACGATCGGTTGCATTCGCAATGCCTCAGTGGAAGTCGCGGCTGGTGTTGCTCTGCGCCAGCCGGCCCAGCAGCGGCGTGAGGTCCTTGAAGCCCGTGGCGATCAGGTGCTGCACCTTGCCGCCGCTGTCGTCGTCGCGCTGCCAGGTGCCCTGCACCGCGAGCAGGTGCGACTTGAGCAGCGGCTCGCGCCAGGCCTCGATGACGTGGCTCCAGACGATCACGTTGACGTTGCCGGTCTCGTCCTCCAGCGTGACGAAGATGGTGCCGTTGGCGGTGCCGGGCCGCTGCCGACCCTTGACGATGCCGCAGGCGCGCACGGTCTGGCCGCTGCGCGCGGCGCGCAGTTCCACCGCGCTCAGGAGCCGCATGCGCGCCAGGCGCGGGCGCAGCAGCGCGAGCGGATGGCGGCGCAGCGTGAGGCCCAACGCCGCGTAGTCGCCGACGATTTCTTCGCCCTCGGGCGCGGCCGGCAGGAGCAGCGCCTGTTCGTGGATCGGCACGCCCTTGAGCAGGGCCGACGAGCGATGCTGCGCGGTGGCGTCCCACACCTGCTGGCGCCGATGGCCCGAGAGCGACATCAGCGCATCGGCCGCCGCGAGCGCGGCCATGTCCTTGCCTTCGAGTTCGGCGCGCAGGGCCAGGTCTTCGGTGCTGATGAAAGGCGCTTGTGCGCGGGCTTTCAGCAGGCGCTCGGCGCCGGCGTCGCTGAGGCCCAAGACCCGGTTCAGGCCCAGCCGAACCGCGGGCTGGTTGTCGTTACCGAGGCGGTCGGCATAGCGCGTGTCGGTACCCGCGGGCATGCGCGGTGCATCGGGCGCGCGGGCTTCGAGCGTGGTGTCGATCTCGCTGCACGTGACGTCGACCGCCCGCACCTCGACGCCATGGCGGCGCGCGTCCTGCACCAGTTGCGAGGGGCTGTAGAAGCCCATCGGCTGCGAGTCGAGCAGTGCGGCGAGGAAGCAGGCGGGTTCGTAGTTCTTGAGCCAGCTGCTGATGGTGACGAGCAGCGCGAAGCTCGCGGCGTGGCTTTCGGGGAAGCCGTAGTCGCCGAAGCCGAGGATCTGCTTGAAGATGGCTTCGGCGAAAGTTTCCTTGTAGTCGTTGGCGGTCATGCCCTTGACCAGCTTGTCGTGGAACTTGCCCAGGCCGCCCTTGCGCTTCCACGCGGCCATGGCGCGGCGCAGCTGGTCGGCTTCGTCGGCGCTGAATCCGGCCGCGATCATTGCGATCTGCATCACCTGCTCCTGGAAGATCGGGATGCCCAGCGTGCGCTCCAGTGCGGGGCGAAGCGCTTCCTTCTCGTAGTGGATCGCCAAGCCCTTGGCCACCCGCTCGCGCTGCTTCAGATACGGATGCACCATGCCGCCCTGGATGGGCCCGGGCCGCACGATCGCGACCTCGATCACCAGGTCTTCATAGGTGCGCGGCTTCAGGCGCGGCAGCATCGACATCTGCGCGCGGCTCTCGATCTGGAACACGCCGATGGTGTCAGCGTCGCAGATCATGTCGAACACCTTCGGGTCGTCGTGGGGGACGTGGTGCATCTCCACCATCGAGCCCCGCCAGCGGTTCATGTGGTCGAGCCCGCGGCGGATGGCGCTCAGCATGCCGAGCGCGAGCACGTCGACCTTGAGCATCCCCATGGCTTCGAGGTCGTCCTTTTCCCACTGGATGACGGAGCGGTCTTTCATCGACGCCTTCTCGATCGGCACCAGCCGCGTGAGCTTGGTGTGCGTGAGCACGAAGCCGCCGACGTGCTGGCTCAGGTGGCGCGGAAAGCCCTTGAGCCGCTGCGTCATCTCGATCCATTGCACCAGCTTGAGCCGGTCTTCCTTCACCCCGACGCGCGCGGCAGCCTTGTCGAGCTGCTCGCCAAGCACGGTGTCGTCGAACCAGTAGTGGTCCTTGGCGAACTCGTCGACCAATCGCTCGTCGATGCCGATGGCCTTGCCGACGTCGCGCAAGGCGCTGCGCGAGCGGTAGCAGATGACGACGGCGGCGATGGCGGCGCGCTCGCGGCCGTACTTCTCGTAGATGTACTGGATGACGAGTTCGCGTTTCTGATGCTCGAAGTCGACGTCGATGTCGGGCGGCTCATTGCGATGGCGGCTCAGAAAGCGCTCGAACAGCAAGGTGGCCTTGTCGGGGTTGACGGCGGTGATGCCGAGGCAGTAGCACACCGCCGAGTTGGCCGAAGAGCCGCGCCCCTGGCAGAGGATGTCCTGCGAACGCGCGAAACGCACGATGTCCTCCACCGTGAGAAAGAACATCTCGTACTTGAGCTCGGCGATCAGCACGAGCTCTTTCTCTACCTGCGCGCGCACCTTGTCGGTAATGCCGCCCGGATAGCGCATTGCCGCCCCTTCCCAGGTCTTGCGCACCAGCGTCTGCAAGGGTGTCTCGCTGTTTCCCACGGTTTCGAGCGGGTACTTGTAGTTGTCGCGAATCACCTTCGGATCGAACCTGCACCGCCCGGCCACCACCAGCGTGTTCGCCAGCATGTCGGGCAGATAAAGCTCTGCCAGCCGCACCCGCTGACGCAGGTGCCGCTCCGCATTCGACTGCAGCGCAAAGCCGCACTCGGCGACGGTCTTACCCTCGCGCACGGCCGTCAACACGTCGTGCAGCGGCTTGCAGGCACGCACGTGCATGTGCACGTCGCCAGCCGCCACGAGCGGCACGCCCGTCTGCTCGCCCGCCTGCATCAGCGTGACGAACCACAGGTCGTCGTCGAACTCGTTGAACAGCTCCACGGCCAGCCAGAGGCTGTCGCCGTACAGCGCCTTGGCCGCTGCCAGGTCTTCCTGCAAGGAGGCTGCATCCGGCATACCACCCGGCGGACGGTGCGGCACGAAGAGCACCTGGCAGTCCTGCAGCGAAGCCACGTCGCTGCCCTCCCAGCTCACGCGGTACTCGCCCTTGGGCAATTCGGTGTTGCGCGCAGCGGTGATGAACTCGCAGAGGTTGCCCCAGCCTTCGGTGTCGTTCGCGATCACCACGAGCTTGAAGCGCTCGAAGTGGAATTCGCTGCCGAACAGCAGGCGGAAGGCGGGGTTGCGCGGGATCGGTGGTTCATCCGGGTGCTCGCGCTCGTACTCGTCGAGCTTCGCAGGCAGATCACGCAATGCGACATAGGCACGCACGATGCCCGCCACCGAGCATTCATCGGTGATCGCCAGCGCCGAGTAGCCCAGGTGATAGGCGCGCTCCACCATGTCCTCGGGCATCGATGCGCCGCGCTGGAAGCTGAAGTTCGTGAGGCAGTGCAGCTCGGCGTAGTCGGGCAACCCCGGCACCGGCTTCTGCCGTTGCGGCAGCACATGCACCTTGGCAGGCTGGCGCTTGCGCTCTTCCTTGCCGCTCAGGTCAGGCATAGAAGCCTTGCAGATACCAGCGCACCTCGCCCGACGAAAAGCGCGTGGCGGGCCGCTCGCGAAAGATCCACACCAGGCCGGCCTCGGGGCTTTCGGCCACGTAGTAGTCGCGCATCGCGGGCTGGCCGCCGTCTTCTTCGCCGCCCCACCAGCCGGCCTCGACGCGCTGCGGCCCGACCAGCTTGCGCAGCGGCCCGCAGTAGCACGGGCGCTCGCCGTCCATCTCGAGCCGCAAGGGTTCGGGCAGCAGCCAGGGCGGGTAGATCGCATCGGGCTGCGAGGCGGCTTCCTTGCGGGCCTTGTCGGGAGCAGGCGTTTTCTCTTTCTGCAGCGCGGGCCGCCACCGCTGCTGGCGCTCGGGTCGGTGGTCGGCCTGCGCGAGCGGCACCACCACCTGGTCGGCGCCGAGCCGCACGCTGAGCCGTTCGACCATCTCGTGCAGCTTGTCGCCCTTGCGGTTGTCTTCCGGCAGGAAGCTGGTGCTGGCGCCGGCCAGCGGATCGGTTTCGAGCGTGCGCAGCTTCAGCCAGCTCGCGGGTGCGGCCAGCGTGGTGAGCGCGAGTTTTTCGGACAGCAGGCGGCGCAGGTGCGCCATGTCCTGCGTGGGCTCGGCCGTGCGCACGGTGAGCTGCTGGTGCGGCGGCAGGGTCACGCCGTTGAGGCGCCGCAGATCGAGCGTCCATTGCAGTTCGAGCGCACGCGCGCCGCGCTGGCGGGCGCGCAGCCAGATCTGCAGTGCCGAGAGCAGGCGGTTGGCCGACCACATGAGTTCGGGCCCGGTCTCGGCCAGCGCGGGCAGTTCGAGCTTCTGCTCGAACACGTCGGGCAGCGTGAGCCAGGCGTGGCTTTCGGGGCGCAGGCCCCAGGCGATGTCGAGCGCCTCGCGCAGCCCGGCGCCGAAGCGTCGCGCCAGCCCGCC
>NZ_BCUS01000184.1 GCF_001591345.1 Variovorax boronicumulans NBRC 103145 | reverse complement strand
CGTTCGGGCGGCGACAGCTGCAGCGCGCAGCGGCCATCAGGCCGCGCCGTCATCTCGGTGCCGAGCGCGCGGCACAGTTCGGCAAAGCGCGCGCTCGCGGCCTGCGCCGCCTCGCCCGCAAGCTGCTGCGAGTAGCCGAAGCCCACGCCCACCGGCGTGAACACCACCTCTTCGACGCCGTGCGGGCCGAGGCGCAGCGAGAACACGCCGGAGTCCGCGAGGTCGTTGCGGATGGCGTCGAACAGCAAATCGCCCGCGTCGTGCAGGATCGGCCGGCCCTGATGGACCTCGATGCCCTGCAGCACGTGGGCCGAGGTGCCGAGCACCGCGTCGGCGCCGGCTTCGACGATGGCATGGCCGACGGCGATCTCGGCGCGCGAGGGCGCGGTCTCCAGGTTCTCGCCCCAATGCACCGCCACCAGCACCACGTCGGCCTCGTGGCGTGCGGCGGCGATGCGCGGCGCGAGCGTGGCGCGCCAGGCCGCCGGGTCATCGAGCGACAGCCAGGCTGCGCCGGGGCGCTGCGCAGTGGCGGCGAAGCGCGGCTGCGTGGCGTCGAGCGAGAACAGCGCCACGCGCAGCCCACCGGCTTGCCGGAAGGCGGGGCGCAGCGCCGAGTCGAGATCAGGCCCGGTGCCGGCGAAGGCGATGGCGGCGGCGTTGAGCAGCCCGTGCTGCTCCAGCAGCGCCTCGGGGCCGTAGTCGCCGCTGTGGTTGTTGGCCGTGGCGACCATGTCGATGCCGGCCTCGGTCAGCACCGCGAGCATCTCGGGCCGCGCACGGTAGTAGTACGGGCCGCCCTCGTCCTTCTCGACGCCCTGCGCGCCCGTGGTGGCGACCACGCATTCGAGGTTCACGATGCGCAGGTCGGCCTCGCGCAGCGCGGGAATGTCGCCGAGCATGCGGGCGGGGCCGCCCAGCTCGTGCATGCGGTAGTGCTGGCGGCGGCCCAGGTTGACGTCGCCGCCCCACAGCACGGTGCCTTCGAGCCCGCGCGGTGCGGCTGGCTCGGCCGCGGCTTGCGAGAGCTGCGCGCTCTGCTGCTGCGCCTCGCGCGCCTCGAGCAGCCGGTGGTAGGCCACGTAGCCCGACAGGTAATGCTCCACGTCGTCGATGCGCACGCGGAAGCTGTGGTGCTTGATGAAGAACGCGCCCGCGATGCGGTCGGGGTGGCGGAAGAACATCGCCAGCTCGGGCCAGAAGTGGCCGTTGGCGAGGTAGCGCGCGCGGTGCTCCAGCGCGCGGTCGAACTTGTGGCGATCGAGCCCCGCAAGCAGCGGGCGCAGGGCCGGGTCGGCTTCCAGCCGCAGCACCATCTCGCGCGCGGCCATCATCAGCTCGAGCAGCGTGGGGAAGGTGGTGATGCGCTCCAGCACGAAGTCCAGGTGGCCCGCCATGTTCTGCAGGCCGAACTGGTAGTAGCGCGTCTCAGGCTTGAAGCGCGTGAGCTCGTTGACGCAGTAGCTCAGCCAGTGGTCGTGCGCGCGCCAGTGGCCCGCCGCGATGAAATGCTCGAAGGCCTTCTCGACCACCGCGAGCCAGCGCGCGTCGCGCGTGAGGCCGTACAGCCGCATCAGCCCGAAGGCCGCCTCGCCGTCGTAATAGATGATGCGGTAGGGCTCCTTCACGTCGAGCCCCGGGTGGTTGAGCACGTGCACGAAGCGGCCGGTCTCGGGGTCCTGCATGGAGCGGATGCCCAGCGCCAGCTGCTCCATCAGCGGCTGGTACTGCGCATCGCCGGTGAGCTCGGTGTACTTCACCAGCGCCAGCAGGCACACGGCATTGCCGCCGAGCTTGATCTCGTTGCCGATGTCGACCAGGAACGCGGCCTGCGTGCCGTCGGCCAGCGTGGCGCGGCGGATCAGCCGCTGGCTCAGGAAGGCCAGCGCGCGGTCGATGGCGGCCTTCTGCACGTCGCTGCGCGTGAGCTCCCAGCCTTCGAGCATGGCGTAGGTGGAGCTGGCGTGGCGCAGCGTGTTGTAGGTGGGAATCGCGCGGTCGAAGCAGGGGAACCAGCCGTAGTGGAACTCGCCCGTGGGCTTGACCTGTTCGGCCAGGTAGTCGCTCGCCGAATCGACCAGCGCGCGCACCTGCGCCGCGTTCCAGTCGGTGAGCGTGCGAAAGCCCGCGGCCTGCCCTTCGGCCGTGAGCGGCCACGCGCCCTCGGCATCGACGTACACGGCGCGCGTGGTGAAGCACCACACGGGCGCGGCGTCGTCGGTGGGAAAGTCGCGCTCGTCGCCGAAGCGGCGCTTGGTGTGCGTGCGCAGGTTGCCGTTGTTGGGCTCCGCGTGGTCGACCGTGCCGTTGTAGAGCACGGCACTGCCGTGCATCTCCTGCGCGAGCAGCGCGGTCTCGAAGCGCGCGTCGAGCGCGATGCCTTCGTTGAAGTAGTTGCGCTTGGTCTGCGCCAGCCGCGCCTTCAGTTCGCCCCAGGTCATCGGCGTGGTGCGCTCGACGATCTCCGCGCGCAGCCGCTGCGCCGGTCGTTCGGCGCGCTTCGCTTTCACGGCCAGCGCCTCGGCGGCGGCCTGCCACGCGGCCTCGGTGTCGGGGCCGCGGCCCATGACGACGCGGGCACGGCTTTCGCCCTCGCCCATCGCGAGGAACACCACGCAGCCGGCCTCGTCGGTGGCGGGCGGGGCCGGGGGCAGCGCCCCGTCCGGGGTGGCCAGGGCCTGCCTGGCGCGGTTCAACAGATCGGCGAGGGGGACGGGAGCTTGGTGAGTCATGCGCCGCGAATGATGACAGGCCAGGGCGCGGCCTGCCACTGCGGAAATCCGGGGCGACGTCGGACCCGGATCAGGCCCGGGTCACGCCCAGGCGTCGAACACCGCGCCGCGCACGGCCTCGACCGCCGCCGATCGCTGGCCGCCAGCCGGCGCGACCCAGCACAGCCAGGTGTGTGAGCGCCAACCGTTCCAGATCTTCAGTTCGCCCTGGCGCTCGCCTTGCTCGGCCTGGTCCAGCCGCATCAGGCCCGCGCCCATGCCGCTGGCGACCATGCTGCGGATGGCGCTCTCGCCGTCGCCGGTGACGCCCTGGCGGTAGTCGCGCCCGGCCGAGGCGAACAGCTTCTCGAGGTGCGCGCGCAGGATGCACGAGGGCGGCGTGCCGACCCAGGTCAGGTCGGTGAGCTGTTCGAGCGTGAGCTCGGGGTGCGCCTGCGCCACGGCCAGCGGCAGGCCCACGGCCAGGTCGACCACGCCCAGGCGCCGCAGCTCGAAGCCTTCGAGCCGCTCGGCGTCGCTGAGCACGTAGGCGCAGTCGAGTTCGCCGCGCTGCACGGCCGCCAGGGTTTCGTACGACAGCCCCTGCTTGAGCTGCAGCGTGACCTGCGGATGCTGCTGCGCCAGCGTGACCAGCACACTGCCCAGGCGCAGCGCCACCGGATCGACCACCGTGCCGAAGCGCACCACGCCCTGCGCCGCGCCGCGCAACTGGTCGGCGGCCGACTGCATGCGCATGGCCGAGGCCAGCGTGCGCTCGGCCTCTTCGAGCAGGCGACGGCCGGCCGCGGTGGGCGACATGCCGCGCGGCGTGCGCTCGAACAGGCGCACGCCGAGTTCGTCTTCGAGCGCCTTGAGCTGCGCGCTGGCGGCCGGGGCGCTGGTGAACACGCGTTCGGCGGCGCGGGTCAGGTTGCCCTCCTTCGCGATGGCAACGAAGGTCTTCAGTTGGTACAGCTCCATGACCGCGGATTGTGAGCGCGTGCGACGCGGTCGTCCGTTCGCTTTTTCGGAAGCCCCTGTCCAAAGAAACGAATGGCCTTCGCGGCGGCCCGTCCCCATCCTTCAGGCCACGCGCTCCCTCTTTTTTCTTGAAAGGTCTTCCCGTGTCCTCCCCTTCCTCACGCCTGCCGGGCATTTCGGCCCTGCTCTTCGCCACCGCCAGCTGGGGCAGCCTGTTCCTCGTCGGCAAGGGCGTGCTGCAGCACGTGGCGCCGGTGTGGCTCACGCTCATCCGCTACACCCTGTCGGCGCTGGTGTTCGCCGCGCTGCTGGGCCTGCGCGGCAGCGGCGGCTGGCACAAGCTGCGGCGGCATGCGGTGCCGCTGGCACTGCACGGCTTTGCGGGCTTCGGCGTGTTCAGCATCCTGCTGTTCGTCGGGCTCTCGCACTCGGTGCCCTCGCACGGCGCGGTGCTGATCGCCACCACGCCGATCACCACGCAGCTGCTGCGCTGGTGGCTCGACGGCGTGCGCCCGACGCGCACGACGCTGCTGACCGCCGCGCTGGCGCTGGCCGGCGTGGCCACGGTGGCCGGGCTGCTGTCGCCCGGCGGCGCAGGCCTGTCGCACGACACGCTGCTCGGCGACGCCATCGCCTTCGTCGGCACGCTGGGCTGGGTCGTCTACACGCGCGGCGCGGCGCGCTTTCCGACACTGGACACGGTGGACTACACCGCGCTCACGGTGCTGGCCTCGTGGCCGCTGCTGCTGGCCGTGGCGGTGGGCATGACCGTGCTGGGCGCATCGCCCGCGCCCGACGCGCAGGGGCTGCGCCTGTCGTGGCAGGTGCTGCTGTACGTGGGACTGGTGCCGTCAGCGCTCGCGGTGCTGGCCTTCAACCACGGCGTACGCGCGCTCGGCGCGGTCACGGGCACGGCCTTCCTGAACTTCGTGCCGGTGTCGGCCTTGCTGATGAGTTTGGCGCTGGGCAAGCCGCCCGCGACGCACGAGATCGTCGGCGTGGCGATGGTGGTGGCGGCGCTGCTGCTGCACGTAATGGCGGCAAAGCGCGCGGCGACGCCGGTGGCGCCGGTTCGCGTGCCGGCGCCAGGCCAGCGCACCTGCGGCGTCACGCCATGAACATCAGCCCTCGGCGCGGCTGCGCCGGAAGATCGCGTAGTTGCCGTTCGCCATCCCCACGAGCACCTCGCCCACGTACAGCCGCGACTCCAGGTTGGCGACGGTGCGCCCGCGGTTGAGCAGCGTGGTCCTGCAGACGACCTGGCCCTCGAACACGGGCTTGAAGTAGTTCATCTTGATCTCGATGGTGGCGCAGATCTCGCCCGCCTCGAGCGTGGGGTACAACGCCGTGCCCATGCCCGTGTCGGCCAGCGCATAGAGCACGGCGCCGTGCACGACCTCGTGCGGGTTCAGGTGCTGCGGCGCGACGACCAGCGTCATGGTGCTGGTGCCCGCAGTGGCTTCCTCGCAGTGCAGGTCGATCAGTTCGGCGAAGGGGTGTTTCATGGCGACGGGAAATGAAAGGACCGGCCGACTGTAGACCGCACGGCCGTCAGTCGCCGAGCGCGCGGTAGAAGTAGGTGGTGCCGCACGGCGTGCCGTCGGGCAGCAGCGCGTAGCCGGGGATGGTGCCCACGCGCTGCCAACCGCAGCGGGTGTACAGCCGCTCGGCCTCGGGGCTGGAGGTGTCGAGCACGAGCAGGGTCTTGCCGTGGTCGCGTGCGCGCTGTTCGGCGCCCTTCATCAACAGCGCGCCGAGGCCGTGGCGGCGCGCGCGGCGGTGCACCAGCATCTTCGCGACCTCGCCGCGGTGCGGCTGGTTCTCGGGCTGCGCCAGCACCAGCTGCACGGTGCCGACGATGCCTGCGTCGTCCTCGGCCACGAGCAGCTCGCGCTCGCCGCGCGCCACGCCGTCGGCCACGTGGCGCCAGAAGGCCCGCGCGCGCTCGGGCGTGAGCGGCTGCATGAAGCTCACCGAGGCGCCGCCCTCGACGCAGTCGATGAGCACGTCGGCCAGCGCGTTCAGCTCGGCCTCGGTCACGGAAGAAAGGGCGCGCAGGCGCGGGGTGGTGGTGGCAGCAGTCATGGTCATTTCCGGTTGGATGCGTGAGAAGGTGCGCTGGTGATGACGACCGCGTAGCGCGCCGTCTCGCGGGTGGGGTTGAAGTAGCTCGTCGGCTGGTCGAGCACGAGCGCCAGGCAGTCGCCCGCTTCGAGCCGGTGTTGCTGGTCGCCGACCGCGAGTTCGATGCAGCCCTCGAGCACCCACACCTGCTGGTGGATGCGCGGCTCGCGCGCGCCGGTTTCGTAGGCCACGCGCGCGCCGGGCGGAAACAGCACCTCGACGATCTGGATCGGCGAGGCGTCGCCGCCGGCCGAGACGTTGCGGCGCAGGTAGCCCGAATGCGGATCGCGCCATTCGAGCTGGTCGGCGCGGCGCGACACCGGGCTGGCGGCCGGCGCGTCGGACTCGAACAGCGAGGCCAGCGGCACGCCCAGGCCGGTGGCGAGTTTTTCGAGCAGCACGGCCGTCGGACTGCTCTCGCCGCGCTCGATCAGAGAGATCATGGAGCGGCTGACGCCGCAGTGCGTGGCCAGGGCGTCGAGCGAGAGATCGCGCGCGGCGCGCAGGGCGCGCACGCGCTGGGCGATGCGGTCGTTGAGGCTGGGGGGTGACGCTGATTCTTCTTTCATATTGGATTAAATATCCAATGAAATAGAAATTCAGTCAACCCCGGGCTGAAAGCTGGCCGTCCAGTCCGCAGAGACTTGCTCGTCGAAGTGACTGTTCTTTGGAGAAATATTCATGCCGTTCGCTGAAATCATCCAACACATCACCACCACCGACGCACCATGAGCGCCAACGATCCCGCCCCCCTGCCCTCGGCCTTCGCCACCTTCGCCGACGGCCCCGCCGCGCCGTCCGCGCTGCGCGCCCGCATCACGGCCGCCTGCCGGCCGCCCGAATCCGAGGCGCTGCAGCCGCTGCTCACGCAGGCCCGGCTGCCGGCCGGCCAAGCCGCCGAAGCCCACGCCCTCGCCCATCGCATCGCCCACCAGCTGCGCCAGCGCAAAAACGGCGGCGGCCGTTCGGGCCTCGTGCAGGGCCTGCTGCAGGAATACGCGCTGTCGTCGCAGGAAGGCGTGGCGCTGATGTGCCTGGCCGAGGCGCTGCTGCGCATTCCCGACGCCGACACGCGCGACGCGCTCATCCGCGACAAGATCGCGCAGGGCCAGTGGCAGGCGCACGCGGGGCACAGCCCCTCGGTGTTCGTCAATGCCGCCACCTGGGGCCTGCTGCTCACCGGCAGGCTGGTGGCCACGCACAGCGAGACGGGCCTGTCGGCCACGCTCACGCGGCTGATCGGCAAGGGCGGCGAGCCGCTGATCCGCAAGGGCGTGGACATGGCGATGCGCATGATGGGCGAGCAGTTCGTCACCGGCGAAACCATCGCCCAGGCGCTGGCGCATGCGCGCACGCTCGAAGCGCAGGGCTTTCGCTATTCGTACGACATGCTCGGCGAGGCCGCGCTCACGGCCGACGACGCGCGCCGCTACCGCGCGGCCTACGAAGACGCGATCCACGCCATCGGCCGCGCCTCGAACGGGCGCGGCGTGTACGGCGGGCCGGGCATCTCGATCAAGCTGTCGGCGCTGCACCCGCGCTACAGCCGCGCGCAGTACACGCGCGTGATGGCCGAGCTGTACCCGGTGCTGCGCGACCTGGCGCTGCTGGCGCTGCACTACGACATCGGCCTGAACATCGACGCCGAAGAAGCCGACCGGCTCGAACTCTCGCTCGACCTGCTGGAGCGCCTGTGCTTCGAGCCCGCGCTGGCGAGCTGGCAGGGCATCGGCTTCGTGGTGCAGGGCTACCAGAAGCGCTGCCCCTTGGTGATCGACTGGGTGATCGACCTCGCGCGCCGCAGCGGCCACCGGCTCATGGTGCGCCTCGTGAAGGGCGCCTACTGGGACAGCGAGATCAAGCGCGCGCAGCTCGACGGGCTGGCGGGCTACCCGGTCTACACGCGCAAGGCCTACACCGACGTGTCGTACCTGGCGTGCGCGCGCCGCCTGCTCGACGCGCCCGACGCGGTGTACCCGCAGTTCGCCACGCACAACGCCCACACGCTGGCCGCGATCTACACGATGGCCGACCCGTCGCGCTACACGCCGGGCCAGTACGAGTTCCAGTGCCTGCACGGCATGGGCGAGCCGCTGTACGAGCAGGTGGTGGGCCCGCTCGGGCGGCCCTGCCGCATCTACGCGCCGGTGGGCACGCACGAGACGCTGCTGGCCTACCTGGTGCGGCGGCTGCTGGAGAACGGTGCCAACACCTCGTTCGTGAACCGCATCGCCGATGCGTCGATTCCGCTCGACACGCTGGTGGAAGACCCGGTCGCGACGGTCGAGCGCATGGCCGCGCAGGAAGGCGCGATGGGCCTGCCGCACGCGGCCATTCCGCTGCCGGCCGCGCTCTACGGTGCGCAACGCGCCAACTCGCAGGGCCTGGACCTCGCGAGCGAAACCACGTTGCATGCGCTCGCGGCCACGCTGCAGGCCAGCGCGAGCGAGCCCTGGCGCGCCACGCCGATGCTT
>NZ_BCUS01000183.1 GCF_001591345.1 Variovorax boronicumulans NBRC 103145 | reverse complement strand
GGTGCGCGGCGCCCTGCTGGCCACGCCGCCCGACTTCGAACGGCCGATGCCCGAGGGCTACCCCACCGTCGAGGCCCTGCGCGCCGGCGGCTGGCTGCCGGTGCCGACCGGGCCGCTGCCGTTCCCGAGCATCGTGGCGGCCAGCCGCAACGACCCGCTGGCGCCCTTCGATCGCGTGGTGCAGATGGCGCAGGGCTGGGGCAGCCGCCTGGTCAACCTCGGCGAGGTCGGCCACCTCAACCCCGCTTCGGGCTACGGCGAATGGCCGGGCGCGCAGGCCTTCATCGACGAACTCTCGGCGGACTGAGCCTTTCTGCCCGCCCTTCCTACCGAAAGAACTCCCCATGGTCCAAGCCATCCGCTTCCACGAGACCGGCAGCGCCGACGTGCTCAAGCTCGAACACGTCGAGGTCGGCGAACCCGGCCCGGGCCAGGCGCGCGTGCGCCACAGCCTCATCGCGGTCAACTTCATCGACATCTATTTCCGTACCGGGCGCTATCCGCTCGCACTGCCCAACGGGCTCGGTTCCGATGCCGTGGGCGTGGTCGAGGCCGTGGGGCCGGGCGTGACCGACATCCGCGTGGGTGACCGCGTGGGCTACCTCATCGGGCCGCAGGGTGCGTACTCGCAGGTGCGTGTGATGCCGGCCGATGTGTTGATCCCGCTGCCCGATGGCATCTCGGACCGCACCGCTGCCACGCTGATGATGAAGGGAATGACGGCGCAGTACCTGTTCCGGCAGGTCTATCCGCTCAAGGGTGGCGAGACGATCCTGTATCACGCAGCGGCCGGTGGCGTGGGCCTCATCGCCTGCCAGTGGGCACGCGCGATGGGCGTGACGATGATCGGCACCGTCAGTACCGACGAGAAAGCCGCGGTCGCAAAAGCCAATGGCTGCACCCACACCATCGTGACCTCGCGCGAGAACATCGCCCAGCGCGTGCGCGAGATCACCGAGGGCAAGGGCGTGCCCGTGGTCTACGACTCGGTGGGAAAAGACACGCTGGAAGCCTCGCTCGATTGCCTGCAGCCACGCGGCACTTTGGTGAGCAACGGCACGTCGTCGGGTGCCGTGGTCGTCGATTCACAGGTCCTGGCAGCGAAGGGCTCGATCTGGCTCACGCGGCCCGCGATGGTTCACTACATCCACCCGCGCCCGCACATGCTGTCGATGGCCGACGAACTCTTCGACCACGTGCTGGCCGGCCGCATCGTGAGCGAGCCCCAGCAGAGCTTCGCACTGGCCGATGCCGCCGAAGCGCACCGCGCGCTCGAAGGCCGCAAGACCACCGGCGCCACCGTGCTCGTGCCCTGAGGTTTTCATGACCGCTCTGTCTGTCGCCGCATGGCCGGCGCGCGGCCGCCTGCTCTTTCCGGGCGTGCTCGCCTGCGCGGTGGTCGCCGCCGCGTCCACCTTCCTGTCGCAGCACTACGGTGCGCCGGTGATGCTGTTCGCGCTCATCCTCGGCATGGCGATGAACTTCCTTTCGACCGAGGGCCCGTGCAAGCCCGGCATCGAGTTCACCGCGCGCCACGTGCTGCGCTGGGGCGTGGCGCTGCTCGGGTTGCGCATCACGGCCGCGCAGGTGGTGGCGCTGGGCTGGCACCCGGTGCTGCTGGTGGCGGTGTCGCTGGTGCTGACCATCGGCGTGTCGATGGTGGTGGCGCGGCTGATGGGCTTCAACGTGCTGTTCGGCCTGCTCAGCGGCGGTGCCACCGCGATCTGCGGCGCCTCGGCCGCGCTGGCGCTGGCCGCGGCGCTGCCGCCGCATCCGCTGAAGGAGCGCGCCACGCTGTTCACGGTGGTGGGCGTGTCGGCGTTGTCGACGCTCACGATGATCGCCTACCCCCTGATCGCGCGCGCCCTGGGCATGGACGCGCACACGGCCGGCGTGTTCCTGGGCGCCACCATCCACGACGTGGCGCAGGTGGTGGGCGCGGGCTACGGCATGTCGCAGGCCACGGGCGACACGGCCGCGCTGGTCAAGCTGATGCGCGTGGCCGCGCTGCTGCCGGTGATCCTGTTCGCCGTGATGTTCACGCGCGCCACCGGCAAGGCCGTGGGCGGCCAGCGCCCGCCGCTGCTGCCGTGGTTTGCGGTGGCCTTCGCCGCGCTGGTGGCGCTCAACAGCACGGGCTGGCTGCCGCCGTCCCTCGCCACCGCGGGCAGCGACCTGTCGCGCTGGTTCCTGGTGGCGGCCATGGCCGGCATCGGCATGAAGACGCAACTGCGCGAGCTGGTCGACGTGGGCCTCAAGCCGGTGGTGCTGATGGTCGGCGAGACCGCCTTCATCGCCGCACTGGTGCTCGCGCTGCTGCGCTGGGCGCCCTGACGCACCGCCCCCACGACGACAGAGACGACCACACACACAACAACCAGGAGACAAGACCATGAAGAAGAAGACCCTCATCGCCGCCGCAGTCACAACCCTTGCTGCCGGCGGCGCCCTCGCCCAGTCCTCGCTCACGCTGTTCGGCGTGATGGATGCGGGCGTGAGCCACTACCGCACCACCAGCAGTTCGTACAACCCGCTGCGCCCGGCCGAGCTGCGCCAGAGCCAGACCGTGCTGTCGCCCTCGGGCAATGCGTCGAGCCGCATCGGCTTTCGCGGCACCGAGGACCTGGGCGGCGGGCTGGCCGCGAGCTTCTGGCTCGAAGCGCCGCTGAGCAACGACACGGGCAGCGGAATCACCAACTTCGGACGCCGCTCCACGCTCAGCCTCAGCGGGCCCTTCGGCGAAGTGCGCCTGGGCCGCGACTACACGGCCTCGTTCTGGAACGACGCCGTGTTCGACCCCTTCAGCGTCAACGGCGTGGGCACCAACCTGATCGCGGTGGTCAACAGCAACATCGCGGCCTCGCGCGCGCTGGCCACGGGCGGCCTGCTGAACGGCGGGCTCTCGGCCGGCACCGACAGCTACCTGCGCACGAGCAACGCCATCAGCTACTTCCTGCCGCCGAACCTGGGCGGCTTCTACGGCCAGGTGCAGTACGCGCTGCACGAGAACACGAAAGTCAGCAACACGCCCGACAGCCCCTCGCAGCGCGGACGCTACGTGGGCGGGCGCATCGGCTGGGCCAGCGGCCCGGCCGACGTGGCGCTGGGCTACGGCGAGAGCACGCTGGCCAGCGCCGCCGCGCAGAGCGAGAAGATCAAGAGCCTGAACCTCGGCGCCTCCTACGACTTCGGCGTGGTGAAGGTGTTCGGCGAATGGTCGCGTGTGCGCGATGTGCGCCACAGCGCCACGCCGTTCGCCAACGGCGCGCTGCACCTGAGCGACCGCTACGACGGCCTCATGGCCGGCGTGAACGTGCCGCTGGGCGCGGGCGTGGTGCGCGCCTCGTACGCGCGCGTGCGCTTCGTCAACGGGCTGGGCCTGCCCGACGGCAATTCGTCGGTCAACAAGCTGGCGCTGGGCTACGTGCACAACCTCTCCAAGCGCACGGCGCTGTATGCCTCGGTGGCGCGCATCCACATCGCCAACGGCCGCAACAACCCGACCGTGATGGGCGTGACGCCGCTGGTGCTGAGCCTGCCGGCCATCTTCCCGCAGCCGGCCTACGCGACCACCAACGGCATGCAGCCGCACCGCGCGCTGGGCTACGACGTTGGTATTCGCATGGTGTTCTGACGGCCTGACAACAGCGGCGGCGCCCCGCGCCGTCGCCTCGGTGTGGCACGATCCACGGATGCTTCAACCGTCCCGCCGCATCCCGTACCGCACCTGGCCGGGCGCGCTCGCGATCCTCCTGGCCATTGCCGCGTACGTCGGCGGCCTGACCTTCTGGAACAACCACACGCCCGGCAGCCGGCCGCTGCCCGCGGGCGAGACGGTGTCGGTCGCCCACGCACGCTTCGAGCCCGCACCGGGCTGGCAGATGGACGTGTCGCGCTCCAAGGCCGGCCAGTCGCTCATGCTCTTCAAGGGCGGCCACAAGTTCCTCGTGACCACGCGCCTGTGGATGGGCGGACCCGACGGCCCGATGGTGCGCCAGCAGCGGCTCATGGAGCGCGGCCAGGGCCTGACCGTCGAAGGCGACGTGTCCGACTTCGTCACCGGCTGGGGCCTGCAGGGCAAGACCTTCGCCTACTACGGCGCCAAGCTCGCCGGCCGCTTCTGGCAGGTGGTCGACACGCCGCGCCGCTCGCTCGTGCAGATCGACGTGTACGGCCCCACCGACGGCTTCAACGAAGCGCTGGCCGACGCCCGCCGGATGCTCGACTCGATGGACCTGGAGGCACCGCTGTGAGCACCACCACCGAAGCCACCGAAACCACAGTTGCCACGCAGGAAGACGCCGACTGGCCGATCGGCACCGACTCGTTCTTCCAGCCGCAGCGCGCCGCGTTCTGGCTGCTGGCGGCGCTGATCCTCAACGGGCTGTTCTACACGGTCTCGATGTTCTCGCTGGGCTTTCGCGTGGTGCCCGTCACCGCGCTGCTGGGCCTGCTGGTGTGGGGCGGCTACACGGCGGCCTTCGTGCTGTTTTTCCGCACGCTCGACCTGCTGGAGCAGCACCCGCCCGAGGCCTACGTGCTGGCCTTTGCGTGGGGCGGGCTGGGAGCGGTGTACTTCGCGGCACCTGCCAACATCGCCATCCAGAGCCTGTGCGCCAAGCTGGTGTCGCCGGAGTTCGTGGCGGCGTGGGGGCCGGCCATCGCGGGGCCGATCACCGAAGAGTTCCTGAAGCTCGCGGGCGTGATCCTGCTGGTGCTGATCGCGCGCAACCAGTTCGAAACGTATCTGTCGGTGCTGATCGTCGGCGCCATGGCCGGGCTGGGCTTCCAGGTGATCGAGAACCTGAGCTACACGGTGAACAGCGCCGTGAACTTCCCGCTCGAGAACCAGGTGTACCCGGTGCTCTACCACCTGCTGATGCGCGGGATGCTGAGCGGGCTGTGGAGCCACGCGGCCTACACGACCATCGCCTCGTTCGGCGTGGCGTGGTTCCTGCTCAACCCGCAGCGCTCGATGGCCGCGCGTATCGGCTGCGCCCTCTTCTACTTCGCGCTCGCGTGGGCCATGCATTTCATCTGGAACTCGCCACTGCTCGAGGACCGCTTCGACGACGGCTTTGTCGGCATCGCGCTGCTGCTCATCGTCAAGGGCATTCCGGTGGTGATCGCCGCCGCCTTCGTGTGGCGCGCCGCCGCGCGCGAGAACGGCACCTACCTGCACGCGCTGGCGGCCTACTTCGTGCCCGAGCGCGAGCTGATCCGCGACGACGAATGGGTGCGCCTGGGCGCGCCGCTGCTGCGCTACCGCGTGCGCCGCGACATGGGCAAGGAATTCGGAAAACGCGCCCGGCGCCTGAAGGCGCAGCTGCAGCGCGAGCAGCTGCGGCTCATCCTGAAGGCCGGCACGCACGGGCGCGGACCGCAGACGCGGCGCCATGAAGTCGCGGTGCGCCGCCTGCGGGCCGAGCTCGACCTGCTCACCCGGCCGCAAGGCTGAAGGCCCGTTGCGCTTACTTCGCCGGCAGGTACAGGCGCGGATCGACCGCCTTGCCGCGGTAGCGGATCTCGAAGTGCAGCTTGGCGCGCCCGCCTTCCGCCGGGCCGATCTCGGCGATCTTCTGGCCGCGCTGCACGCGCTGGCCCTGCTTCACGCCCACGGTGCCCACGTTGGTGTAGATCGACATGTAGGAGCCGCCGTGGTCGACCATGATCACGCTGCCGTAGCCGCGCATCGTCTCCGTCGCGGCCACCGAACCGGCGCCGATCGCGTGCACGGGCTCGCCGCTGCTGCCACCGATGTCCAGGCCCTTGTTGCTGTTGCCGTTGAAGCCGGCGATGACCGCGCCCTGCGTCGGCCAGCCCCAGTCGCTGCGCCGCGAGGCGGGCGGCACCACGGGGTCGCGCTCGCGGGGTGCGGGCGTGGGCTTGGCTTTTTCGGCACTGCCGCTGCCGCCGCTGCTGCGCGGCGGGGGCGTGGCAGCCCCGGTCGCGGCACCACCCGGCGGCACCACGCGCAGCACCTGCCCGGCTTCGAGCTGGTCGGGGTCCTTGATCTGGTTCCAGCGGGCGATCTCGGCCGTCGTCCGGCCGTGCCGCTGCGCGATGCGGTAGAGCGTGTCGCCCGTCTGCACGACGTACTCGCCGGGGCCCGCCACCGGCGTGCTGGGCGTGGTGGAGCATGCGCCCACCAGCAATGCCGCCGTCAACGCGGCGCACGCGCCCCATCTTCTCCCTGTCACAACCACGCGCTGAGTCCTTTCTGATTCATCCGGATCGCGCGACCTCGCGGAGCGAGGCGCGCCTGAACAATCCGGCAAGGCTACCAGCAGTCGTTGCGCGGACATTGCGTCCGCGGGAGCGTCCCTATTTCTTCGGCTGCAGCAGCTGCTGCAGGTTGGCCATGTTCTCGTTCAGGCGGTCCTGCACCACCTTCCAGCTGTTGTTGCGCGCCTGCGCCTCCAGCTGCGCCAGTTCGCGGAAGTTGTCGACGGCCTGCTGCACGCCGCGCTGCGCGACCTCGGCCTGTTTGGAGATGGCGTCCTTGCCGGTGGCGTCCTTCAGTGCGTCCTGCCACTGGGCCAGCGTGTCGCGCAGGATCTCGCCGCGCCGCTGCGCCAGCGACTGGATGCCTTCATAGGCCTGCCGGTTGGCCTCGGCCAGGGCCTCCATGTCCTTGCGCTGCCACTCCACGAGCGCGCCGACGTCCACGCCGGGCAGCTTGAGCTGCTCGATCAGCTTGCTGAAATCTTCCATCGACGGCAGCGCCGTGGGAAAGAGCGGGTTGGCGTTGGCTGCGGTCTTGCTGGTTGCCATGGATCGAATCTCCTTGTGTGAATGAAATAGCGGGTAACAAGAAATCAGGCCGGCGCGAACTGCGTGCGCCCGGCGGCGGCGGGCCGCATCACGCGCAGCAGCACCACGCCGGACAGCAGCCACAGCCCGATCGCCAGGAACATGCTGTTGTCCGAACTGCCGGTGGCCGTGGTGATCCACGCGGTGATCACCGGCATCACGGCGGGCCCGAGGTTGCCCAGGCTGCTGATCAGCGCGATGCCGCCGGCCGCCGACTTGCGCGGCAGGTACTCGCTGATGGCCGCGAAGAAGATCGGCGTGTTGGCCGACTGGCCGATGCTCATCACCGCGAGGCCCGCCAGCGCCAGCACCAGGTTGCCGCCGCTGAAGACGGCCACCAGCAGGCCCGCCGAGGCCAGCGCCACGCAGAAGAAGAAGTGCTTGCGCCGCTCCAGGTGCTTGTCGGAGCTGCGTCCGACGAACACCATGCCCACGGCGCCGAAGACCGCCGGAATGGCCGACAGCAGGCCGACCATGAACACGTCGCCCACGCCCCAGTTCTTGATGAGCGTGGGCACCAGGAACACCAGCGTGTAGTTGGCGCCCAGGAACAGGAAGTACACGAAGGCCATCGTGAACACCTTCGGGTCGCGCAGCAGCGCCCAGAACGAACCGTGCGAGGCGGTCTCCACCGCATGCGGCTCGTTGTCCAGGTGGTTGCGCAGCGCGAGCTTCTCGGAGGGCGTGAGCCAGTTGGCCTGCTCGGGCTTGTCCTTCAGGTAGAAGAACGCGACGATGCCCAGCACCGAGGCCGGCAGCCCCTGCACCACGAACAGCCACTGCCAGCCGTGGTGGCCACCCAGGCCGTTCATGTACTTCATGATCCAGCCCGACAGCGGACCGGCCAGCAGGTAGCCGATGGCCGTGGCCGTCATGAAGATCGAGATCACCTTGCAGCGCCGCGCCGAGGGGTACCAGTAGGTGAGGTACAGGATGATCCCCGGGAAGAAGCCCGCCTCGAACGCGCCCAGCAGGAAGCGCAGCACGTAGAACTGCGTGGTGGTCTCCACGAACATCATGGCCGAGGCCACGAGCCCCCAGCAGAACATGATGCGCAGTAGCGTCTTGCGCGCGCCGATCTTCTCGAGCATGAGGTTGCTGGGCACCTCGAAGAGGAAGTAGCCGATGAAGAAGATGCCCGCGCCCAGCGCATAGGCCTCGTTGCTGAAGTCCAGCGTCTGCTTCATCTGCAGCTGCGCGAAGCCGATGTTGATGCGGTCGATGAAGGCGACGATGTAGCAGAGGATCAACAGCGGCAGCAGGTGCCAGCTGACCTTCGAAAACAAAGCCTCGTCCGCCGCGTTGTACGGCGCGCGGGCGGGGGCCTGCGCAGAAGTGGGGGTCATGGTCTTGCTTTCCTTTGGGGTCGGTCGGTGAAGGAATCGGCGGGAAGGCTAGGCCGCGGCGGCGGCGCGCTTGCCCTTGGCGGGAGCGGCCGGCTTGCGCGGCGCGCGGGGCTTCTTGCTGGCGGGTGCGGCAGCAGTGGCAGCCGCACG
>NZ_BCUS01000182.1 GCF_001591345.1 Variovorax boronicumulans NBRC 103145 | reverse complement strand
TCGGGCGGCAGCGCCCGCAGGCTCCCGGGCCCGCGCCGCCAGTTGCGCCTGGGCGCGGGCCGGCAGTTCCGCCAGGAACTCGGCCGGCATCGCGAAATTCAGGTTGCCGCCGTCGCGGGCAGAGAAGGTGGTGATGCCCAGCAGGCGGCCGTCGCTGTCGAACAGCCCGCCGCCGCTCGACCCGGGGGCGATGGCGGCCGTGGTCTGCAGCAGCCGCGCCTCGCCGTCGCCACCGCGCAGGCCCGACAACAGGCCTTCGCTGAGCGTGTTTTCCAGCCCGCGCGGGTTGCCGATGGCGTACACGCGCTGCCCCACCCGCGCACCGCCGGCGGGCGCCAGGGTCACCGGGGTTGCCGTGAAGTTGGCGACCTTGATCTGGCACAGGTCGCGCCCCGGGTCCGGGTATTCGAGCGTGGCGCCGTAGGTGACGTTGTCGCGCTTGACCACGAAATTGCTGGCCTTGGCGAGCACGTGGCAGTTGGTGACGAGGCGACCGGGCGCGATCACCACAGCGCTGCCGGCGCGCAGCGGGCGCTCCTGCGCGTCGAAGGTGCGCACGGCCCAGACGCTGCCGGTCAGCTTGGCGAACAGGGCGTCGGGCTCCAGCGCGGCGGCCGTGCCGGCGGCCAGCAGGGCGCCTGCGGCACACAGCCACGGGGCGGGGTTCGTCCAGACCGGCTTCACGGCTTGGCGGGCAGCAGGCCGCGCAGGTCGTCCATCGAGACGCGGGCGTCGGGCGCGGCGGACGGCGCTGCAGGCGCGGGGCGCACTGGAGCGGCCGGTGCGACCGCCACGGGAGGCGGCGGAGGCGCCACCACGGCGGGCGCAGGCACAAGTGCTGCGGCCGTCTTCGGCGCCGGCGCGGCCGCCATCTCGGTCGTGCCGATCTTCATGCCGACGGTCGCCTCGTCGCCGGTCTGCGCGCTGCGGTCGAAGCTGCGCACCTCGCCGAAGATCAGCTGGATCCAGCTCGGGTAGTTGAAGCCCGCGCCGGTGCCGGTGTCGATCGCCACGCCGACCAGGCCGCCGATCATCACGTTGCCGACCAGGCCCACGTTGACGCGCGAAATCGCCTGGCCGCGGGCCGGCGGCAGGCCGGACTGGGTGCATTCGATGTTCAGGTTCTCGCCCGAGCGCCGCACCGGCAGGGTCAGGCCCGAGCGCACCACCGCATCATTGCGGTCGTTGGAGACCCGGCAGCGGGCGCCGTCGACCACCTTGCCCTCGGGCGACAGGGTCTCGACCTTCACGTTCTGCGTGGTGCCGTGGGTCACGGAGGCGCAGCCCGTCAAAATAGACAAAACACCCGCGCCGACGCACAGGCCCCAAAATCGCCATCCGGCTCCTCGCATTGCTGCCCCTCGTTGTGTTTTGTAAATCAATGTAGCGCCGCGCGAGTCTAGCGCTCCCCTTTCCACTTTTTCAGGCCTCATTCCATGTTCAGTTACCGCCACGCGTTCCATGCCGGCAACCACGCCGACGTGCTCAAGCACACGGTCCTGATTGCCACCCTCGACCACCTGCTTGAAAAAGACGCCGCGCTGACCGTCGTCGACACCCACGCCGGCGCCGGCCTGTACCGGCTCGACGGCGACTACGCCGGCACCAGCGGCGAGGCGGCCGACGGCGTGCTGCGCTTCTTCGCCGAACCGGAAAAAGCCCCCGCCACGCCCGCCCCCGCCGCCAAGTCGGCGGGCAAGAAGCCCGCAGCCCCCGCCGAAGACAAGCCGGTCGCCGAAGCCATCGCCCGCTACCTGAGCGTGATCCACGACTTCAACCCCAAGGGCGGCGCGCGCGTCTACCCCGGCTCGCCGTTCATCGTGCAGCACCTGCTGCGCGACCACGACAAGCTCAAGCTGTTCGAGCTGCACCCGACCGACGCCCGCACGCTGGACGCCAACATCGCCCAGCTCGAGGCCGGCCGCCGCATCGCCGTGCTGCGCGACGACGGCTTCGGCAGCGCCACCAAGTTCCTGCCGCCGCCCTCGCGCCGCGCGCTGGTGCTGATGGACCCGAGCTACGAAATGAAGACCGACTACGGCCGCGTGCTCGACTTCGCGGCCGAGGCGCTCAAGCGCTTCGCCACCGGCACGTATGCCGTCTGGTATCCGATCATTCCGCGCCCCGAGGCGCACGACCTGCCGCGCCGCCTGAAGACGATGGCGACCAAGGCCGGCAAGCCGTGGCTGCACGCCACGCTGACGGTCAAGTCGAGCAAGATCACGAAGGACGCCGCCTCGGGCGAAACGCAGCGCCCGGGCCTGCCGGCGAGCGGGATGTTCCTGATCAACCCGCCCTACACGCTGAAGGCACAACTGGCCGAGGCGCTGCCGCAGCTGGCCGAGCGCCTGGCCCAGGACCGTAACGCCGCCTACTCGCTCGAGAGCGGCGGCTGAGGCCGGCCGCTCAGCGGCGCTTGCGCGGCGGCACGAGCACCCGCTTGCGCGCAGGGGCCGGCGCACGCACGCGCGACGTCGGCGCCTCGGGCAACAGCGCGGGCTGCAGATCTTCCGCCGCCACGGCCTGGCCGCCGCAGCGCATGCCCTCGCGGTCGATGACCGACAGCGCCACCTGCTTGATGCCCATGCTCGTGAGGCCGATGCGGTCGGCCGCGGCGCGGCTCAGGTCGATGATGCGGCCCGGCGTGAAGGGCCCGCGGTCGTTGACGCGCACCAGCACCTCGCTGCCGTTGACCAGGCTGCGCACGCACACGCGCGTGTTGAAGGGCAGCGTCTTGTGGGCCGCCGTCATGGCGCCCATGTCGAAGCGCTCGCCGTTGGCGGTCTTGCGCTGGTGGAACTGGATGCCGTACCACGACGCGCCACCACGCTCGAAGATCTCGCGCGGCTCATCGCCGGGCACGCCATCGTCGAGCGATTCGCCGGTGCCCGACACCGCGAGGTCGTAGCGCACCGACGGCACGGCCGAGCGCGGGGCGGCACCGGGCGGCACGGCCAGGCCGCGTCCCAGCGGCTGCAGCCGCTTGCCGGACGCCGCCGGCGCGGCGGCGGTGTCCGCGTCTTTCTCCTGCGTGGCAGGCGGCATGGTGCACCCTGCGAGCACGCAGGAGACCGCGACGGCGACCGCGCGCAGCCCTCTCAATCCAGGCGCTCCAGAATGGCCAGCGTGGCCGCCGACTGGTTCATCGTGTAGAAGTGGATCGCGGGTGCGCCGCCCGCTTGCAGGCGCGCGCACAGGTCGGTCACCACGTCCAGGCCGAAGGCCTTGATGGAGGCCGTGTCGTCGCCGAAGCCCTGCAGGCGCAGGCGGATCCAGCGCGGGATCTCGGCGCCGCAGGCGTCCGAGAAACGCATGAGCTGCGTCGAGCTCGTGATGGGCATGATGCCCGGCACGATCGGCGTGTCGAGCCCCAGCTTGCGCGCGTCGTCGACGAAGCGGAAGTAGGCCTCGGGGCTGAAGAAATACTGCGTGATGGCCGAGTCGGCGCCGGCCTTCATCTTGGTCGCGAAGGCCTGCAGGTCGGCTTCGGGCGAGCGCGCCTGCGGATGCACTTCGGGGTAGCAGGCCACCTCGATGTGGAAGTCGCGGCCGGTCTCCTCGCGGATGAAGGCGACGAGGTCGCTCGCGTACTGGAACTCGCCGCCGATGCCGTAGCCGCTGGGCAGGTCGCCGCGCAGCGCGACCAGGCGCTTCACGCCCATGGCCTTCAGCTCGGCCAGCTGCTCGCGCACGGTGGCGCGCGTGGCGCCGATGCACGAGAAGTGGCTGGCAGCATCCACGCCCTCGGCCAGGATCTCCTGCACCGCACCGAAAGTGCCCTGGTGCGTGGAGCCGCCCGCGCCGTAGGTGACGGAGCAGAACTGCGGCTTGCGCGCATACAGCTGCTGGCGCACGGCGCGCAGCTTGACCGCGCCTTCGGGCGTCTTGGTCGGGAAGAATTCGAAACTCAGCGGAAGGCGCACCTGCGTCTCCTTAGGAACCGTCGCCCGCCTTGGCAGCAGCACGAACGGCGTGAATGAAAAACTCGCGGTTGCCGTCGCCCCCGGCGATCGGGCTGTCGAACCAGCGCAGCACCTTCAGCTCGAGCGCCGCGCAGGCGTCGTGCAGGCGCTTCTCGACCACAGCGTACATCGCCTCGTCGCGCACGATGCCGCCCTTGCCGACCTGGCCGGGCTGCAGCTCGAACTGCGGCTTGACCAGCATCAGCAGCTGGCCGTCGTCGGCCAGGAACTGCACCACGGCCGGCAGCACCAGCGTGAGCGAAATGAACGACAGGTCGCCGACGATGAGGTCGAAACGCGGCTCGGCCGGGGCTTCGACAACTTCGAGCGCCTCACCCACCTCGTCGTCCTCGCCCTCGTCCACCTGCAGATCGGCCGGCGACAGCGCCCGCGCATTGACGCCTTCGATGGCGACCACGCGTTCGTCCTCGCGCATGCGCGCATGCAGCTGCCCGTGGCCCACATCGACGCCCACCACCTTGGCGGCGCCGTGCTGCAGCAGGCAGTCGGTGAAGCCACCGGTCGACTGGCCCACGTCCAGGCAGAGCTTGCCGGTCGGGTCCACGCCGCTGGTCTTCAGCGCACCTTCGAGCTTGAGGCCGCCGCGCGACACGTAGCGTGCCTCGGCGGCGTCGGCGAGCTCGAGCTCGGCCGACTCGGGCACTTCGTCCTTGTTCTTGGCGACGTTGCGCCACGCGTCGCCCGTGCCCGCGTCACGCCAGCGCATGCCGCCGGCGATGAGCCGGACCGCTTGCGAACGCGACGCGGCCAGGCCGCGCTCCACCAACAGTTGATCGGCGCGCACGCGGATCAGTAGCGGTAGGTGTCCGGCTTGTAAGGGCCGTTCTTGTCCACGCCGATGTAGGCGGCCTGGGAGTCGGTCAGCTCGGTGAGCATGGCGCCGACCTTCTTCAGGTGCAGGCGCGCGACCTTCTCGTCCAGGTGCTTGGGCAGCACGTAGACCTTGCCGGCCTGGTAGGCGTCGGGCTTGGTGAACAGCTCGATCTGGGCGATGGTCTGGTTGGCGAACGACGACGACATCACGAAGCTCGGGTGGCCCGTGCCGCAGCCCAGGTTCACGAGGCGGCCCTTGGCCAGCAGGATGATCTTCTTGCCGTCCGGGAAGGTGATGTGGTCCACCTGCGGCTTGATCTCTTCCCACTCGTACTTCTCGATCGACGCGACGTCGATCTCGTTGTCGAAGTGGCCGATGTTGCAGACGATGGCCTGGTCCTTCATCTTGACCATGGTGTCGTGCGTGATGACGTCCTTGTTGCCGGTGGTGGTCACGAAGATGTCGGCCTTGTCGGCGGCGTACTCCATGGTCACGACCTTGTAGCCTTCCATCGCGGCTTGCAGGGCGTTGATCGGGTCGATTTCGGTGACCCACACCTGGGCGCTCAGGGCGCGCAGGGCCTGGGCCGAGCCCTTGCCCACGTCGCCGTAGCCGGCCACGCAAGCCACCTTGCCGGCGATCATCACGTCGGTCGCGCGCTTGATGCCGTCGACCAGCGATTCGCGGCAGCCGTACAGGTTGTCGAACTTGCTCTTGGTGACCGAGTCGTTCACGTTGATGGCGCGGAACAGCAGCGTGCCCTTGGCGCTCATCTCGTTCAGGCGGTGCACGCCGGTGGTGGTCTCTTCGGTCACGCCGATGATCTCGGCCGACTTGCGGGTGTACCAGGTGTCGTCCACGGCCAGCTTGGCCTTGATGGCGGCGTACAGAATGCGTTCTTCTTCGCTGGTCGGGTTGGCGAGCACGCCCAGGTCCTTTTCGGCGCGCTGGCCCAGGTGCATGAGCAGCGTGGCGTCGCCGCCGTCGTCCAGGATCATGTTCGGGCCTTCGCCCTTCGAGCCCTTGGGACCGAAGTCGAAGATGGCGTGGGTGTAGTCCCAGTAGTCCTTCAGCGACTCGCCCTTGATGGCGAACACCGGCGTGCCGGCGGCGGCGATGGCGGCGGCGGCGTGGTCCTGCGTCGAGAAGATGTTGCACGAGGCCCAGCGCACTTCGGCGCCCAGGGCTTGCAGCGTCTCGATCAGCACGGCCGTCTGGATGGTCATGTGCAGCGAGCCCGTGATGCGCGCGCCCTTCAGGGCCTGGCCCTTCGAGAACTCTTCACGGATGGCCATCAGGCCGGGCATCTCGGTTTCGGCGATCTTGATTTCCTTGCGGCCCCAGGCGGCAAGGGACAGGTCGGCAATCGCCTGGTCGGCGGTCGAGACGGGGGTGGGCTTGAGTACAGCGCTCATGTGAACTCCAAAACTGGTTTGAAAGATGCCACTGCGTACGGGGAAGAAAGACTCACCGCGAGAACAGCGGGTGAGCGTGGTTGCGATGTGGTCCGAGCCTCACGCCTGACGGCGCTGCAACGCTCCTCGGAGCGCCGGATTGTAGTCGCGGCCGCCCGGCCCGCCAATCGACCGGGGCATCCCACATCACGGAAAGCGCGGACGCCCGCCAGGCCGGGCCGTGCGGCGCGGGCCACCCCGGGAAACTCCGCAGGCAAATCCGCGCTTGGAGCGCCCTGAGCCGCGCCGGCCCGGCGTATCGTGGCGGCGGGCCCCGGCCGCCCGGCCGCTGCCTGCATCCACCCGTTCGATTGTTTTCATCACCCGACACAGGAGATTCCGCACCATGGCCACTGCCAAGAAAGCCGCCGCGAAAAAAACCACCGCCAGCAGCGCCGGCGCGAAGCAGGCGGCGCCGTCCGCCGCGGACATGCTCGATCCGATGAAGAACCTCAAGGGCATGGCCGAGCGCCTGCAGAACCTGAACCTGACCGGCGGCGCCGGCAAGCTGCTCGACAGCGGCCGCAAGGACCTGCAGGCGCTGATGCAGGCCAACGAGAAGTCCTACCAGGGCCTGCAGACCGTGGTGCAGCGACAGACCGAGATGATCAAGACGGCCATCGCCGAATGGCAGACCGCCGCCAAGGCGATGCCGGGCAAGGACCCGAAGGAAAACCTCGCCAAGCTCGACGAGCTGGGCCGCCAGTCGTTCCAGCGCGCCGTCGACGACATCAAGGAGCTGGCCACCCTGGCCGCCAAGTCGCAGGCCGACGCCTTCGACGTGGTGCGCCAGCGCATCCAGGCCAACGTGGACGAGGTCACGAAGCTGCTGCAGCGCAAGTAACAAGAAGCAAAGAAAGGCCCGCATGACCGCCGTCGCGCCCCGCACCGAACGGCGCACCCGCGCCAACGGCATCGAACTGGCCTGGGACAGCTTCGGCGACCCCGAGGCGCCGCCGCTGTTGCTGGTCATGGGCCTCGGCGCCCAGATGGTCGCCTGGGACGACGCGTTCTGCGCCGCCCTGGCGCAGGCCGGCGGCCACCATGTGATCCGCTTCGACAACCGCGACATCGGCCACTCCACCCACCTGCCGCACGCCGGCGTGCCCGACATCCAGGCGCTGATGCTGCAGGCCATGGCGGGGCGCCCGCTGCAGGTGCCCTACACGCTGCGCGACATGGCCGACGACTGCGCCGGCCTGCTCGACGCGCTGGGCATCGCGCGCGCCCACGTCGTGGGGGCGTCGATGGGCGGCGCCATCGGGCAGGAGATGGCCATCCATCACCCGGGGCGGATGCGCTCGCTCACCAGCATCATGTCGAGCACCGGCGACCCGGCCCTGCCGCCGCCCACGCCCGAGGCGCTGGCGGTGCTGTTCGCGCCCGCGCCGACCCGCTTCGAGGCCTACCTGCCGCACCACGCCAAGCTGTGGCGCGTGCTGCGCGGCCCCGACGCCTTTCCGCTCGACGAGGCGCGCGACGCCGAGCGCGCGCAACTGGCCTTCCTGCGCGGCCTCAACCCGGGCGGCGTGGCGCGGCAGCTGGCGGCCGTGTTCGCATCGGGCAACCGCAAGCCGGCGCTGCGCGCGGTGCAGGTGCCCACGCTGGTGATCCACGGCGACGTCGATCCGCTGGTGCCCGTGGCCTGCGGCATCGACGTGGCCGAGGCCATTCCCGGCGCGACGCTGCTGCGCATCCCGCGCATGGGCCACGCGCTGCCGATCGCGATGTGGCCGCAGATCATCGAGGCCATCGCCGCGCACACCGCACGGGCGGCGCGGCGCGACGATCACTGAAGAAAAAAGAGACACGACAACGAACCCAGACGGAGGTGTTTTCATGAGCCAGTTTCCGTCCCTCGATCCCATGGCCCTGTGGCGCGAGCTCACGGCCCAGTGGGAAAAAAGCACCAACGAATTCGCCAACGAAGCCATGGCCTCGGACCCGTTCCGCCAGGGCATGCACGGCGGCATGAACGCCTCGCTCACCGCGCAGAAGGCGGTGGGCGACCTGATGGCGCGCTACCTCACGCTACTGAACCTGCCCACGCGCGCCGACCTGCAGGCGCTGGGCGAGCAGCTGCACCGCATCGACGACCACCTGGCGGGCATCCGGCGCGCGCTGGAAGGCGGGGCCGGACCTGCCGCACGGACCGCCGACGCA
>NZ_BCUS01000181.1 GCF_001591345.1 Variovorax boronicumulans NBRC 103145 | reverse complement strand
CCCGCCATGCTGCCGCCCCCCGCAGCCGGCGACGGCGAGCGCCGCTACAACGCGCGCCTGGCCGTCCCGCACTACCAGGACATCTTCGACGGCTGGGCACGCACGTCCGCCGCGGTGCGCGAGCGCGCCCGCGCGCGGCTCGACATCGCCTACGGGCCGCACGCGGCCGAGCGCCTCGACCTGTTCCTGCCCGAGGGCCGCCCACACGGCACGCTGGTGTACATCCATGGCGGCTACTGGCGCTCGCTCGACAAGAGCGACGCCTCGCTGTTCGCGCCGCCTTTCACCGCGGCCGGCTACGCGGTCGCGGTCGTCAACTACGCGCTGTGCCCGGCGGTGGACGTGGAGACCATCGTCGCGCAGGTTCGCCGTGCGGCCGCATGGCTCGCGTCGCACCACGCGCAATGGGATGCCCCGCCGGCACGCCTGTTCGCCTGCGGGCATTCGGCCGGCGGGCACCTGGCGGCGATGCTGCTGGCCACCGAGCCGGTGGTGGCGGCCGCGATCTGCATCAGCGCGCTGTACGACCTGCGCCCGCTGCTCGACGTGCCGTCGGTGATGGACGCCACGCGCTTCACGCCGCGCAGCGCGGCGGCGCTGAGTCCGGCGCTGTGGCGTCCCCTGACCGGTACGCGACTGCTCACCGCCCTGGGCGGCAACGAGAATCCTGGCTTCCGCGAACAATGCGACACCATCCGCCTGCACTGGCGCGACGTTCATGCGGGCCACATCGAGTGCCCGGGTCATGATCATTTTTCGATCCTCGACGAACTGGCGCGCGCCGACGGCGCGATCGCGACAGCGACCTTGCGGCTGATGCAGTCCTTCGACCTTCCACGTTCCCCATGATTCCAGACAGCGCCCTCGACACCCTCTTTCGCCAGGCCCGCTCCCACAACGGCTGGCTGCCCCGCCCAGTCAGCGAGGCGCAGCTGCGCCAGATCCACGAGCTCGTGAAGTGGGGTCCGACCTCGGCCAACTGCTCGCCGATGCGCGTGGTCTTCGTGCGCACCGACGAAGGCCGCGAACGCCTGCGGCCGCTGCTCTCGCCCGGCAACGTCGACAAGACGATGACGGCGCCTGTCACCGCGATCCTCGGTTTCGACACGGCCTTCTATCGCGAACTGCCACGGCTCTTTCCGCACCGGCCGTCGATGCAGGACGACTTCACGGGGCCCGACAAGGAGGCGCACGCGCTGCGCACGGCCTTTCGCAACGCGAGCCTGCAGGCGGCCTACTTCATGCTCGCGGCCCGCGCCATCGGGCTGGACTGCGGGCCGATGTCGGGCTTCGACGCGGACGGCATGGACGCCGCCTTCTGGCACGGCACCTCGGTGCGCACCAACTTCCTGTGCAACCTCGGCCACGGCGACCCCGCCAAGCTGTTCGAGCGCCATCCGAGACTCGCGTTCGAAGAAGCCTGCCGCTTCGCCTGAGGGTCGCACGATGCTTGTCGATGCGACGTTGATCGCCGCCGCCTTCGTGGCGGGCACCCTGAACGCGGTGGCCGGGGGCGGCAGCTTCCTGACGCTGCCGGCCCTGGTGTTCGCCGGCGTGCCAGCCGTCAGCGCCAACGCCACGGGCACGCTCGCGCTGCTGCCCGGCTACCTGTCGGCGGCCTGGGGCTTGCGCGGCGACACCCAACCGCCGCCCGGGCTGTCCATGCGGACGCTCGTGGTGCTTTCGCTGATCGGCGGCAGTACCGGCGCGCTGCTGCTCCTGCTGACGCCCGATGCCACCTTCCGCCGCGTCGTGCCCTGGCTGCTGCTGCTCGCCACCTTGCTGTTCGTGCTGGCACCGCGCCTCACGGCGTCTCGACAGTCGGGCGCGCACCGGCCGGCGGTCGCGATGGTCTCGGTGCTCGCCGTCACGGTCTACGGCGGCTACTTCAACGGCGGGCTGGGCATCCTGCTGCTGGCACTGTTCGGCTTGCTCGGCCAGACCCGCCTGCTGGCGGCCAACGGGCTCAAGAACCAGGTGTCGGCGCTGCTCACGCTGATCGCGGTCGCCCTCTATGCCTGGGGCGGCCTGATCGCCTGGCGCGAGGCCGCGATCATGGCGGGCGCCGCGCTGCTCGGCGGCTACCTCGGCGCCCGGGGCGCGCGGCGCCTGCCGCCGGCCTGGCTGCTCGCGGGCATCGTCGCCACGGGGCTGACGATGAGCTTGCTGTTCTTCCTGCGCTAGGGGCCTATGACTTCAGGCGGGCTTGCGCGCCCGCCCGCCGAAGATCGCCGTACCGACCCGCACCATCGTGCTGCCGGCGCTGACCGCCGCCTCGAGGTCCCCGCTCATGCCCAGCGACAGCGTGTCCAGCGCGATGCCCGCCGCGCGGATCGCCTCGAACACCGCATGGGCGCGCAGGCACAACGCGCGCTGCGCCGCGAAATCGGGCGCCGGTTCGGGGATCGCCATGAGCCCGCGCAGCTGCAGCTGTGGCAAGGCCGCCACAGCGCGCGCGAGCGCCAAGGCCTCTTCCGGCGGCACGCCGGACTTGTTTGCACCGCCGTCCACGTTGACCTGCAGGCACACCTGCAGCGGCAGCAGATGGGCCGGGCGCTGGGCCGACAGGCGCTCGGCGATCTTCAGGCGGTCGATGCTGTGGACCCAGTCGAACTGCTCGGCCACGGGCCGCGTCTTGTTGCTCTGCAGAGGGCCGATGCAGTGCCATTCGAGTCCCGCGCGCAGGTCGGCCAGCGCGGCGATCTTGTCCAGCCCCTCCTGCACGTAGTTCTCGCCGAAGGCCGCCTGGCCGGCCGCGTGCGCCTCGCGCACCGCCTCCGGCCCGAAGGTCTTGGACACCGCCAGCAGGCGCACCGCCGTCGGGTCGCGCCCGGCCTGCGCACAGGCCTGGTCGATCCGGGCCCTTACTTGCTGGAGGTCGTCGCCAATCATCGTCATAATCTTCCGAATTCGTATCAAAACGTCACTAAAGCCTGCCTGAGGAGCCCCGTGGACATCACCCAACTGCTGGCGTTCAGCGTCAAGAACAAAGCCTCCGACCTGCATCTGTCGGCCGGCCTGCCGCCGATGATCCGCGTGAACGGCGACGTGCGCCGCATCAACGTCGATGCGCTGGACCACAAGGCCGTGCAT
Source organism: Variovorax boronicumulans NBRC 103145 (assembly GCF_001591345.1). Lineage (GTDB taxonomy): Bacteria > Pseudomonadota > Gammaproteobacteria > Burkholderiales > Burkholderiaceae_C > Variovorax > Variovorax boronicumulans. Next base: position 5,351 of record NZ_BCUS01000181.1, on the reverse strand, counting down.
GCCATGGTGTACGACATCATGAGCGACACGCACCGCAAGCACTACGAAGAGTTCCTGGAGGTCGACTTCTCGTTCGAGATCGACGGCCTCGCGCGCTTCCGCGTGAACGCCTTCAACCAGGCGCGCGGTGCGGCCGCGGTGTTCCGGACCATTCCCTCGAAGATCCTCACGCTCGAGCAGCTCAACGCGCCGAAGATTTTCGGCGAACTCGCGCTCAAGCCGCGCGGGCTGGTTCTGGTGACGGGCCCCACGGGCTCGGGCAAGTCGACCACGCTGGCGGCGATGGTGAACTACCTCAACGAGAACGAATACGGCCACATCCTCACGGTGGAAGACCCGATCGAGTTCGTGCACGAATCGAAGAAGTGCCTGATCAACCAGCGCGAAGTGGGGCCGATGACGCTGTCGTTCGCCAACGCACTGCGCTCCGCCCTGCGCGAAGACCCGGACGCGATCCTGGTGGGCGAGTTGCGCGACCTCGAAACCATTCGCCTGGCGATGACCGCGGCCGAAACGGGCCACCTGGTGTTCGGCACGCTGCACACCTCGTCGGCCGCCAAGACCATCGACCGGATCATCGACGTGTTCCCGGGCGAAGAGAAAGAAATGATCCGCGCGATGCTGTCGGAGTCTTTGCAGGCCGTGATCTCGCAGACGCTGTGCAAGACCAAGGACGGCCAGGGCCGCGTGGCGGCGCACGAGATCATGCTGGGCACGCCGGCCATCCGCAACCTGATCCGCGAGGCCAAGGTCGCGCAGATGTACTCCACCATCCAGACCGGCCAGGGCTCGGGCATGCAGACGCTCGACCAGAACCTGACGGAGCTGGTGCGCCGCAATACGATCTCTGCCGCCGAAGCGCGCGGCAAAGCGAAGATTCCCGAGAATTTCCCCGGCTGATCCCTACAGTCCTTCGGAGCACAGACATCATGGAACGCGATCAAGCCAGCCAGTTCATCAACGACCTGCTCAAGCTCATGGTGAGCCGCAACGGCAGCGACCTGTTCATCACCGCCGACTTCCCGCCGGCCATCAAGGTCGACGGCAAGGTCACCAAGGTGTCGCAGCAGGCGCTGGGCGCGCAGCACACGCTGGCGCTCACGCGCTCGATCATGAACGACCGCCAGACGGCCGAGTTCGAGCGCACCAAGGAGTGCAACTTCGCGATTTCGCCGACCGGCATCGGGCGCTTTCGCGTCAACGCGTTCGTGCAGCAGGGCAAGGTCGGCATGGTGCTGCGGACCATTCCCGCCAAGCTGCCGACCATCGACGGCCTGGGCATGCCGCAGGTGCTCAAGGACGTGGCGATGACCAAGCGCGGCCTGACCATCCTGGTGGGCGCCACGGGCTCGGGCAAGTCGACCACGCTGGCCGCGATGATCGACTGGCGCAACGAGAACTCCTACGGCCACATCGTCACGGTGGAAGACCCGGTCGAGTTCGTGCACCCGCACAAGAACTGCGTGGTGACGCAGCGCGAAGTGGGCATCGACACCGACAGCTGGGAAGCGGCACTGAAGAACACGCTGCGCCAGGCGCCCGACGTGATCCTGATGGGCGAAATCCGCGACCGCGAGACCATGGAGCACGCCGTGGCCTTCGCCGAAACCGGCCACCTGTGCATGGCCACGCTGCACGCCAACAGCGCCAACCAGGCACTCGACCGCATCATCAACTTCTTCCCCGAAGAGCGCCGCGCGCAGCTCCTGATGGACCTGTCGCTGAACCTGCGCTCGCTGGTGTCGCAGCGGCTGGTTCCCACCGAAGACGGCCAGGGCCGCGTCGCCGCCGTCGAGATCCTGCTGAACACGCCGCTGATCTCCGACCTGATCTTCAAGGGCGAGGTGGGCGAGATCAAGGAGATCATGAAGAAGAGCCGCAACCTGGGCATGCAGACCTTCGACCAGGCGCTGTTCGACCTGTTCGAGGGCAACGCGATCAACTTCGAAGAAGCGATCCGCAACGCCGACTCGGCCAACGACCTGCGCCTGCAGATCAAGCTCAACAGCCAGCGCGCGCGCAGCACCGACCTGGCGGCCGGCACCGAGCACTTCGCGATCGTCTGAGGTCGCCCCGCCGGTGCGTCCCTGGGGCGCGCCGGCTTTCTTTCTTTGGCTTTAAGCTGTCGGCCATGAGCAGCATCAACCCCCGCACCTACGAATCCGTTCCCGCCCAGACGGTGGCCTTCCTCGGCCTCGGCGTCATGGGCGGGCCCATGGCCGGGCACCTGGCCAAGGCCGGCCACGCGGTCACGGTCTACAACCGCACGCCCGCCAAGTCGCAGGCCTGGGTCGCCGAGTTCGGCGCGCCCGGCCGCCACGCCCCCACCCCGCGCGAAGCGGCGGCCGGCGCCGACATCGTGTTCTGCTGCGTCGGCAACGACGACGACCTGCGCTCGGTGGTGCTGGGCGACGACGGCGCCCTGGCCGGCATGAAGCCCGGCGCCGTGCTCGTGGACCACACCACAGCCTCGGCCGACGTGGCGCGCGAGCTGTCGAAGGCGGCGCAGGCGCGCGGCCTGCACTTCATCGACGCGCCCGTGTCGGGCGGCCAGGCGGGCGCGCAGAACGGCGCACTCACCGTGATGTGCGGCGGCGACGCGGCGGTGTTCGAGCGCATCCGTCCGGTGGCCATGGCCTTCGCGCGCGCCGTCACGCTGCTGGGCGACAGCGGCGCGGGCCAGCTCGCCAAGATGGTGAACCAGATCGCGATCGCGGGGCTGGTGCAGGGCCTGTCGGAAGCCATCGCCTTCGGCCAGCGCGCCGGCCTGGACATGGAAGCCGTGCTCGGCGTCATCGGCAAGGGCGCGGCCCAGAGCTGGCAGATGGACAACCGCGGCAAGACCATGATCGAAGGCAAGTTCGACTTCGGCTTTGCCGTCGACTGGATGCGCAAGGACCTGGGCCTGGTGCTCGACGAAGCCAAGCGCAACGGCGCGCGCGTGCCGGTGACGGCGCTGGTCGACCAGTTCTATGCCGACGTGCAGCAGGCCGGCGGCAGGCGATGGGACACCTCGAGCCTGATCATCAGGCTCAAATGAAAAAAGCCCGCGGAAGCGGGCTTTTTGGTTTCAGCGGACCGGCGAGGTCGTTGCACCGCCGGCCGGCGCGGGCAGCGGCTCCATCGGCGGCAGCGGCACGCGCGAACCCGAGGCAGCACCCGGCGTGGATGGCGTCGCATTGCTCACCGGTGCGGGGCCCGTGCCGCCGCGCTGCGCGGCGGACTGGTTGGCTGCCTGGCTCGCGGCAAGGTCGGCCTCGCTCACCACCTCGACCACGCGCACGACCTTCGCCACGCCCGTCACGCCGCGCGTGATCTCGGTGGCGCGATCGGTCTCGCGGCGCGTGGCGATGCCCATCAGGTAGACCGTGCTGCGCTCGGTCACGACCTTGAAGGAGTTGGCGAAGATGTCCTTGGCGTCGAGCAGCGAGGCCTTCACCTTGCCGGTGATGTACAGGTCGTTCGAACGGTCCTGGAAGGTGCTCGGGGCGCCGATGGTGAGCTCGTTCACCACCGAGCGCACGTTGACCACGCGGCTCACCTCGTCCTCGACGCGGCGGCGGTCGGCGTCGTTGCCGACGGCGCCGGTCAGCAGCACCTGGCGGTTGAAGCTGGTGACGCTCACGTACATGTTGTCGTTGGCGATGTCGCGCACGCGGGCCGCGGCACGCAGCTCGATGCCCTGGTCGTCGAGCTGGGCGCCCGAGCTGCGGCGGTCGGTCGCCACCATGCCCACGCCCACCACCGCGGCGCCGCCCACGACGAGCGGCACACAGGCGGACAGTCCGGCCACCAGGGCGGCGCCCAGGGTGAGCGCCAGAGCGAAACGTTGGGTCGAGGCCTTGGTCAGGGTCGTCATGGTCATGAGGAAACTTCCTGTTCTCCGAGTAACTGGGCATCCACGCCGTCGCACAGGCAATGCAGCGCGAGCAGGTGGATTTCGTGAATGCGCGCTGCACGCTCGTGCGGCACGCTGATCTGTACATCGGTTTCGCGCAGCGCGCGGCCGATGGCGCCGCCGGTGCCGCCGACGCCGGGCGCCGCGGTGGCCAGCCCCGTGGCGGCGTTGCCGAGCAGCGCCACCACCGTCATGTCGCGCTCATGCGCGGAAAGCACGGCAGCCAGCACCGCGGACGACTGCCCGCTGGCGCTGAGCACCAGCAGCACGTCGCCGGCCTGGCCAAGCGCGCGCACCTGGCGCGCGAAGCGGTCGGCATCGGCGGCCTGCGGGCTGTCGGCCGCCGGGTCGGTGGTGTCGCCGGGCAGCGCGATGGCACCCAGCTCGGGCCGCTCGCGTTCGAAGCGGCCCACGAAGTTCGACGCGAACTGCGCGGCCAGCAGGCCCGACACGCCGGCCCCGCAGGCCAGCACCTTGCCGCCGCTGGTCACGCAGGCCAGCAGGGCCTGCATCGCTTGAGAGATGGGTTTGCTGAGGACCGGGCCGGTCTGGTATTTGAGGTCGGCACTGTCAATGAAGTGCTGCTGAATCCGTTGCTCGAGCATGGGGCGCGATGATAACTGGGGGTCGTGAAACAAGACGTTTGAGTGGTGGAGCCTTCAGGAAGGCTTCAGTTCCCTGGCGAGTGCGTCAGCCGGCATCGAAGGCGGCTTTCAACCACGTGATTTTCTCCTCGATCAGCACCACGTCGAAACGACACGGCGGCAGCGACCGCAACCGGCCCAGATAGTGCCGCGCAGCCAGCACGATGCGCTGCTGCTTGCCCGCCGTGATGCTGCCGCCCGCGCCGCCATGCGAGCCCGCGCTGCGCTGTCGCACCTCGACGAACACCAGCGTGCCGTCGCGCGGATCGCGCATGATCAGGTCGACCTCGCCGCCGCCGCGCCCCGGCGTCCGATAATTGCGCGCGACCGGCACGAGGCCGGCCTGGCGCAGGTGGTCGAGCGCGGCGTCTTCCGCCGCATCGCCGCGATGCTTCGTCGTCGTGGTGCTTGTCGTCATGGCTCCCTGCCCTGTTCTTGTTTTCGCTGCCCTACGGAGAAACCTCTTGGCTTCACTCGCCCCTGCTTCCTTCGGCGCGGCCCTGCCGGCCGCGCTCGACGCCGCGGGCGCGCAGCATTATCCGCAGGGCACGCTGTATGTCGTCGCCACGCCGATCGGCAACCTGGCCGACATCACGCTGCGCGCGCTGCATGTGCTGCAGCTGGTGGACGCCGTCGCCTGCGAGGACACGCGCCACACGCAGAGCCTGCTGCGCGCCTACGGCATCGACCGCCCCGGCGCCCAACTGCTCGCGGTGCACCAGCACAACGAGGCCGAGGCCGCGCAGGCCGTGGTCGCGCGGCTCGCGCAGGGGGAGCGCATCGCCTACGTGAGCGACGCCGGCACGCCC
>NZ_BCUS01000180.1 GCF_001591345.1 Variovorax boronicumulans NBRC 103145 | reverse complement strand
GGCCTGGCCCTTCACGGCCGTGAGCGCGGGCAGCGGCGCCACCACCACGTCGCGCGCCGAGGCGGCGACGAAGCTCACCTGCGCGGTCATCTGCGGCATGAGTTCGCCGTCGGCGTTGTCCACGTCGAACAGCACGGTGTAGAGCACGACCTTGCTGGCGGCCGGCGCCTGCGGCGCGTCGCCGCCGCTCTTGCCTGCCGGCACGGGCGGCGAAGGCAGCACCTGGCGCACCGTGCCTTCCCAGCGGCGGCGGTCGGCGCCGAGCGTGGTGAAGTACACGGCCATGTCGCGCTTCACGCGGCGCACGTCGGCTTCCGAGACTTCGGTCCACACCGTCATGCTCGACAGGTCGGCCACGCGCAGGATGTCGGGCGTCTGGTAGGTGGCATTGAGCGTCTGGCCCTCGCGCGCCTGCACCGAGACCACGCTGCCGGCCATCGGCGCGTAGATGCGCGTGTAGCCCAGGCGCGCCTCGTCGGCCTTCAGCGTGGCCTGGGTCTGAGCGATCTGGGCTTCGAGGTGCGCGATCTTCGCGGCGGCCGAGGCCAGCGTGGCTTCAGCGGTCTGCACGTCTTCGGCACGCGTGGCGCCCTCGGCGGCCATCTGCTGCTGGCGTGCGAACTGCTGGCGCGCCAGGCGGTGCTGCGCGTGCTGGTCGGCCAGCTGCGCGCGCAGGCCCGCGAGCGAGGCGCGGCCGGCGTCGACCGTGGCCTGCTGCACGCTGGGGTCGATCTCCACCATCAGCTGGCCCTTCTTCACCGCGTCGCCGGGCTGCACGTGCAACCGCAGGATCTGGCCCGACACCTGCGCGCCGACGTCCACATAGCGGCGCGGCTGCAGCGTGCCGATGGCGGTCACGCTGCTTTCGATGTCGCCGCGGCGCAGCACGGCGGTGTCCCAGCCGGGGTCGCGTGGACTTGCCCAAACGTAGGCCACCGCGACGGCGGCCAGGGCCAGGGCCGCGAAGGCGGCGATGCGCAGGCGTGTGCCGGCGCGCGAACGGGAAGCGGGCGCCGTCACCGGGCGCCCTTGCGGAAGAAAGCGAGGGTCATGCTGCTAAGACGTGCGAGGCGCCGAAACGGGTAGCGCGCGCCACGCGCCCTGTGCGGAATGAGGCGTTTCGGGGGACAGGAAATCTTTACAAATCTATATAATTGAGAATAACTCTCAATTGCATCGTCTCCCGCGATGCCCCTTCACACCATGTCCCATCCGGAAGTCCGGCAGCTGTACGTCGACCACCAGGGCTGGCTGCGCAGCTGGTTGCTGGGCCGCCTGCGCTGCGGCTTCACCGCGGCCGATCTCACGCACGACACCTTTCTCAACCTCATCGAGCTGCCGCAGCAGCCGGTGCTGCGCCAGCCGCGTGCCTTCCTGCAGGTGGTGGCCAGCCGGTTGATGATCAACCGCTTTCGCCGCATGCAGGTCGAGGCCGAGGTGCTGCGCACCGTGGCGCTGATGGCCGAGGACGCCTGCGCGCCCAGCGCCGAGGACAAGGCCTGCGCACGCGAGCTGCTGGGCCAGGTGCTCGCGCTGCTGGCGACCGAGCTCGACGTGAAGAGCCGCACTGCCTTCCTGATGGCGCGCGTCGAAGGCCGCTCGTACCGCGAGATCGCGGCCGAACTGGGCGTGTCGGAGACGCGCGTGAAGCAGTACCTCGCGAAGGTGCTGGCGCATTGCCATGGCCGCATGGCCGCCGCCGTGCCCGAGACGGAAAGCGCCGACGCCCCGGCCCATGCCTGACGCGGCCGCCGAGCGCCTGCGCGAGGAGGCGGCGCTGTGGGCCGTGACCCTCGCCGACGACAGCGTGGACGACGCCACGCGCGCCGCCTGCGCGGCGTGGTGCGCGCTCGACGAGCGCCATGCGCGGCTCCTGGCCGAGATGCGCCGCATGTGGGAGTCGGTCACGCCCGACACCCCCGCGCCGCAACCCGTGCGGCGCGGCCCGTCGCGCCAGATGCTGGGCGCGCTCGTGCTGCTGCCCTGCCTGCTCGTGGCGGGCGCCGCGATGCCGTGGCAGGCCTGGCTGGCGGATGAACGCACCGGCACCGGCGAGATCCGCCACCTCACGCTCGAGGACGGCAGCCGCGTCGCGCTGAACAGCGACTCGGCCATCGACATCGATTTCTCGGGCAGCGTGCGCCGCGTGCAGCTGCTGCGCGGCGAGGTCTTCGTCGAGGTCGCGCACGGCGACAAGCCTTTTGCCGTGGTCGACCGCGACGGCAGCGCGCAGGCGCTGGGCACGCGCTATGCCGTGCGGCGCGAGGCGAGCGACACGCTCGTCACCGTCACCGAATCGCGCGTGCGCGTGCAGCCGCTGGACGGCGGCGACGACCGCTGGGTCGACGTGCAGGCGGGGCAGCAGGTGCGTTTCGACCGCCGCGGCGTCACCACCGACACCGTGCCTGCCGCGCCCGGTGGCCTGGCCTGGCCGCAGGGCCGGCTGGTGTTCGACGACGCGCCGGTGGCCGAGGTGCTGCGCCAGCTCGGCCGGCACCGGCCCGGCCTGCTGCTGGCCGACGACGAGGCCCTGGGCACGCTGCGCTTCACCGGCGTGCTGCCGATCCAGCAGAGCGACGCCGCGCTCGCGCTGCTCGCCAGCGCGCTGCCGACCTTGCGCGTGTCGACGCTGTCGCCGTGGCTGGTGCGGGTGACCACCACGGCGCCGCCGTGACCGGGCGGTCGAACTTTTTTCCGCGCGCACCGCTACCCGATTCCCGTGCCCGCTTGTCATAGGTGGTGAAAAGAGATTCACCACACCATGACAGGACCCGCAGACCCGACCGAGACCGCGCACGCTGGCGTGCGGCGCTGCTGGCATCGCCTGCGCCGCGCCTTTGCGCTGGCGAGCCTGGTGCTGCTCGCCGTGCCGGCCGCCGCGCAAGCGCCCACTGCCGATGCGGCCTTCGAGTGGCACCAGCCCGCGCAGCCGCTGAGCAGCGCACTGACCGCGCTCGCCGTGCGCACGGGGCTGCTGCTCGGCGTCGATGCCGAGGTCGTGCGCGGCAAGCGCGCGCCCGCGCTGCAGGGCCGCTACACGGCGCGCGAGGCGCTGCTGCAGCTGCTCGAAGGCAGCGGCCTCGAAGCGGTGCGCGGTGCTTCGGGCGGCTACGCACTGCGCGTCGCGGCGCAGCGCGCACCGGGTCCGAAGCCGCAGGCCGAAGCGCCCGCGGGCGGTGCGCTCAGCGAAGTCACGGTCACCGGCGGGCGCGACACCGGCACCGTCACCGAAGGCACCGGCTCCTACACCACCGACGGCGCGATCGGCACCGCGACGCGGCTCGAACTCAGCCTGCGCGAAACGCCGCAATCGGTCAGCGTGCTCACGCGCGACCGCATCGACGACCAGGGCCTGGGCCAGATCAGCGACGTGCTGCGCCAGGCGCCCGGCCTGAGCTTCGTGCAGAGCGGCAACGCCGGCACCGACGCCAACGCCGTCTACTCGCGCGGCTTTGAGGTCGAGAACTACCAGGTCGACGGCATCCCGCAGGCCGGCACCTGGCTGCTGCAGACGGGTGACCTGGCTTTCTACGACCGCGTCGAGGTGGTGCGCGGCGCCACCGGTCTGCTCAACGGCGTGGGCACGCCGGCGGCCACCGTCAACCTCGTGCGCAAGCGCCCCGGCAACGCGCTGCAGGCCAGCGCCTCGTTCAGCGCGGGCACCTGGAACCGGCAGCGCGCCGAGCTCGACATCGGCGGGCCCGTCACCGCCGACGGCCGCGTGCGCGCGCGCGTGGTCGCGGCCGTGCAGGACGGCGACTCGTGGATCGAGCGTCACCACGAGAACAAGCGCCTGTTCTACGGCATCGTCGAAGCCGACCTCGCGCGCAGCACACGCCTGAGCGCCGGCTTCGAGCTGCAGCGGCACGACAACGACGGCGTGGCGCGCGCCGGCCTGCCGCTGCATTTCAGCGACGGCAGCGAGGCCGACTACGGCCGCTCGCGCAGCGCCGCCGCGCGCTGGGCCCACTCGTACCAGGACCAGCGCCAGTATTTCGCCGCGCTCGACCACCGCTTCGACAACGGCTGGGCCGTGCACGCAGCCTTCAACCGCTCGCGCCGCGCCTACGACGACGTCATCGGCTACGCGCTGCGCGGCTACATGGACCGCGCGACCGGTGCGGGGCTCGGCCTGTGGACCAACCGCTGGAACGCGGTGCCGGTGCAGAACGCATTCGACCTGTACGCGAGCGGCCCCTTCGAACTCTTCGGCCGGCGGCACGAGCTGGTGCTGGGCTACAACGCCTCGCGCACGCACAGCGACGCGCCGCTGTACGCGGGCTGGAACGTGGCGGGCTTCGATCCGTGGGTCGCGAACTTCAACAGCTGGAACGGCGACCTGCCGGCCCAGCCGCAGCAGCCCGTGACCGGCCGCCAGGAAACCGCCACGCGCCAGTCGGGCGCCTATGCCACGGTGCGGCTGCGGCCGACCGATGCGCTCTCGGTCATCGTCGGCGCGCGCGCGAGCGACTGGAAAGACGTGACGCGCACCGTCCCCCTGCAGCGCGCTGCCACCCTCACCACGCGCAGCGAGAAGGGCGTCGTCACGCCGTACGCGGGCGTGGTGTTCGACCTCGACAAGCACTGGTCGGCCTACGCCAGCTACACCAGCATCTTCAAGCCGCAGGCCAGCAAGGACCGCAGCGGCACCTACCTCGATCCGCTCGAGGGGCACGCCTACGAAGCGGGCGTGAAGGGCGCGTTCCACAACGACCGCCTCAACCTCAGCGCCGCCGTGTTCCAGGTGAAGCAGGACAACCTCGCCGTGCGCCTGGACAACGAGTTCGCGCCCGACGGCTCGGCCGCCTACCGCGCCGCCAAGGGCACGACCACGCGCGGCTACGAATTTGAAATTGCCGGCGAGCTGCTGCCCGGCTGGCAGGTCGGCGGCGGCTTTGCGCACAGCGTGGCCCGCGACGCCGCCGGCCAGCGCCTGAACACGCAGGTGCCGAAGAACCTGCTGAAGCTCTTCACCAGCTACCGCATCGCGCACATCGGCAACGGCCTCACGGTGGGCGGCGGCCTGAACTGGCAGAGCGACACCTACAGCACAGGCCTGGGTCCCTCGGGCCATGCGCGCTTCACGCAGCAGGCCTACACCACGCTCGACCTCATGGCGCGCTACCCGATCAACAAGCACCTCGCCGTGTCGGTGGCGCTGAGCAACGTCTTCGACACGCGCTACCGCACCAGCACCAGCAGCAGCTTCTACGGCGCCCCGCGCCACCTGCTCGTGACCTTGCGCGGCACCTACTGACGCACCGAGTTTTTTTCTCCGCAGCCAGGTCGCTGCCGGCCCCTTCGCGGCCGGGTGCGTCGCTAGCCATCTCTTGCCAACGGGCGTTGCCGACCTCCCGGGTCGGGTCGCCCCCTTTCTTCATGCCATGAACCAGCATTCGTTTTCACGCGCCCGCTTCCGGCGGTCTCCCGTGGCCCTTGTCGCCCTGCTTTGCTGTGGCGTCGTCAGCGCGCAGCAACAGCAAGCCGCCAGCGGCGCGGCGCTGTCCGAGGTCACCGTCTCGGGCGACCGCAGCGGCCGCACCGAGGGCAGCCGCTCCTACACCGCCGAGCAGGCCTCCACCGCGACCCGCATGGACCTGTCGATCCGCGAGACGCCGCAGTCGGTGACCGTGATCACGCGCGAGCGCATGGACGACCTGGGCAGCGCCCGCATCGACGACGTGCTGGGCCAGACCACCGGCATCATGGTCGGGCAGGCCGACAGCGAGCGCGTGAACTACTCGGCGCGCGGTTTCTCGATCAACAACTTCCAGATCGACGGCATGCCGCGCGGCCCGAATTCGCCGCTGTCCGACACCGTGCTGTACGACCGCATCGAGGTCATCCGCGGCGCCACCGGCCTCATGGGCGGCACGGGCGATCCGTCGGCCACCATCAACTCGGTGCGCAAGCGCCCCACGCGCGAGTTCCAGGGCAGCGCCTCGCTCAGCTACGGGCGCTGGAACCACAAGCGCGCCGAGGTCGACCTGTCGGTGCCGCTCACGGCCGACGGCCGCATCCGCGCGCGCACCGCGCTGGCCTGGCAGGACCGCGACTCGTACATGGACCTGTACCACGAGCGCAAGACCGTGGGCATGGTGATCGTCGAGGCCGACCTCACGCGCTCCACGCTGCTCACCGCTGGCATCGACTTCCAGGACAACAAGCCCACGGGCGCGACCTGGGGCGCCATTCCGTACTGGAACCACGACGGTTCGCTCGCCAACCTGCCGCGCAACACCAGCCTGAGCACGCCCTGGAGCACCTGGGCCAACAAGCAGCACACGACCTTCGTCTCGCTGCAGCACCGCTTCGACAACGACTGGAAGGTGCACCTGGGCTATGCGCGCACCACCAGCGCCAACAACACCACCGTGGCCTACGGCGGCGCCGGCTACCCCAACCGCTTCACGGGCCAGGGCATGAAGCTGTGGAGCGGCGTGTGGGGCGAGGGTGAGTACGTCAACGACAACTTCGACCTGTACGCCACCGGCCCCTTCAGCCTGTTCGGGCGGCGCCACACCTTCATCGCCGGATGGAACGGCGGCAACCAGACCTACACCTCGCAGGGCGGCACGCCGGTGATCCCGTACCCCGAGGCCATTCCCGACTACCGCACCTGGATCGGCAACATCCCGCGCCCGATCTTCCTGGCCGACGGCTCCAAGACCGTGGGCTTCACGCAGCTCAACGGCGGCTACGTGGCGGGCCGCTTCAGCCTCACCGACCCGCTGAGCGTGATCGTCGGCGCGCGCGTGAGCAACTACCGCAGCTACACGCACGTCTACAACACGGCGCAGCAGTACACGCGCACCACGGGCAAGTCGGAGTCGAAGGACGAGGTCACGCCGTATGTCGGTGTGGTCTACGACCTGGACAAGCGCCACTCGCTGTACGCCAGCTACACCACGCTGTTCCGTCCGCAGACCTCGAAGGACCGCAACGACCAGTACCTCACGCCCGAGACCGGCACCAGCGCCGAGCTGGGGGTGAAGGGCGAGTACTTCGGCGGTGCGCTCAATGCGTCGGCGGCCGTGTTCCAGGTCAAGAAGAAGAACCTGGCCGAGCTCGACCGCAGCGTGCCCGCGGGCTTTCGGCTGCCCGACGGCGGCCAGGCCTACGTGGCCAGCGGCGACGGCGTGACCGCGCGCGGCCTCGAGTTCGACGTGTCGGGCCAGATCACGCCCGACTGGAACGTGGCCGCCGGCTACACGTACCTCGATGCCAAGACCGCCAAGGGCGCGCGTGCCGTGCCCAACCAGCCCAGGCACCTGCTGCGCCTGTCGACCGCCTACCGCTTCAGTGGCGCCTGGCGCGGCCTGAAGGTCGGCGGCGACATGACGGCGCAAAGCGGCATCTACGGCGAGTCGTGGTATGGGCAGCCGCCGCTGTTCAGCATGAAGGACCCGCTGCCGCGCATCTCGCAGAAGGCGTACGCGGTGTTTAGCCTCATGGCCAGCTACGAGATCAACAAGAACGTCACGGCGCAGCTGAACATCCGCAACGTCTTCGACAAGAAGTACTACCGCAACGTGGGCTTCTACGACAGCGTGTTCTGGGGCGAGCCGCGCAACGTGAGCCTGACCCTGCGCGCCAAGTTCTGAACAAGCCGTCTTCCATTCCGTCTCAACCATGCCATCCATCAACCTAGGAGCATCGACCATGAAGAAACCCCTGTTCTCCCTTGCCACCCTCGCGGCGGCCGCGTTCGTTTTCTCGGGCGCCGCGCACGCCCACTTCGTCTGGCTCGAGCCCGCCGCGGGCGGCGAGGCCAAGGCCTACTTCGGCGAGTGGGCCGACGACCTGCGCGAGACCGAGTCCGGCCACCTGAAGCTGGTCAGCGCGCCGCGCGGCATCGCCGCCGACGGCAAGCAGACGCCCGCCACGCGCCATGCCGACCACTTCGTGGTCAAGGCCGACGCCAGCGGCGACGCACGCCTCGTGGGCGCCTACGTCAGCGACAAGGGCGTGGCGAGCCTCTACCAGGCGCGCACCGGCCGCACCGAAACCGTCGCGCGCCACACGCTCGAGCTCGTGCCGCAGGCCGCCAACAGCAACAGCTTCACGCTGCTGCTGGCCGGCAAGCCGCTGCCCAAGGCCGAGGTGGTCGTGTTCGGCCCGCCCAAGTGGGAGAAGAAGTTCACCACCGACGACGCCGGCCAGGTCACGCTGCAGACGCCCTGGCCCGGCCAGTATGTGGTCGAGGTGAACCACACCGACAAGGACGGCAAGGGCAGCTGGGACGGCAAGCCCTACACGCAGACGCGCCACGTCGCCACGCTGAGCTTCGTCGTCCGGTGAGGGCGGGGCTTCCGGCGCGGGGGTGCTTTTGATGAGCACCTTCGCGCTGGTGTGCGCCCTGTTCGCGTCGGCGCTCGGCGGCTTCGTCACGCTGAGCCTGGCGATGGACCGGCATTACGAAGACGCCCACGGGCGCGGCCGCACGCCGGGCCCGTCGCGGCCCTGGCAGCAGCTGGGCGGCGCGGCGCTGCTGG
>NZ_BCUS01000179.1 GCF_001591345.1 Variovorax boronicumulans NBRC 103145 | reverse complement strand
CACGCCAGGCCCCGGCCAGGGCCGCGGCTGCCAGCCCGGGTGCACGGGCGGCGGCGGACGCCAGCCCGCGATCGGTGGCGGCGGGGGCCGGTGGCCCCACCAGCGCCGGTCGCCGTACCAGGGGCGGTCGCGGTAGTAGTCGGCCCAGTAGCTGCCGATCACGAAGCTCACGATGGGCACGCCGATGACCGCGCCGTAGGTGGCCAGCGGCACGCGCTGCTGCTGGTAGGCGTAGTCGAGGTTCCTTGCCCAGACCCAGCCGCGCCCGCCGTCGGGCAGCACCACGTCGCACCAGCCGTAGCCGCTGGTGCAGCCGACCACGTCGACCGGCTGCCCCGGCCCGAGCCGTGCCACCAGCGGGTAGTCGCCCGAGGGCCCGGCGCGCAGGTTGACCGCGCCGCGCGTGAAGGCCTGCTGCGCCGCCGCCGCGAGCGGCAGCAGCAGGACGAGCGCGCCCAAGGCAGCGCGGCGCAAGAAGGATGTGGCGTTCATGGGAGGCTCCTGTGCGCCCCAGCGTAGGCGTGGGGCGGGGAGCCGTCAATCAGCCGAGGGCGCGCGCGGCGCCCGGCTTCAGGCGGCTTCCTTGTAGAAGCCGTTGCTGTTCAGGAGGCGGCCCTTGGCAGGCGCCACCGCCGCACCGATCGCCGCGATGTGGTCCGGCGTCGTGCCGCAGCAGCCGCCCACGATGTTCACCAGCCCCTCGGCCGCGAACTCGTGCAGCAGGCGCGAGGTGACGTCGGGCGTCTCGTCGAAGCCGGTGTCGCTCATCGGGTTGGGCAGGCCGGCGTTCGGGTAGCAGCTGATGTAGGTGTCGCCCGCCACGCGCGCCAGCTCCTGGATGTAGGGGCGCATCAGCGTCGCGCCCAGCGCGCAGTTCAGGCCGATGGCCAGCGGCTGCGCATGGCGCACGCTGTGCCAGAAGGCGGTGACGGTCTGGCCGCTGAGGATGCGGCCCGAGGCATCGGTGACCGTGCCGCTGATGATCAGCGGCAGGCGCTGGCCGCTGTTGTCGAAGTACTCGTCCACCGCGAACAGCGCGGCCTTGGCGTTGAGCGTGTCGAAGATGGTCTCGACCAGGATCACGTCGGCGCCGCCTTCGACCAATGCTTCGGTCTGCTCGTAGTACGCCGCGCGCAGCGATTCGAAATCGACGTTGCGTGCGCCCGGGTCGTTCACGTCGGGGCTGATGCTCGCCGTCTTGGGCGTCGGGCCGAGGGCGCCGGCCACGAAGCGCGGCTTGTCGGGCGTGCTGTACTTGTCGCAGGCCGCGCGTGCGAGCTTGGCCGATTCGAGGTTCATCTCGCGCGCCAGGTGGGCCATCTTGTAGTCCTCCTGCGCGATGGTGGTCGCGCCGAAGGTGTTGGTCTCGATGAGGTCGGCGCCGGCCGCGAGGTAGGCCTCGTGGATGTCGGTGATGACGTCGGGGCGCGTGAGCGACAGCAGCTCGTTGTTGCCCTTCACGTCGCGCTCGAAGTCCTTGAAGCGCTCGCCGCGGTACTGCGCTTCGGTGAGCTTGAAGCGCTGGATCATCGTGCCCATCGCGCCGTCGAGGATGGCAATGCGGTTGGCCAGGATGCCCGGCAGCGCCTGGCCGCGGGTATAGATGAGGGGCTTGGTCATGTCCGCGATTGTAAAAACCCCGGTCCGGCCCGGCGCGCAGGCGGGTCTTGCCGGCGTCAGCCTTGCCCGCCCGCGATCTCCGCCAGCGCCTGCACGAAGCGCGCGTTGTCCGCGTCGGTGCCCACCGACACGCGGATGAAGGTCTCGAAGCCCGGCTCCTTCCAGGGCTTGACGATGATCCCGCGCGCCAACAGCGCCTCGTTGACCGGCGCGTTGGGCCGCCCGAGGTCGACGAACAGGAAGTTGGCCGCCGACGGCGCGATGCGCAGGCCCGGCCAGACCGACCCGGCCAGGGCGCGCAGCTGGTCCGCCAGCGCCTCGCGCTGCTGCACGGTGCGCGCCACCGCCTGCGCCATGAAGGCCTCGTCGCCCCAGGCCGCCAGCGCCGCGGCCTGCGCCGCCAGGTTCACGTTGAAGGGCGTGCGCACGCGGTCGAGCAGCTGCACCAGCGCCGCGTCGGACGCGATGCCGTAGCCCACGCGCAGGCCGGCCAGGCCCCAGGCCTTGGAGAAGGTGCGCAGCACGATCCAGGGCGAGCGGCCTTCGCCGGCCGCCTGCCATGCGCGCAGCAGGGCGAGCACGTCGGGGTAGCCGGGCGCCAGCCGCGCATATTCGTAGTAGGCCTCGTCCACCACCAGCAGCGTGCCCGCGGGCACCGCCACGAGCAGGCGCGCGAAGTCGCTCGCATCGAACATGCAGCCGACCGGGTTCGAGGGGTTGGCCAGCATCACCACCTTGGGCCCGCGCGCGAGCGCGGCGCACCAGGCGTCGACGTCGAAGCCGAGTTCCGGCGTGAGCGTCAGCAGCTCGACCTGCGCGCCCATCATGCGCGGGTAGATCTCGTGCAGGCCGAAGGCCGGGCGCTGCGTGAGCACGCGGTCGCCCGGCGACAGCAGCGCCTGGCACAGCATCTGCAGGATGTCCTCGGAGCCGTTGCCGATCACCACCTCGCCGGGCTGCGCACCGGTGCGCTGCGCGATGGCGGCACGCAGCGCCGTGGAGTTGGCGTCGGGGTAGGTGCCCGCGCGCGCCGCCAGGTCGACCAGCGCCCGCGCCACCGCGGGGCTGGGGCCGTACGGGTTCTCGTTGCTCGCCAGCCGCGCGATCTCGCTGACGCCGTAGCGCGCGCGCACGGCGTCCGAGGACAGCCCCGCGTTGTAGGGCGGCAGCGGCGGCACCTCGGGGCGCGCGAACGCGTGGATGGCGGCGCTCACCGGGCGCCGCCTTCGACGAAGGCCAGCACCGCCTCCAGCATGCGGCGCACGTGCGGCTTCACGCCCGCGGCCACGTCGGGCAGGTAGTCGAAGGGCAGCGCTTCCTGCATGTAGCTCGACTGGGTCATCTCCAGCTGCACCGCGTGCACGCCGCCGGCCGGGTTGCCGTACTGGCGCGTGATGTGGCCGCCCTTGAAGCGGCCGTTGAGCACGCCGGTGTAGCCCGGCGCCGATTCGGCGATGCCGCGCAGCGTGGCGGCCAGTGCGGGGTCGCAGCTCTTGCCGTCGGCGGTGCCCAGGTTCAGGTCGGGCAGCTTGCCTTCGAAGAAGCGCGGCAGCACGGAGCGGATCGAGTGCGCGTCCCACAGCGCGACGGTGCCGTGCGCGGCCGTGAGGCGATCGAGCTCGGCCTGCAGCTGCTGGTGGTACGGACGCCAGACGGCCTCGCGGCGTTCGGCAACTTCTTCGTCGGACGGGTGGTCCTCGGGCTTCGCGTAGACCGGCGTGTCGTCGAAGGTGTCGACCGGGCACAGGCCGGTGACGCTCTGGCCCGGGTACAGGCTGGCGCCGTCCGGCGGACGGTTCAGGTCGACCACGTAGCGCGAATGCGTGGCCACGAGCACCGAGGCGCCGAGCGCGTCGGCGAAGTCGTAGAGCTGCTCGAGGTGCCAGTCGGTGTCGGGCACGTGGCGCGCCTCGTCGGTGAAGCGGGCGGCCAGCGCGGGCGGCACGTGCGTGCCGACGTGCGGCATCGAGATCAGCAGCGGGCGCGTGCCCTGGCGGAAGCGGAACGCCGGTTCGGTGGTGGTGAAGGCCATGGGAATTCAGTCCTTGAGGAGTTGGGTGCGCACGGCAACGAAGGCGGCTGCGGCATCGCCATGCAGCGCGTGGCGCCCGGCCGTGACGCGCGGGCGGCCCGCCACCCAGACCGCGTCGACGGCCGAGGTGCGGTGGCTCGCGAACACATGGGCCGAGAGCATGTCGGGTGCCGACAGGCCCTGCAGCGCGAGGTGATGGGCATCGAGCACGACGAAGTCGGCCTGCTGCCCCGCGGCCAGCCCGCCGACGGCACGGCCCGACGCCTGCGCCCCGCCCTGCACGGCTTCGAGCGTGAGCGCGGTGGCCACGTGCGGCTGCGCCGCGCTGGCGCCGACGTTGCGCTGGCGCCGGCCCAGGCGCTGGCTGTACTCGAGCATCAGCAGTTCTTCGGCCGCGTTGACGCTGGCATGGCTGTCGGAACCCACGCCCCAGACGCCGCCGTGGCTGCGCCAGCGCGCGAAGTCGAAGATGCCGTCGCCCAGGTTGGCCTCGGTGGTCGGGCACAGGCCCGCGACCGCGCCGCTCTGTGCCGCGTATTCGTACTCGGCGTCGTTCATGTGCGTGGCGTGCACGAGGCACCAGCGCGCATCGACGGCGGCGTGGTCGAGCAGCCATTCGACCGGGCGCAGGCCGCTCCATTCCACGCAGTCGTCCACTTCCTTCGTCTGCTCGGCGATGTGGATGTGGACCGGCGCGGTGCGGTCGATGGCGTCCAGCCCGGCGAGCGCCTCGCGCAGCGCCTCGGGCGGCACGGCGCGCAGCGAATGCGGCGCCAGGCCCAGGCGCGCGCCCTGCGCGTCGCAGTCGGGCTTGAGCGTGTCGAGCAGGCGCAGCATCGACTCGGTCGAGCGGATGAAGCGGCGCTGTCCCTCGGTGGGCGGCTGGTCGCCGAAGCCGCTGGTCTGGTAGAGCACGGGCAGCAGCGTGAAGCCGATGCCGGTGTTCTGCGCGGCGCGCAGCAGCGCGCGGCTCAGCGCCGCGTCATCGGCGTAGGGGCGGCCGTCGGTGTCGTGGTGCACGTACTGGAACTCGCACACGCTGGTGTAGCCCGCCTCGAGCATCTCGGCGTAGAGCCAAGTCGCGATGGCCTCCATGTGCTGCGGACCGAGGCGCGCGGCAAAGCGGTACATCAGCGTGCGCCAGCTCCAGAAGCTGTCCTGCTGTTCGGCGCGGTGCTCGGTGAGCCCCGCGAAGGCGCGCTGGAAGGCGTGCGAATGCAGGTTGGGCATGCCGGGGATCACCGGGCCGGTCGCCAGCTGCGCGCCCGCGGGCGGTTGCGCGCCGGCCTGCACCTGCGTGAGCCGGCCGGCATCGTTCCACGACAGCTGGACGTTCTTCGTCCAGCCTGCGGGCAGCAGCGCATCGGCTGCGAAAAGCGTGTGTGTCATTCGGTGGCTCCGATGGCGATGCGTCCCTGGCGCACCACGGCGCGCACCGGCTGCTGGCCGAACCAGTAGGCCAGCTCGGCGGCGTCGTGCAGGTTCCAGAGCACGAAGTTGGCGGGCATGCCGGGCGCGATGGCGCCGTGCGTGTCCTGCAGGCCCAGCGCGCGCGCGGCGTGCACGGTGACGCCGGCCAGCGCCTCGGGCACGGTGAGGCGGAACAGCGTGCAGGCCATGTTGACCATCAGCAGCAGGCTCAGCGTCGGCGAGGTGCCGGGGTTGTGGTCGGTCGAGACGGCCATCGGCACGCCCGCGGCACGCAGCGCGTCGATGGGCGGCAGGTGCGTGTCGCGCAGCGTGTAGTAGGCGCCGGGCAACAGCACGGCCACGGTGCCCGACTGGCGCATGGCCGCGATGCCGTCGGCCGACAGGTGCTCGATGTGGTCGCACGACAGCGCGCCGTAGCGCGCGGCCAGCGCCGCGCCGCCCATGTCCGACAGCTGCTCGGCATGCAGCTTCACGGGCAGGCCCAGCGCCTTGGCGGCTTGGAAGACCTGCTCGGTTTCCGCGAGCGAGAAGGCGATGCGCTCGCAGAACACGTCGACCGCATCGACCAGCCCTTCGGCCGCGAGCGCGGGCAGCATCTCCTTGCAGACGAGGTCGATGTAGTCGCCGCTGCGGCCGGCGTACTCGGGCGGCAGCGCGTGCGCGCCGAGGAAGGTGGTGCGCACGGTGACGCCGTAGGCCTGGCCCAGTCGCCGCGCCACGCGCAGCTGCTTGCGCTCGTGCTCGAGCGCCAGGCCGTAGCCCGACTTGATCTCGATGGCGCACACGCCGTCGGCCAGCAACTGTTCGAGGCGCGCGGCGGCCTGGGCGAACAGCGTGTCTTCGTCGGCTTCGCGCGTGGCGCGCACCGACGAGACGATGCCGCCGCCGGCCTTGGCCACCTCTTCGTAGGTGGCGCCCGCGAGCCGCATCGCGAACTCGTTGGCGCGCTGGCCGCCGTAGACCAGGTGCGTGTGGCAATCGACGAGGCCGGGCGTGACGAGCGCACCGCCGCCGTCGTGCGGCGCGAGCCCCGCGAATTCGGCCGGCAGGTCGGCGCGCGCGCCGACCCAGCGGATCGCGCCCTGCGCGACCACGAGGGCGGCTTCGGCGTCGGGCGCCAAGGTGACGCCGGGCGCCGCACCGGGCGCCAGGCGCAGGCCGGTCCACAGGCCGTCGGCCGAGGGGAATTCGCTGGGGGGTGTCATCGTCATCTCCTTTTTCTGTGGCCGCTCAGGCCGGCACGAAGCGCACGGCCACCAGCCGCGCGCCGTCGCTCGCCGGCGCGGCCTGCCATGCCTGCGCGGCGTCGGTCCAGCACAGGCCGTCGCCTTCGCCCAGGGCCTCGCCGTCATTCAAGCGCCACTCGCCGCGCAAGGCCAGCAGCACGCCGTGCGGCGCGGGCGCGATGTCGGCGGCGCGTTCCAGCACCTGCACGTCGGCGCGCCACTGGCCGCCGCGCGCCATCACGTTGAAGTCGTTCGAGGCACCGCCGAGCAGCGTGCAGTCGATCGGGTCGTCGCCCGAAAAGGCGAAGGGCTGGTGCGGCACGTCGAGCCGGTGCGACACGCGGCCGTCGTGCGTGAAGAGGCGCACGCCGTCGCCTTCGAGCAGCATGATCTGGCGGTCGATGCCCGGGAACACCGAGAACGGGCCCGGCGACGCGATGGTGGCGATGCTCACGCGCCAGCCGAAGCTGTCGAGCCCCGCGCCTGGCGGCCAGCTGGCGATTTCCTGCGTGGTGCCGCCGCCGTTCTTCCAGGGCGTGGCGCGCAGGGTCGCGCGCGAAAAACGCTGCACGCTCATCGCATCAACCCGCCCTGGCGCAGCTTCTGTTCGAAATGCCGCAGGATCAGGGTCATCGTGCCCGTGAGCATGAAGTACACGAGCGCGATGGCCAGGTACACCTCGAGCGAGCGGTACGACACGCTGATGATCTTCTGGCCTTCGTGCATCACGTCATGAATGGTCAGGAGCGACACCAGCGCCGAGTTCTTGATGAGCGCGATGAACTCGTTGCCCAGCGGCGGGATCATGCGCACCACGGCCTGCGGCAGCACGATCTGGCGCATGGCCACGCCGGGCGTCATGCCCAGCGATTGCGCGGCCATGGTCTGGCCTTTGTCGATCGACTGGATCGCGCCGCGCACGATCTCGGACACGTAGGCGCCCGAATACACGCCGAGCCCCAGCACGCCGCACACAAAGGCGGGCAGCAGGATGCCGAAGTGCGGCAGGCCGAAGAACAGAATGAACAGCTGCACCAGCAGCGGCGTGCCGCGAATCGCCGCCACGTAGGCGGTGCACACGCCGTAGATCCAGCGCCGCTTCGGGTTCAGCCGGCCGATGCCGACCAGCAGGCCCAGCACGCACCCCAGGGCCAGCGCGCAGGCGGTGATCTCCACCGTGACCAGCGCGCCGCGCAGCAGGTCGGGCCAGCCCTGCCAGACGGGCGAGAAATCGAAGTCCATGGCGCGCTTACTTGGCGGTGGCGCTGAACCACTTCTTCACGATGGCCGCGTAGGTGCCGTCGGCCTTGAGCTTCTCGATCGCGCCGTTCACGGCCTTGGTGAGCTCGGGCGTGTCCTTGCGGATGGCCATGCCGTATTCCTCGGTGGTGATCTGCTCGTCGAGCACCTTCAGGCCGCCGCGCGTGCGCACGTACTGGAAGGCGGCGGGCTTGCCGGTGACGGCGGCGTCGGCGCGGCCGATGTCCACGAGGTTGAACATCTCCTGGTTCTTCTCGACTTCCATCAGCTGCACCTGCGGGAATTTCTCCTTCGTGTACGACACGGACTTGGTGCCCACCTGCACGCTGACCTTCTTGCCGTTGATGTCGGCCGGCTTCTTGATGGTCGTGTTGTTGTCCTTCACCATGACCACGAGGCCGCCGGCGTAGTACGGCACGGTGAAGTCGACGACCTTCTTGCGCTCGTCGGTGATGTAGATGCCCGACACGGCCATGTCGAAGCGCTTCGAAATGAGGCCCGGCACGAGGCCCTTGAAGTCGATGTCGATCCACTCGATCTTGCGGCCCAGCGTCTTGCCGATGGCCTCGACCAGCTCCACGTCGAAACCGGTGCGCTTGCCGTTTTCCACGAACTCCATCGGCGGGAAGGTGGCGTCGGTGGCCACGCGCAGCGGCTCACCCTGGGCTTGCGCGGCGCCAGCGAAACCGAAGAAGGCGAGGCCGGACAGGGCGGCGGCGACGAGGGTGCGACGGGTGTTCATGGGAGGGCTTTCGTGGAGGTGAGGGAGGGAGAAAGAAAAAGAAAAGCGGCGACTACTGCAGTGCGCGCGAGATGCGGGCCGCCGTGACGACGGTCATGTGGACCAATGCAGCTTCCATGCTTTCGACGCGCGTGAGCGGCGCCATGAGCGTGATCGCCCCGCGCAGGCGCCGGCCCGCGGCCAGCACCGG
>NZ_BCUS01000178.1 GCF_001591345.1 Variovorax boronicumulans NBRC 103145 | reverse complement strand
GCCTGCGCGTGACCAGCCGGCGCGGCGCGTGGGAGGCCACGCGCGCGGGGCTGGCGCAGCTCGACGCGGGCTTGCCGATGCCCTTCACCTTCATGCAAGGCCAGCCCGCGCTGATGCTGGCCGAGGTCGGCCGCAGCCTCGACTGGCAGGGCGACGCGAGCTTCATGCTGTGCCGCGATCTCGCGCGGCCGCTGGCGCTGTCGCAGCTGGGCGCGGGGCGCGACGGGCTGCTGTTCGGGGTGGTGGAGGAGACGTTCGGCGACGTGCCGCCGCGCTCCGAATGGTGGCGGCTGGTGCCGACGGCTCAGCTGGAAATCGAGCGCTGAAGGTTCTCGCGCGCCCGTGCTTCGAGCAGTGCGTGCAGGCGCGGCGTGGCGTAGATCGCCGGGCGAGCTAGAAAGCGCTGGAGGATCGCGCGCCGGCGCGGCAGGCGAATCTCCTCGGGAACGAAACCGTATTCCGCGTGCACCTGGCGCTCGTATTCGTCGAAGCGCGCACGCTCGGCGCCGAGGATCGACAGGTCGATGTCGATCAGCAGCTCGGCGTCGCGGCCTTCGGGCACGGCGTCGTGGCGTGTGGCCATGACGAGTGCGTGGACGCGGTCGGCCGACGCATCGCTCGCACCGGTCGCCTGCAGCGCCTGCCGCGCCCAGTCGGCGCTGCGGGCCTCGTTGTCGTGGGCATGCACGTCATAGATGGCGTCGTGGAACCACAGGGCCAGCGCCACTTCGCCGGGGCGTTCGGCCAGCGCCTGCTCCTGGTCGAACCACGCGAGACATTCGCCCAGGTGCTGCATCGTGTGGTAATGGCGCTGCGGCTCGCCGTAGCGGCGTTGCAGTTCGAGCCGCAATGCGTCGTCGGGCGTGGCCACGCCGAGCGCCTGCCAGGCGGCGGTCCAGTTCGCGTGCAGCGCCTGCGGTGTCATTGCTGCTATTGCTCCATCGCGGCCTTGACCTCCTGGCCGAGGTCGAGCACCGACATCGCGTAGTAGCTGCTCCAGTTGTAGCGCGTGATCACGTAGAAGTTGCGCGTGCCGGCGACGTAGGTCGGCGGCGCGTCGAGGCCGTTCTGCAGCTCGATGAGCGCCAGCAGGCCCTTGTGCTTCAGGCCTTCGCCCTCGGGCACGGCACCGGCCGCCACGAAGCTGTCGGCGCTGAAGGTCGGCAGGATGTCGGGCGCCAGCAGCAGCGCCTTCTTCAGGCGCGCTTCCTCGAAATGCACCGGATAGATCGACGGCATGCCGGGCGTCCAGCCGAAGCCCTTGAAGTAGCTCGCCACCGAGCCGATCACGTCGACCGGGTTGTTCACGAGGTCGATGCGGCCGTCGCCGTCGAAATCGACCGCGTACTTGGCGATGCTGCTGGGCATGAACTGCGGCATGCCCATGGCGCCGGCGTAGCTGCCCACGGGCGTGAGCGGGTCGTCGGCGGTGCGGCTTTCGGTGCTCAGGAAACTCTCGAGCTCGCCGCGGAAGAAGGCGATGCGCTCGGCCGCGCGCGGATGGCCTTGCGGGAAGTCGAAGGACAGCGTGGCCAGCGCATCGATCACGCGGAAGTTGCCCATGTTGCGGCCGTAGATGGTCTCGACGCCGACGATGCCGACGATGATTTCCGGCGGCACGCCGTAGGTGGCCTCGGCGCGCGCGAGCGTCTCGGCGTTGGCGCGCCAGAAGCGCACGCCGGCCGCGATGCGCACCGGGTCGATGAAGCGACTGCGGTAGGTCTGCCAGTTCTTCACCGTGCCGACGGGGCCCGGCAGCATCAGGCGCGGCACGTTGGGCAGGAAGCGCGCGGCACCGATGGTGGCACGCACCCAGTCGCGGTCGAGGTTGCGGCGCTGGGCGACGTCGTCGGCGAACGCCATGGCGTCGTCGCGCGTGGCGTAGGGGGTGCTGCCACGCACCGGCGTGACGGCGGGGCGGCCATTGGCCTGGGGCTTCTGGGCCAGGGCGCCCGTGGGCCAGGCGACGCAGGCGGCGAGGAGGGCGGTGGCGGCCACTGCGGCGCGCAAGGGCGTGGGGAAGGCGTGTGACATGGGCACGATTGTGCCGCCCGTGCGCACGCGCACTTTTGGGGGACACATGTGGTTGCAGCCGCGTGGCCTGCGTGTCAGGCCCGCGGCGGCGTGGGCGGCCACGGCAGCCGGCGGAACTCGGCGCGCAGCGCGGCGAGCGAGGCCGGGGTGGTGGGCGCGTAGCGCTGGGCTTCGAGCTTCAGCAGCCAGTCGCGCACGGCCTGCGCGGCGGGTCCGAAGCGGGCGTCGGCCGCCTGGGCCATCTGGCGCGGCGGTGCGGTTTCGGGAAGCGGCAGGCCGGCCTTCGCTAGGCGCGCACGCGCCCGGCCCAGCAGCCGCAGCCACGGGTCGTGCTGGCTGCGCTCCCACAGCGTCCAGCCGGCGCCGGCCAGGCTTGCGGCCACCAGCAGGTACAGCAGCACGTAGGCCAGGTCTTCCAGGCTCGGGGCGTTGAAGCCGATGCTCTTCAGCAGGTCGAGCTGGCGGCTCTGCGTGTAGTTGAGCACCCACTGGTTCCAGCCGTTGTTCACGGCCTCCCAGGCGGCGCGCAGGTTCTGCACCAGCGTCGGGCTCATGACGCCGATGGCGCCTGCGAACAGGCCGGGCTGCGGCGTGAGGCGCTGGAACTGCCCGATGCGCCCCGGCGCGACCGAGCCGGTCGGGTCGACGCGCACCCAGCCCGCACCCTCTTGCCACACTTCGGCCCAGGCGTGCGCGTCGCTCTGGCGCACCACCCAGTAGTTGTCGACGTTGTTGAGCTCGCCGCCCTGGTAGCCGGTGACGATGCGCGCCGGGATCTGCAGGTTGCGCATCAGCACCACGAAGGCGGAGGCGATGTGCTCGCAGAAGCCTTCCTTGCGGTCGAACCAGAACTCGTCGGCGGTCTCGTTGCCGTACACGCCGGGCTCCAGCGTGTAGGTGTAGCCACCGGTGCGCAGACGTTGCAGCGCGGCCTGCACGAAGGCCTGCGCATCGGCGCCGGCCAGCGTGGGGTCGGCGCGCATCTGGGCGGCGAGCGCGGCGGTGCGCGGGTTGCTGCCGGGCGGCAGCGCCAGGTAGGGCTGGAGCCGGCCACCGGTGCGCACGATCGGGCCGCTCTGGAACTGTGGATGGCTCTCGGCGCGGTAGCGCACGAGGTCCATGATCGGCCGGTTCACGAACCACTGCAGATCGGGTGTGCCGGTGACCTCGTAGCCGGGCACCTCGGGCGCACGTGGCGCGGCGTCGAGCGTGAGCAGCCACGGGCGCTGGCTGGCCTCGAGCGTGACCTCGTAGCGCACCGGCTCGCCGCGCGTGCGCAGGTTCGACACCGACTGCCCGCTGCGCGCCCAGGTCGGCAGCGCCGTCCATTCGCGGCCGTCGAACTGCGCCAGCACGGGGCCGCGGAAGTACAGCTGGCTCTGCGGCGGCGCGCGGTTGTCGTCGAACTTGATGCGCGCGGCGATGCTCCCGTCGAGCGCCAGCTCGGCGATGGTGCCGACCCGCATCGTGTTCGACAGGCCGGTGCGCCCGGCCATGGCGTCGCCGGGCGTGCCCCACAGCGGCGCGAAGCGCGGGAACAGCAGGAACAGCGCGAGCATCACCGGTGCCCCCGCCAGCGCCATCCAGCCGGCCATGCGCGCGGCCTGCATCAGCGGCGGCCGGCCCACGGGCATGTGGGCGTTGACCAGCGCCGTCAGCAGGCCCAGCAGCGCCAGCAGCATGGTGAAGGCGGTGAGCAGCGACTGCGAATAGAAGAAGTTCGTGAGCATCGCGAAGAAGCCCAGGAAGAAGACCACGAAGGCGTCGCGCCGCGCGCGCAGCTCCAGCGTCTTGAGCGCCAGCAGGCACACGACCAGCGTGACGCCCGCGTCGCGGCCCAGCAGCGTGCGGTGGGTGGCGTAGGTGCCGGCCAGCGCCAGCGCCAGCAGCGCGATGCGCCACCACTTGCTGGGCAGCGGGCGCGCCTGCACCGCCAGCGAGGCGCGCCACAGCAGCACCATGGCGGTGATGGCCGAGCACCACCAGGGCAGCTCGTTCACCTGCGGCAGCAAGATGAGGCCGATGACGCACAGCAGGAACAGCGTGTCCCGTGCGTCCCTCGGCAGCGCGGTGAGTTCGCGTACAACCCGGTTCATGCGGCGACCCCGTTCATGCGCACAGCGCCAGCGCCTCGAGGCAGGCGCGCCGGTGCGCCTCGCCCTGCGACGGTTTCACCGTGCGGCCGGCGACGCGCACGCCATAGTCCACGCCCAGCCGGTCGGCCATCAGCACCCAGGCGCACAGGCGCGACAGGCGGGCCTCGGTGTCGGGCAGCGCGGCGGCGTGCGCGTCGAGCCAGAGTTCTTCGCGCTGCGTGTGCTGCGTGTCGCGGCTCACCAGGTCTTCGGAGCCGTTGGCCTGCGCGCGGGCGGCCTTCTTCCAGACCACGAGCTTGAGCGGATCGCCGCGCCGGTAGGCCCGCACGCCGTCGTACTCGCCCGCGTTCTGCGCCCGCATCGCGGCCGACGCGGCGGCTGGGCCGGACAGGGGTTCGCCCGGCGGCAGCGGCGGCGGATGCGCTTCGGGCGTCGGGTACACGAGCAGCTGGGCGGCCGGGCGCCAGACCGTCCAGACGCGGAAGGTGCCGAGCGGAAAGCGCGTCTCGGCGGTCAGCGGCGGCACCGGGTGCAGGCCGCGCCGCTCGGGCTGGAAGGCGATCTCCACCGTGGCCGTGCCTTCGGCGGGCACGTCGGTCCAGGCCCACTGGCCGCTGCCGCGCACCGCCATGCCGATGCCGTAGCGCACGCTGCGCCGTTCGTTGTGCAGCACCACGCGCAGCACCGCTGCGGCGCCGGCGAACTGCGCTTCGGGCGGCACCATGCGCAGCGCCAGCCCGCGCAGCGTGGCGTGGCACACATGCATGCCCACCGCGACGCTGCCGGCCAGCAGGAAGGTCAGCAGGTAGCCCAGGTTGAGCTGGTAGTTGATCGACGCGACCAGCAGCACCAGCAGCGTGGCCGCCAGCGTCCAGCCGGCGCGCGTGGGCACGATGTAGACGTTGCGCTGGGTGAGTTCGAGCGTGTCCGACGGGGCCCGGCGCGAGAGGAACCAGCCGTCGATGCGCGAGCGCAGGACGCCGACAGGGTTCACGGCAGCGGCACCTCGGCGATCATGGCGCGCACCTGTTCGACGGCGCCACGGCCCGCGTCGCCCACGGGCGTGAGGCGGTGCGCGATGGTCTGCGGCAGCACGGCCTGCACGTCGTCGGGCGCCACGTAGTTCCGGTTGGCCAGCAGCGCCTGCGCCTTGGCGGCGCGCAGCACGGCGATGCCCGCGCGCGGCGACAGGCCTTGCAAAAACCAGCGGCCCGAGCGGGTCGCGGCGATCAGGTCCTGCAGGTAGTTCAGCAGCGGCTCGGCCGCATGCACCTGCTGCACGCGCTGCTGCAGGGCGGTGAGTTCGCCGGCGGTCAGCATCGCGGGCAGGCCGGCGAGCATCTCGCGGCGGTCGGCGCCGGCCAGCAGCTGGCGCTCGGCCGCGCGGTCGGGGTAGCCCAGCGAGATGCGCATCAGGAAGCGGTCGAGCTGCGACTCGGGCAGCGCGAAGGTGCCGAGCTGGTCCTGCGGGTTCTGCGTGGCGATCACGAAGAAGGGCGAGGGCAGGGGGCGGGTCTCGCCCTCGACCGTGACCTGCTTTTCTTCCATCGCCTCGAGCAGCGCGCTCTGGGTCTTGGGGCTGGCGCGGTTGATCTCGTCGGCCAGCAGCACCTGCGCGAAGATCGGCCCGGGGTGGAACACGAAGGCCTGCTGGCCCCGGTCGTAGATCGCCACGCCTGACAGGTCGCCCGGCATCAGGTCGGCCGTGAACTGCACGCGCGAGAACTGCAGGCCGAAGGTGTGCGAGAGCGCATGTGCCAGGGTGGTCTTGCCGACCCCCGGCACGTCCTCGATCAGCAGGTGCCCGCCCGCCAGCAGACAGGCCACGCAGTCGCGCACCTGGGCCTCTTTGCCAACAATCACCGTGTTAAGCTGACTCAGCAAAGTGGCTAGCTTCGCAGCAACGTCCATATTTGTATCCATATGCAAACGATACCGTAAGACCTTGCGGCCCCATGCTGCGTGAGGTCTAGACGCGACGACACGAGACACGGCGAGAGATGGGCAAGACAGGCTACTTCACGCATCGCGACTTCTGGAAGCACGACATGGGCAACGGGCATCCCGAATGCCCCGAGCGGCTGGATGCCATCGAAGACCGGCTGCTGTTGACCGGCGTCGGCGACGCGCTGGCGCGGGGCGAAGTGCCTCTGGCCACGCTGGAACAGATCACCCGGGCCCACAGCCACGCGCATGTCGAACACCTCGAGGAACTGCAGCAGCGCCTCGTGGCCGACGCGCCCGCCGGCGGCCCCGACCATGCGCAGGTCGACCCCGATACCGTGCTGACCCGCTTCACCCTGCTGGCCGCGCGCCGCGCCGCGGGCGCCGCCGTGGCGGCCACCGACGCCGTGATGGCCGGCGAGATCGAGAACGCCTTCTGCCCCGTGCGCCCGCCGGGCCACCATGCCTGCCGGGAGCAGGCCATGGGCTTCTGCTTCTTCAACAACGTGGCCATCGCCGCGCGGCACGCGCTCGAGGTGCACGGCCTGGACCGCGTGGCCATCGTCGATTTCGACGTGCACCACGGCAACGGCACCGAGAACATCCTGTCGAACGACCCGCGCGTGCTGATGGTCGGGTTCTTCCAGCACCCGTTCTATCCGTACAGCGGCACCGAGCACCCGGCCTCGAACATGCTGAACCTGCCGATCCCGGCCTACACCAAGGGCATGGACGTGCGCGAGCTGGTCGAGGCGATCTGGATGCCCCGGCTCGAGGCCTTCAAGCCGCAGATGGTGTTCATCAGCGCCGGTTTCGACGCCCACCGCGAGGACGAGCTGGGCCAGCTCGGCCTCAACGAAAACGACTTCGCCTGGATCACCGGCCGCGTGCGCGATGTCGCCAAGCGCCATGCGCGCGGGCGCATCGTCTCGCTGCTCGAGGGCGGCTATCACCTGGACGCCCTGGCGCGCAGCGTGGAAGCGCACATCCGCGTGCTGGCGGACCTGTAACCCGGTTGGCGCCCGCGGGGCGTCCTGTTTCTTTCACCGATGAATTTCAATTTCGACGACTTCCTCCAGCGCCTGCGACAGGTCGACGCGCACGGCCTGGGCATCGAACTCGCCGTGCTCGTGACCTGCGTGGGCGTGGCATGGGCGGTGTGCAAATGGTTCGGGCGCGACCAGCCCAAGGATTCGATCTGGTTCGGCGAGCGCACCTTCGACGGCCTGCTGTTTCCGCTGCTCGCGCTGGTGCTCACCGGCATCGCACGCCGCGTGGCGCTCGATGTGCTGCCCGTGGTGCTGGTGCTGCGCATCGCCGTGCCGGTGTTCCTGTCGCTGGCGGTCATCCGGCTGTTCGCGCGGGTGCTGCGGGCCGTGTTCCCGACCTCCAGCCTGGTGCGGCTGATCGAGCGCACCATCTCGTGGCTGGCCTGGATCGCCGCCGTGCTGTGGATCGTCGGGCTGCTGCCGCCGGTGCTGGCCGAGCTGGACGACATCACGCTGGCCTTCGGCAAGACCCGCGTGAGCCTGCAGACCATCATCCAGGGCGCGCTGTCGGCGGGGCTGGTGCTGATGATCGCGCTGTGGATCTCCAGCACCATCGAAAAACGCATCCTGCGCGAGGCCGTGAGCGACCTGTCGATGCGCAAGGTGGCGTCGAATGCGGTGCGCGCCTTCCTGCTGCTGATCGGCCTGCTGTTCGCGCTGTCGGCGGTGGGGGTCGACCTCACGGCGCTGTCGGTGCTGGGCGGCGCGCTCGGCGTGGGCCTGGGCTTCGGCCTGCAGAAGCTGGCGGCCAACTACGTGAGCGGTTTCGTGATCCTGCTGGAGCGCTCGATCCGCATCGGCGACAACGTGAAGGTCGACACCTTCGAAGGCCGCATCACCGACATCAAGACGCGCTACACGCTCATCCGCGCGGGCAACGGGCGCGAGGCCATCGTGCCGAACGAATCGCTGATCACCGGCCGGGTCGAAAACCTGTCGCTGGCCGACCGCAAGTTCAACATCACGACCAACATCGTGGTCGGCTACGAGAGCGACGTGGCGCAGGTGCAGGGCATCCTGTGCGACGCCGCCAAGGCCCAGCCGCGCGTCATGACCGACCCGGCGCCCGTGGCCTACCTCGTCACCTTTGCGCCCGATGGCCTGGAGTTCATGCTGAACTTCTGGGTCGCCGACCCTGACAAGGGCAAGGACAACGTGCGCTCGGCCATCAACATCGCCATCCTCGAAGGGCTGCGCGCTGCCCGCATTGACATTCCCTATCCGCAGCGGGTGTTGCGAGTGGAATCTTTGCCGGCGGGAGTGGCCGCAGCGCCTCCCGCTGTTTTATAATCACGGAAAAGCACGATCGTTCTTTTTTTTGAGCCCTCGAGGCCGACAAGAAGAATGGAGAGGCAGCCAAGGCCGGCGTCCTAAAATGGCAGGCTGCTCTCGAAGCCCCCCTTTTTGCAATCCAATGGAGTCAAGTCAATGAAGGTTCTTG
>NZ_BCUS01000177.1 GCF_001591345.1 Variovorax boronicumulans NBRC 103145 | reverse complement strand
ACCAGGGCCGCCGCGGCGCCGATGCCGTACACGCCGACCCACGGCGCCAGTGCGGCCAGCGGGCCGTCGACATGGGCATAGCCGCCCGCGCCCCAGGGAAAGCCGGTGAACCAGCTGCCGCGCACGAGCTCGGCCAGCGTCCACAGCGCGGCGAACACGAAGGCGCCCGCGATGCGCCCTGCCGGCCCGCGCACCACGAACCAGGCGCAGGCCACGGCGTAGTAGAGCCCGAGCGCCGCCGCCAGCGCGAGCACGGCGATCACCGCCAGCGGCGCCGGCAGCCCGCCGTAGGTGTGCATCGAGATGAAGAGCCACCAGAAGCTGCCGGTGAGCCAGGCGGTCGCGAACACCCAGCCGTGCAGGCCGGCGCGGCGCCAGCCCGCGCCTTGGGCGCGCAGGCCGTCGAGCAGCCAGACCAGCCCGGCCAGCGACAGCAGCTGCAGCCACCACAGCGGACGGCCATCGCCCGGCCAGGCGATGGACAGGGCCTGCGCCACGCCTGCCAGGCCGAAGCCGAGCAGGCGAAGCAGCCCGGAGGCAGCGGAGGAAGGGGGAGAGGTGGGCGAGACGCGGGCCGGGGCCGCTGCTGCGGGCGCCGGCATCAGTCGGCCGCGTCGCCGCCGCGCGCCGGCGACACCCGGAACCAGCGCACCGCGCCGCCCTTGGTGTGCAGCACGACGAAGTCGAAGCCGCCGATGGCGTGGTGCTCGCCGCGCTTGGGCACGTGGCCCATCTCGTGCGCGATGAGTCCGCCGATGGTGTCGAAGTCTTCGCTCAGCTGTTCTTCGTTGAAGACGATGCCGAAGGCCTCGGCCACGCGCTCGATGGGCGTGTCGCCCGAGACGCGGTAGGTGTGGTCGGCCAGGCCGAAGATGTCGCCCTCGTCCTCGGCGATGTCGAACTCGTCTTCGATCTCGCCGACGATCTGCTCGAGCACGTCCTCGATGGTGATGAGGCCCGCCACGCGGCCGAACTCGTCGATGACGATGGCCAGGTGGTTGCGGTTGCCGCGGAATTCGCGCAGCAGGTCGTTCAGGCCCTTGCTCTCGGGCACGAAGGTGGCCGGGCGCAGCAAGGCGCGGATGTTCAGGCCCGGCGCGCGCTGCAGCTTGAGCAGGTCTTTCGCGAGCAGGATGCCGATGATGTTTTCTTTTTCGCCCTCGTAGACCGGAAAGCGCGAGTGCGCGGTCTGGATCACGGCGTGCAGCAGCGCGTCGAAGGGCGCGTCGATGTTCACGAGGTCCATGCGCGGCGCCGCGACCATCACGTCACCGGCCGTCATGTCGGCCATGCGCAGCACGCCTTCGAGCATCACGCGCGATTCGGCGCCGATCACCTCGTTGTCCTCGGCATCGGCGAGGGTTTCGATCAGCTCGTCGCGCGAATCGGGGCCGGGGTGGATGAATTCGGCGAGCTTCTGGAGAAAGCCACGCTTGTCTTCCCGTTCAACGGGAGCGCGTTCAGGGTGAGGGTCGGCCACTGCGGGAGGGCGGAGTTGAAGAGAGACAAGGATAACGGATTGCGCATGACAGGCTCTACCGTCCGGCCGGCATAGGCCGCCCTCGCCCGCTCAGGGGGCCGATTTGCTGCGCGCGTCGCGCATGCCGCTGCGCACTTCCTGCAGGCTCGCCAGGAAGGCCCAGAACTGCTTGGCGCGGCTCTTGAGGGCGAAATCGACGGCGGCGTAATGCTCCAGCGCGATCTCGCTCATGCGGCTGTCGAAGGTGGCGGTGGGCAGCTGCAGGTGGGCTTCGGACTCCGAGCCGCTGCGCACCACGGTGGCGCCGGCGTTGCGGGCGATCTTGAGCATGGCGGCGTTTTCGCTCAGCGCATGGATGAAGAGCATGCCCACGCCTTCGTTGCGCGCGGCGACCACGGCGCGTTCGAACAGGCGCGCGCCATAGCCGCGGCCGCGGGCGTGCGACGACACGGACACGCCGAATTCGGCGCAGTCGCTGTGCTGGTCGCCGGGCGCGTAGGCCACGTGCGCCATCGCGATCAGGTCGAGGCGGCGGTTGTAGATGCCGAAGAGTTCATCGCGGTCGAAGTCCAGGCCTTCGACATAACGCAGGACCTGCTCGTCGGCCGCGGCATAGCCGAAGCGCAGGTAGCGGTCGTGCGGCGTCAGGTCCAGCAGGTGGCGCGCGATGCGTTCGCGTTCGCGCGGGCCGATCGAACGGATCGGCACCATGACGGGTGGGGGCGCGCTGACGGCGCGCGGTTGCGCCTCAACCATCGGCGCCTTCAGGAAAGAGCCGAGGCCGAGAGACGCTTTGAGGAGGGTCTTGGCGGTAAGCATGGCTCCAATGTAAGGGTTTTCCCTTAATCACCAAGCCCGCAAGGACACTTTCTGGACGCATTCGTGACTCGATACCAGAGTCCGTGGTGTTTACGCAACCAATTTGTGGTTAAACGGGCACAGATGTTGTGGCTTTGACACGATCGAGCACAAAGCTGGTCTTGCAGTCTTCGACGCTGGGGTGCTTCAGCAGGGTGTCCATGATGAAGCGGCTGTAGTGGGCCATGTCGGCCACCACCACGCGCAGCAGGTAGTCCATGTCGCCGGTGAGGGCCGCGCACTCGACCACCTCGGGCCAGGTCTGCACGCTGGCGCGGAACAGGTCCATGGGGTTGCGCTTGTGGGTTTCGGTGTGCTTTTCGAGCCGCACGTTCAGGTAGGCCGTGAGGCCCAGGCCGACCGCCTCGGGCTGGACCAGCGCCACGTAGCGGTCGATGACCTTGTGCTCCTCGAGCCGCTTGACCCGCCGCAGCACGGCGCTGGGCGACAGGCTGACCTGCTCCGCGATCTGGTCGTAGGTGGCGCGGCCGTCTGCTTGCAGCATGCGCAAAATGAGCCGATCTATCTTGTCGAGTGCTTCCATTTCTTCATTTTTGCAATTTTACTGCGTCATGGCCACCCATGGCGCCCAGAAACGCAGAAAACCTGAACGCCTTCCGACCTACAGTGCAGCACGGCCCGAATCCGGGCCTTTGTTTTCCTTTCTGCACAACTTCCCCACTTTTCGGAGACAGCATCCATGAGCCACGCCGACGCCCCCGCCTTCACGCCCTGGGAGAACCCGATGGGCACCGACGGCTTCGAATTCATCGAGTACGCGGCACCCGATCCGGTCGCGATGGGCAAGGTGTTCGAGCGCATGGGCTTCGTGGCCATCGCCAAGCACCGCCACAAGAACGTGCTGCTGTACCGCCAGGGCACGATCAACTTCATCCTGAACGCCGAGCCCGATTCGTTCGCGCAGCGTTTCGCGCGCGAGCACGGCCCGAGCGTGTGCGCCATCGCCTTCCGCGTGCAGGACGCCAAGCAGGCCTACGAGCGCGCCACCGCGCTGGGCGCCTGGGGCTTCGCCGACAAGGCCGGCCCGGGCGAGCTGAACATCCCCGCCATCAAGGGCATCGGCGACAGCCTGATCTACCTGGTGGACCGCTGGCCGGGCAAGAACGGCGCGCAGCCGGGCGACATCGGCAACATCGGCTTCTACGACGTGGACTTCGAGGCGCTGCCGGGCGTGTCGTCGCAGGACGCGCTGGCGCGCAAGGGCAATGGCCTGACCTACATCGACCACCTGACGCACAACGTGTACCGCGGCCGCATGGACGTGTGGGCCAACTTCTACGAGAAGCTCTTCAACTTCCGCGAAGTGAAGTACTTCGACATCGAGGGCCAGGTGACGGGCGTGAAGAGCAAGGCCATGACCAGCCCCTGCGGCAAGATCCGCATCCCGATCAACGAAGAAGGCAAGGAACAGGCCGGCCAGATCCAGGAGTACCTGGACATGTACAAGGGCGAGGGCATCCAGCACATCGCCATGGGCTCGGACAACCTGTACGAGAGCGTCGACGCGCTGCGCGCCAACGGCGTGACGCTGCTGGACACCATCGACACCTACTACGAGCTGATCGACAAGCGCATTCCCGGCCACGGCGAAAGCGTGGCCGAGCTGAAGAGCCGCAAGATCCTGATCGACGGCAAGAAGGACGCGCTGCTGCTGCAGATCTTCAGCGAGAACCAGCTGGGCCCGATCTTCTTCGAGTTCATCCAGCGCAAGGGCGACGACGGCTTCGGCAACGGCAACTTCAAGGCGCTGTTCGAGAGCATCGAGCTCGACCAGATGCGCCGTGGCGTGCTGAGCGCCGCAAAATAAGGCGCTTCACCACTGCCCTGGAGCCCGGCATGCGCCACGCGTCTTCTTCGACTGTCGTCACTTCCTTCGTCGCGGCAGTTGCCGCTGCTGTCGTGCTCGCGGGCTGCGCCTCGGCGCCGTCCGCGGCCGGCCCGGGTGCCTCGCACCTGGACACGGTGCAGAAGGCGGCCGTGCTGCGCATCTGCACGCCGGGCGACTACCGGCCCTTCAGCTTCCAGAAGGCCGACGCCTCGTTCGAAGGCATCGACGTCGACCTGATGGCCGGCTTCAGCGCCAGCCTCGGCGCCAAGCCCGAGTGGGTCAAGACGACGTGGGCCAATCTGCTGCCCGACCTGGCCGCGGGCAAGTGCGACATCGCCGTGGGCGGCGTGTCGGTGACCACCGACCGCCAGAAGCGCGCCTTCTTCAGCGCACCCTACATGGTCAACGGCAAGACGCCCATCGCGCGCTGCGCCGACGTGGCCAAGTACCAGAGCGTGGCGGCCATCGACCAGCCGTCGACCCGCGTGGTCTTCAACCCGGGCGGCAGCAACGAACGCTTCGCCCGCACCAACTTCAAGCAGGCCAGGCTCACGCTGCACGGCGAGAACGTCACGATCTTCGACGAGATCCTGGCCAACCGCGCCGACGTGTTCGTCACCGAATCGGCCGAGGCCATCACGCAGCAGAAGCTCAAGCCCGGGCTGTGCGCGGTGAACCCCGACAAGCCGCTGCAGTACGGCGAGATGGCCTGGATGCTGCCGCGCGACGACGTGGCTTTCAAATCGTATGTCGACCAATGGCTGCACCTGCAGCAAGCCGGCGGCGACTTCCAGCGCGTGATGGACCGCTGGCTCAAGTAACCCGAGAAACCGAACGCCCCATGGATACCCCCGCCGCCGTTGTCACCCCCGCCGTCTATGGCGCATCCGATCGTCCGCCGCGCGGCGACTACTCGCGCGGCGGTTCGGTGCAAGCCGACTACACCTGCCCGCAGGACTGGGCCAGCTACACGGCGGCCGACCATGACACCTACAAGCGGCTGTACGAACGCCAGGCCGCGCAGCTGACGGGCCTGGCCTGCGATGCCTTCATCAAGTCGCTGCCGCTGCTCGGCGTGAAGGACCGCATCCCGCGCTTCGAGGAACTCAACGAGCGCCTGCACCGCGCCACCGGCTGGGAGATCGTCGCGGTGCCGGGGCTGATTCCCGAGCTGCCCTTCTTCACGCTGCTGGCGAACCGCAAGTTCCCGGTGACCGACTGGATCCGCAAGCCTGAAGAGTTCGACTACATCGTCGAGCCCGACGTGTTCCACGACCTGTTCGGCCACGTGCCGATGCTGTTTGACCCGACCTTCGCCGACTACGTGCAGCGCTACGGCCAGGGCGGCATCAAGGCGCACGAGCTGGGCGCCGGCGAGAAGCTGGCGCGGCTGTACTGGTACACGGTCGAGTTCGGCCTGATCCGCCAGCCCGAAGGCCTGCGTGCGTACGGTGCCGGCATCCTGAGTTCGGTCGGCGAGCTGCAGCACGCGGTACGCAGCCCCGCGCCGCATCGCCTCCCGCTCGACCTGCTGCGCACCATGCGCACGCAATACAAGATCGACACCTACCAGGCCAACTACTTCGTGATCGAGAACTTCGCGCAGCTTTTCGACCTCACGGCGCCCGACTTCACGCCGCTGTACCGCGCGCTCGAGGTGCAGCCCGACATCCCGGCCGGCGTGCTGCTGCCGGGCGAATCCGGCAACGCCTGATCGCTTGTTCATGGCCCGGACGCGCGCGGCGGCTATCGCCTGCGCGACACCGGGCACACGCCCCTAGGACAAGCCCGCTGGCGGGTGGGAGGCATTGGCTCCCACAATCCGCGCCAAAGGAGCTTGCATGCAGACATCCGCGCGACAGAACTACCCGGCCGGCGTGCCGCACGAGATTCATCCGGAGCAGTACCGCTCCCTGCCTCACATGTTCGACGAGGCTTTCGGCCGCTACAAGGACCGGCCGTTCTCGGTCTGCATGGAGCGCTGGATGTCGTACGGCGAGCTCGACACGCTCTCGAAGGCGATGGGTGCCTGGCTGCAATCGCAGGGCCTCGCGCCCGGTGCGCGGGTGGCGATCATGCTGCCCAACGTGCCGCAGTTCGCGGTCACGATGTGCGCCGTGCTGCGCGCGGGCTACACCTGCGTCAACGTCAATCCGCTGTACACGGCGCGCGAGCTGGAGCACCAGCTCAAGGACTCCGGCGCCACCGCCATCGTCATCCTCGAGAACTTTGCCGCCACGCTCGAACAGGTGATCGAGCGCACGCCCGTCAAGCACGTGGTGATGACCGCGATGGGCGACCTGCTCGGCGGGCTGTACGGCACGTGGATCACGGTGGCCGTGCGCCACCTGGCCAAGATGGTGCCGCCCTACAAGCTGCCGCTGAGCGACGGCCGCACGGTCACGCCGTTCAAGCAGGCGATTGCCGAAGGCCGCGGGCGCACGCTCGGGCCCGATCAGAGCACGCTCGATTCGATCGCCTTCCTGCAGTACACGGGTGGCACCACCGGCCTGTCGAAGGGTGCGGTGCTGACCCATCGCAACATCGTGGCCGCCACGCTGCAGGCCGAGGCCTGGTTCACGCCCGCATTGGCGCGGGCCGGCGACCTGGCGAAGGTCAACAGCATCGCCGCGCTGCCGCTGTATCACATCTTCGCGCTGACGCTGTGCCTGCTGGTGATCCGCCAGGGCTCGCACATGACGCTGATTCCGAACCCGCGCGACTTCAACAAGTTCGTCGCGGTGCTGAAGAAGCGGCCCTTCCACATGCTGCCGGCCGTGAACACCTTGTTCAATGCGCTGCTGATGCACCCGGAGTTCAAGACGGTCGACTTTTCGACGCTGTTCGTCTCGCAGGCCGGTGGCATGGCTGCCTCCGAAGGCACGGCGCGCAAGTGGTTCGAAGCCACCGGCTGCCCGATGATCGAAGGCTGGGGCATGAGCGAGACCTGCGCGATCGGCACCAACAACCCGGTGTCGAACACGAAGTTCACGGGCACCATCGGCCTGCCGTTGCCGAGCATTGAGATCGCGATCAAGGACGATGAAGGCCAATCGCTGCCGATCGGCCAGGCGGGCGAGCTGTGCATCAAGGGGCCGAACGTGATGACCGGCTACTACAACCAGCCCGCCGAGACGGCGGCTGCCTTCACGGCCGACGGCTTCATGCGCACCGGCGACATCGCCGTGATGCAGGAAGACGGCTACAGCCGGATCGTCGACCGCAAGAAGGACATGATCCTCGTGAGCGGTTTCAACGTGTTCCCCAACGAACTGGAAAACGTGATCTCGCTGTGCCCTGGCGTCGTCGAATGCGCGGCCGTGGGCGTGCCGGACGAGAAGCAGGGCGAAGCCATCAAGGTCTTCGTGGTCCGCAAGGACCCGACGCTGACGGAAGACGCCGTGCTCCAGTACTGCAACGGACAGCTCACCGGCTACAAGCGGCCGAAGCACATCGAGTTCCGCGAGTCGCTGCCCAAGACCAACGTGGGGAAGATCCTGCGGCGCGAGTTGCGCACCAGCGCCGGTGCCTGAGCGCGTGGGGCGCCACCGGGAAGCCAGCGCCGGGCTGCCGGCGAATGTCATCGTGTTCGAGCGGGGCTGGCTGTCTTCGAACAACATCCTCTTCGTCGGAGCCGAGGAAACGGCGCTGGTCGACACCGGCTATGCCACGCATGCCGATCAGACGCTGGCCCTGGTGGAGTCGGTGTTGGGCAAACGTCCACTCGATCGGGTGCTGAACACACATCTGCACAGCGATCACTGCGGGGGGAACGCGGCGTTGCAGCAGCGTTATCCATCGCTGCGGACGGACATTCCGCCTGGAGAGGCTGCGCTGGTCGAGCGATGGGATGCGCAAGGCCTGAGTTTTCTTGCGACGGGACAGAGTTGTCCGCGTTTTGCTTTCACCGGGCTGCTCGAGCCTGGCACTGAACGCCTGCTGGGAGACAGCGCGTGGCAGGTGCATGGGGCTCCAGGTCACGATCCGCACTCGGTGATCCTGTTCAACCCGGTGTCGCGGACCCTGATTTCAGCGGATGCGCTCTGGGAGAATGGGTTTGGCATCGCCTTTCCTGAACTGATGGGCGAATCCTCGTTCGGGGACATTGCGGCGACGCTCGATTTGATCGAGAAATTGTCACCACGGCAGGTGATTCCGGGGCATGGCGGTGTCTTCACCGATGTCGAGCGCGCGTTGCAGACGGCGCGCAAGCGTTTAGCTGGCTTAGAGCGAGACCCAGTGAAGCACGCGCGTCACGCGATGAAGGTGCTGATGAAGTTCAAGCTTCTGGAGCTGCATGCGGTGCCGTACGCTGAGTGGGATGCGTGGCTTGCTGGGACGCCGTATTTCGAGCGGATTCGGGCTCGATTCTTTGCAGAAGAGTCGTTGGAGGCTCTGACTGGAGATCTGCTGGCAGAGCTGGTTGCGGTTGGCGCAGCACAATCC
>NZ_BCUS01000176.1 GCF_001591345.1 Variovorax boronicumulans NBRC 103145 | reverse complement strand
CATGCGCGCCGCTGGCCGCGCACAGCGCCGCGGCGGCGAGCAGCCGGGTCGTGGTACGGCGCGAAGGCTTGGAGGCGGCGAGGAAGTTCATGGTGTCGATGAAAGGCATGCGTCGAAGAGAAGAAGAAAGATCGGTCAGTCCAGCTGCAGCTTGCGCTCGCGGATCAGCTTGGACCACTTCTCATTGTCCGCCTTGACGAAAGCCGCAAAGGCCGCCGGGCCGAGTGGATGCACCTCGGCGCCGGCCGTTGCGAACTTGGCCTTGATCTCGGGTGTCGCCAGTGCCTTCGCGAGTTCACCCGACAGGCGATCGACCACCTCCTTGGGCATGTTGGCGGGGCCGACCAGCCCCTGGAAGCCGACTGCTTCCATGCCTGCGAGGCCCAGCTCCTTCACCGTCGGCACGTCGGGCAGTTGCGGATCGCGCACCGGCCCCGTCACGGCCAGCGCCTTGAGCTTGCCGCCCTTCACCTGCGGCAGCAGCACGCTGCCCGCATCGATGAGGATCTGCGTCTGCCCGCCCAGCAGGTCCTGCACCGCCGGCGCGCTGCCCTTGTACGGCACGTGCGTCATGTCCAGGCCCGTCACCTGGTTCATGAGCTCGCCGTTCAGGTGCGTCGAGGTGCCGTTGCCGCCCGAGGCGAAGTTGACCTTGCCGGGCTGGCCCTTGGCCCAGGCCACGAACTCCTTGAGGTTCTTCGCCGGATGGTCGGGCCGCGTCACCGCGATGTAGCTGCCCTGGCTGATCTGGCCGATGTAGGTGAACTGCTTGATCGGGTCGTACGGCGGCTTGCTCTGCAGGTACGGCGCGATGGCGAAGGGGCCGGTGTTGGCCAGCAGCAGCGTGTAGCCGTCGGCCGGCTGGCGCGTGAGCTCGGTGGCCGCGATCATGCCGCTGGCGCCCGGCTTGTAGTCGACCACCAGCTGCTGCTTGAGCGCCTCTTGCAGCGGCACCTGCACCGTGCGCGCCGCGAAGTCGATGCCGCCGCCGGGCGGGTAGCCGACGATCAGGCGGATGGGCTTGGCGGTGGGAAAGCCCTGGGCGATGGCCAAGCCGGCGGTCGTGGCCAGTGCGAGGCCGGTGCAGAGTCTGCGAAGGTTCATGGATGTCTCTCGATGTCTCTTGAATAAGAGCATCCATTTTGAAACATCGCCGGACCTCCGGCTCGCACCTGCTCAGGCTTCCTGCGCCTCCACGTCGTTGCCGATGAAGTTGCGCCCGCGCGCCCCGCCCTGCGCATGGCGCAGCATCTCGCGCGCCTCGTCCTCGCCCACGCCGTAGTCGGCGAAGCGCGTCTTCACGCCCAGCGATTCGATGAAGGCCGCGAGCTGCGCCGGCGCGTCGGCCAGCGGCATGCGCAGCGCCTGCGCCAGCACCGCGTCGCGGTCGGGCCGGCGGCCGATGGCGCGCGCCAGCACCATCGGCAGCGGGAACGAACAGGCGATGCCGTGCGGCAGGCCGTAGCGCAGCGTCATCTCGTACGAGATGGAATGCGCGAGCGCGGTCTTGGTGTTGGAAAACGCCATGCCCGCCTTCAGTGCCGCGAGTGCCATGCGCCCGCGCAGGTCGACGTCGTCCAGCCGGGCCATGAGCTGCGGCAGCACCTCCAGCGTGTCCTGCACGGCCGCCACGGCGAAGGTGTCGGACAGCGGATTGGCGTTGACGTTCCAGATGGCTTCGAGCG
This sequence comes from Variovorax boronicumulans NBRC 103145, assembly GCF_001591345.1. GTDB lineage: Bacteria > Pseudomonadota > Gammaproteobacteria > Burkholderiales > Burkholderiaceae_C > Variovorax > Variovorax boronicumulans. The sequence continues at coordinate 7,380 of NZ_BCUS01000176.1, read as the reverse complement.
CGTGCGACAGCGCATCGAGCCCGCTTTGTAGCGTGACCGCCGCGGGCAGCGACAGCATCAGCTCGGGGTCGATGACGGCATAGGTCGGCCAGGTCTGCGGCAGGTGCAGCGAATACTTCTTCTGCCGCTCGCGGTCCCAGATGGTGGCCCAGGGCGTGACCTCGCTGCCCGTGCCGGCCGTGGTGGGCACGGCGATGAGCGTCTTGTGGCGCGTGGCGACGAAGGGCCGTTCGCCCGCGAGCCCCGCCACCAGGTCCGCGAAGCGCCCGTGGTCGTCGGCCACCATCAGCGCCTTCGCCGTGTCGATGGCGCTGCCACCACCGACCGCGACGATCACCTCGACGTCGGCGTGCGTGCGCCAGAACCATTCGTAGGTCTCGGCCAATTCCGCCACGTCGGGGTTGGGCCGCGTCTGGTCGAGCGTGCAGGCCAGCGCGTCGCCGAGCACCGACGCCAGCCGATCGAGCAGGCCCAGCGCGCGCGCCTCGGGAAAGGTCACCAGCGCGGCGCGCCGGCCTTCGAGCAGCTTCGGCAGGGACAGCAGGGCCCCTGCCCCGTACACGCTGTGCACGGGGTTGTGGTAGTTGGCGCTCATGGAGGGGTTTCTTCAGGAGGCGGCCAAAGCCGCGGGGACAGACGCGAGGAGCGATCGAGTCATCAGCGCGCGCCCTGCTGGATCCAGCCGCGCAGCCGGGTCGAGAGGTAGTCGGCCGTCATGACCATCACGACGATCACCAGGATGCAGGTGGCCGTGTCTTGGTACTGGAACAGCTTCATGCTGCCGACGAGCTCGAAGCCGATACCGCCCGCGCCCACCATGCCCAGCACGGTGGCCTGGCGCAGGTTGGTCTCGAAGCGGTAGACGATCACGCCGATCCACGCGGTGACCACCTGCGGAATGACGCCGAAGATGATGGTCTGGATCGGTCCCGCGCCGGTGGCGCGCAGCGCCTCGATCGGGCCCTGGTCGATCTCCTCGATCGACTCGGCGAAGAACTTGCCGAGCATGCCCGCACCATGCAGTGCCAGTGCCAGCACGCCGGGGAACGGACCGAGGCCCACGGCCGCCACGAAGATCAGCGCCAGGATGATCTCGTTGATGCCGCGCGTGATGTTCAGCACCTGCCGCATCGCGTGGAACACGGCGACGTTCGGCGAGATGTTGCGCGCCGCAAAGAAGCACAGCGGTACCGCAAGAATCACCGCCAGCAGCGTGCCCCACAGCGCGATCTGCACGGTCTCGATGGCCGGCTTCACGAGCTTGCCCATGAACTCCCAGTTGGGCGGCAGCATGCGCCCGAGGAAGTCGGCGATCCAGGGCATGCCCTTGCCGAGTTCGCTGAAGCTCACCTGGCTGCCGATGGCGGCCCACCAGAACACGCCGATGCCGGCGAGCACGGCCACGGCGTACTTCCACCAGCCGGGGTTGCCGGCGCTTCGGGCGATCAGCAGGTTGTAGCGTCCGAGGGCGATCATGATTGCTCCATGGCGAGTTGCGGGGCGGTGCGCACCGGCGCCGCATGAAGGGCCGCGGCGGGCACGCTCGGTGCTGCGGTGTCGGGCTCTGCGCCCGCAGCGGCGGCGTCGGTGCCCTCTTCCACGCCGCCCGGATAGATGAGGTGCAGCACCTCGTCGGTCAGCTCGTCGGGCCGGCCTTCGAACACGATGCGCCCGGCCGCCACGCCGATCACGCGCTGCGCGAACTCGCGGGCGTAGTCGACCTGGTGCAGGTTGCAGATCACCGTGATCCCGTCCTGCCGGCTGGCCTGCTTCAGGTAGTTGAGCACCTTGCGCGAGGTCTTCGGGTCGAGGCTGGCCACGGGCTCGTCGGCCAGGATCACCTTGGGCTTTTGCGCCAGCGCACGGGCAATGCCTACGCGCTGCTTCTGTCCGCCCGAGAGCGTGTCGGTGCGCAGGTCGGCCTTGGGGTCGAGCTCGACGCGGCGCAGGCATTCGCGGGCGATGGCGATGTCCTTCGCGGGGAACACCTGGAACCACGACAGGAGCGCGGGCATCGAACCCAGCCGCCCCGTCAGCACGTTCTTGAGCACCGACAGGCGCGGCACCACGTTGTAGTGCTGGAAGATCATCGCGACGTCGCGGCGCACCTTGCGCAGGCCGGCGCGGTCACCGCGCGAGCGCTCGCCGTCCACGTGGATCTCGCCTTCGCTCGGCTCGGCCAGGTGGTTGATGCAACGCAGCAGCGTCGACTTGCCCGCGCCCGATGCGCCGAGGATGACGACGAATTCACCCTTGGCCACCGTGAGGTCGACACGGTGAAGCGCGGTGAAGTCGCCGTAGCGCTTGCACAGCCCGCGGATCTCGATCATTTCATCTTCCTCAGGTCGAGGTTCAGCACCTTGGCCGTGTCGCGGATGATGTTGTAGGCCGCGTCGTTGGTCGGGTGGAAACCGTTGAGCAGGCCCTGGTCGGACCAGGGGATGTCCTTCACCTGCAGGAAGGCGGCCTGTACGCGCGTCTTCAGGTCGGCGGGCAGGTCCTTGCGCCACACGGTGGGCGACTCGGGGATCGGGTCCGACTTCCAGACCTCGACCAGGTCTTCGCGCTTGACCAGGCCCTTGGACACGGCAGCGTCGAGGATGCGGTCGGCGATGGCCGCGGCATCGACCTTCTTGTTCTGCACCGCGATCGCGCTCGAGTCGTGCGAGCCCGAGAAGATCACGCGACCGAAATCCTTGTCGGGGTTGAAGCCCGCCTTCAGCAGGCCGGCCTTCGGGAACAGATGCCCCGAGGTGGAGCTCGGATCGACGAAGGCGAAGGTCTTGCCCTTGAGGTCGGCCACCGTCTTGATACCGGTGTCCTTGTGGGTCACGATCTGGCTGTGGTACGAGGTGCGCCCGGCCTTCTTGGTCTCGGCCACCGCGAAGGCCTCGATGTCGGCCACCGTGGTGCCCAGCACATACGAGAAGGGGCCGAGGTAGGCCACGTCGAGCCGCTTGGAACGCAGCGCTTCGATCACGCCGTTGTAGTCGGCCGCCACGAAGGGCTTGACCGCGAAACCGAGGGCCTTGGACAGCATGTCCATCATGGCCTGGCTGTTGGCGATCATGGCGCGCGAGTCCTCGGAAGGAATCAGCCCGACAGTGAGAACCTGCTGTGCCCGTGCCATCGGCACGAAGGCGGACGCTGTCACGGCGGCAGTGCCGAGCAGCAGCTTTCTACGCTTCATCATGGTTGTCTCCAGTGGTCTGCGTTGCATGGAATCCTCAGGTCGTTTCGAAGGGCAAAAGTACCCGTCTCGAGTCTTCCAGTCGTGCGTGTCATGGTCATGACAACGTGAGGATTCGGGACGTCCGGCGTGTTTCTGTCGAGGCCTGGTCCGTCTTGAGCGCGAGTACATCACTGGTACTCATATCGATCAAATTCAAATTTTTTCGATGATCTATATACTGAACCTATAGATCAGAAAGGCCCCCGCGATGCGCCTCACCCAGCTGCGTTCCTTCTATGCCGTGGCCCGCGAAGGCAGCTTCACGCGGGCCGCCGAGCACCTGCATGTGAGCCAGCCCACCATCACCACGCAGGTGCGCTTTCTCGAAGAGGCCTACCAGGTCGAGCTCTTTCACCGACGCGGCCGGCGCGTGCAGCTCACCGAGATCGGCGAGCAGCTCATGCAGCTCGCGCAGCAGATCTTCAGCCTCGAAGGCGATGCGGTGGCGCTGCTCGGCGACGCCGGCAAGCTGCGCACCGGCCACCTGCGCGTGGCGGCCGTGGGCCCGTACCACGTGACCAAGATGCTGGTCGACTTCAGCCTGCGCTACCCCGACGTGAAGGTCACGGTGAGCACCGGCAATTCACAGGACGTGCTCGACCGCCTGCTCGACTACAGCGCCGACGTCGGCGTGCTCGCGCAGCTGGTGCGCGACGACCGCTTTCTGTCCGTGCCCTTCAGCCAGCACCCTGTCGTGATGTTCGTGCCCTCCACGCACCGCTTCGCGAAGCGGCGCAACATCCGCCTCGCGGAGCTGCAGGGCGAACGACTCATCCTGCGCGAGCAAGGCTCGACCACGCGCAAGGCGCTCGAACTGGCGCTCGCGAAAGCCAAGGTCGAGGTCGACGTGGTGATGGAAATCAGCAGCCGCGAAGTGATCCGCGAAGCCGTGGCGCAAGGCCTGGGCATCGCGGCCGTGTCGGGCGTGGAGTTCGTGCCGGGGCCGAACCTGCACATGGTCGGCTTCAGCGACACCGAAATTTTTACCTACGCCCACGTGCTGTGCCTGGCCGAGCGGCGCGAGATGCGCATGGTCAGCGCCTTCTACGACACGCTGGTGCCGGCCATCGAGGCGCGCAAGCGCAAGAGCTGAGAACGAACGCCGCGTCAGCCGCGCGGATGGTGCGCCGCGTGCAGCTGCTTCAGGCGCTCGCGCGCCACGTGCGTGTAGATGGTGGTGGTCGAGATGTCGGCATGGCCCAGCAGCAACTGCACCGCACGCAAGTCGACGCCGTGGTTCAACAGGTGCGTGGCAAAGGCATGGCGCAGCGTGTGCGGCGACAGCGGCACATGGATGCCGGCAGCCGCGGCTTGCTTCTTCACGATGACCCAGAACATCACGCGCGTCATGCCCGCGCCGCGCGCGGTCACGAACAGGTCGGGCGTCTGCTGGCCGTCGAGGATCACGGGTCGCGACTCGTCGAGGTAGCGCTCGATCCAGCGCCGCGCCTCGCCGCCGAAGGGCACGAGGCGTTCCTTGTTGCCCTTGCCGAGCACGCGCAGCACGCCATCGTTGAGGCTCATGTCGATCGCCTTCAGCGCCACCAGCTCGCTCACGCGCAGGCCGCTCGCGTACATCAGCTCCAGCATCGCGCGGTCGCGCAGGCCGAGCGGGCTCTCGACATCGGGCGCGGCCAGCAGGTCGTCGACCTGCTTCTCGGACAGCGTCTTGATCGCACGCGGCATCTGGCGCGCGGGCATGAGGCGGATGCTCGGGTCGGCCGTGATGCGCCGCTCGCGCAGCGCCCAGCGGTAGTAGCGCTTGAACACCGTGAGCCGGCGGTTCGCCGAGGTCGCCTTGCCCTTGGTGGACAGGCGCACGCCCATGTAGGCCTGCAGGTCGGTCTCGCGCGCGGCGTCCAGCCCCATGCCGCCGCGCTGCTCGCGCAGCCACTGCGCGAACAGCGCGAGGTCGCGGCGGTAGGCGGCCAGCGTGTTCTTCGACAGCCCGTCCTCGAGCCAGAGGGCGTCGATGAAGGTGTCGATGTCGGCGGTGGGGGGAGCGGCGAAGGCCTCGGTCATGCGGTGCAAGATAACAAAAGAAAAAGCCGCCCGGAACGCGGGCGGCTTTCGGGGGAAGCGAAGAGGCTCAGTCGAGCTTGAGGTTCTGCTTCTTCACGACCTGCTTGTACACGTCGAACTCGGCCTTGATCTGCGCGGCGAACTGGTCGGGCGTGTTGGCCACGATCAGCGAACCGGTGTCTTCGATGCGCTTCTTCACGGCCGGATCTTCCACCGCCTTCTTCACACCGGCGTTGATCTTGTCGACCACTTCCTTGGGCAGGCCCTTGGGGCCGAGGATGCCGTAGTAAGCCATGCGGTTGACCGGCTCCAGGCCGACTTCCTTGAAGGTCGGCACGTTCGGCAGGCCGGCCACGCGCTGCGGTGCCGACACCACGATCGGCACCAGGCGACCGCTCTGGATGAAGGGCATGGCCGAGGGCAGGTTGTCGAAGATGATCGGCACCTGGCCGGCCACCACGTCGTTCAGCGCCGGGCCCGCGCCGCGGTACGGGATGTGCGTGACGAAGGTGGTGGTCAGGCTCTTGTACAGCTCCATCAGCAGGTGGCCGATGCCGCCCGTGCCCGACGAGGCGTACGAATACTTGCCCGGGTTCTTCTTCAGTTCGGCCACGAACTCGGCGTAGTTCTTGGCCGGGAAGCTCGGGTTCACCGCGATCACGTTCGGCGTGGCCGCGATGTTGATGATCGGCGTGAAGTCGGTGATCGGGTCGTACGGCGTCTTCGGGTTGATGGCCGGGTTGGCCGCCGTGCTCGACACCGTGGCCACGCCCAGCTTGTAGCCGTCGGCCGGTGCGCGCGCCGTTTCGGCCGCGCCCACGATGCCGCCGCCACCGGCGCGGTTGATCACCACCACCGGCTGGCCCAGCACCTTGCCCAGCGGGTCGGCGATCACGCGCGCCACGATGTCCGTCGTGCCGCCGGGTGCGAACGGCACGCTCAGTTCGACCGGCTTGGTGGGATAGCCCTGCGCGAAACTCTGGCCTGCCACTGTGACCAGCGCGGCAGCGCCCACGAACGCGCTCCATTGACGACGTTGCATCGATAACTCCTTGACTTGACGGAACCGGCCGGGGCGGCCGGAAAAAAGCGAAGCCCGGATGCTAGCGGGTCGGGGCTTTCCGTCATGCTGTGGAATACCCACGGTTGTGCCGGTTTATGCTCGAAGCGGTGAACTACGCGCAGCTGCTCTTCCCCGATTTTTCCCTCATCGCCATCGGCTGGCTCCTGTGCCGCTACACCGCGCTCGACCGCCGCGTGTGGGACCAGGTCGAGAGCCTGGTGTATTACTTTCTATTTCCCGTCCTGCTGTTCCATTCGATCGTGCGCAGCCCGCTCGACTTCGGCGCGACCTCGAGCCTGCTGACCGCGGGCGTCGGCGTCGGGCTGGCCGGCATCGCGATGGCCTACGCCCTGCCCTTCGTGCCGGGCCTGCGCGCGCACATCGACCGGCACGACCACGCCGCCAGCGCGCAGATCGCGTTCCGCTTCAACTCGTTCATCTGCCTGGCGCTGGCCGAGCGGCTGGCCGGGCCCGAAGGCCTGCTGCTGATCGCGGTGCTGATCGGCGTGTGCGTGCCGATGTTCAACATCGCCGCCGTGTGGCCGATGACGCGGCATGCGCAGACCGGCTTCGTGCGGCAGCTGGTGCGCAATCCGCTGATCGTGGCGACGCTGGCGGGGCTGCTGGCCAATGTGCTGGGGCTCACGGTGCCTGGCTGGTTGACGCCGACGCTCACGCGGATCGGGGCTGCGTCGCTGGCGTTGGGGTTGCTTGCGGCGGGGGCGGGGATGCAGTTCGCGACGTTGGGGAGGGGGAAGGTGTTGGCGGTGTCTGTGCTGGCGATACGGCATTTCTTCTTGCCGCTCGTGGCTTGGGGGTTGTCGCTTGCACTGAAGCTGGACGCTACGCAGGCTTCGGTGTTGATGGCTTTTTCTGCTGTGCCGACCGCTTCGAGTGCTTATGTGTTGGCGGCTCGGATGGGATACAACGGGCCTTATGTGGCTGGGCTGGTCACGCTGTCTACGATCTTGGGGGTGGTTAGTTTGCCGTTTGCGTTGGCTCTGCCTCGGTAGTTGCCGCGTGGTCGTAGGACGTTCCGAGGCCGGGTCTCGCCCCGGCGGGC
>NZ_BCUS01000175.1 GCF_001591345.1 Variovorax boronicumulans NBRC 103145 | reverse complement strand
GGCGCAGCCGGCCGTGCTGCGGTGCGACGGCGCCCTGCACCTGGAGGCCGCGCGGCTGCAGCTCGATGCCGACCAGCTCGAGCTGCGCGGGCGTCGCACCCACCTGGTGGCCGACGAGGTGGAGGTGGCCGCGCGGCAGTTCCGGCTGTGTGCGGGCACCATCAAGTTCGTCGGTTCGGTGCTCTCGAGCGTGATGGACCGCGTCACCCACTTCAGCCGCCACTACCTGCGCACCACGCAGGGCACCGACCGCGTGCAGGCCATGCACATCGACCACGAGGCGCAGCAGCTGATGCAGCTCAAGGCCGAGCATGTGATGGTCAACGGCGGCAAGCTGGTCAAGACGCGCGGCGCGCAGATCCACTTCGGTTGAGGAGACGTCCCATGTTCGCCAACTGCCAGCTCATGGGCACCGACATGGCCTTCCCCGACGTCTGCATGACGCCGGCCGCGCCGTCGCCGCTGCCCATTCCGTACCCGAACATCGCGATGGGCGCGATGGCCATTCCCAACTGCCCCACGATCCTCATCATGGGCGGCCCGGCGCACAACCTGGGCACCACGATCCCGATGAGCAACGGCGACAACCCCGGGGTGCTGCTGGGCGTGGCCTCCGGCACCGTGATGGGGCCGTGCCGCCATCTCACGGGCGCGTTCACCGTGCTCTTCCAGGGCATGCCCGCCACGCGCCTGACCAGCAACTCGCTGCAGAACAGCACCAACTGCCCGGGCGTGCGCGCGGTGCCGAGCCAGTCGCTCGTGCTGCTGCTGGCGCCGTGAGGCCACGAAGGCGCGCATGCGGCATACCTCTTAAGGCGAGATTGCCAACCGGCCCCACGGAATGAATACTCCTTGCGAGATTGCACGGGCGCAGCCGCCATCGGGGGCCGATTCATGATCCATATCGCTGTCATCACCCGGCAAGGCATGCCGGCCGGACCGTCCATCGCCGCGGACTTCGGGCCCGGCGGCGGCACCATCGGCCGCGCCGACACCAACGCGCTGGTGCTCGACGACCCCGACCGCACCGTCTCGCGCGTGCACGCGCAGGTGCTGTGCCGCGACGGCCAGTACTTCATCGTCGATCGCGGCAGCAACGCGATGCAATGCAATGGCGTGTCGCTGGGCGCGGGCAAGGAAGCGGCGCTGACCGACGGCGCACGGCTCGTCATCGGCAGCTTCGAACTCTCGGTGCGCGTGATGGTGGCCGCGGCGGCACCCCGCGCGCCGGTCATCCCCAACACCGTGATGTCGGCGCCGGCCGCCGCGCCCGCCGCCAGCAGCGACGATCCGTTCGCCGACCTGCTCGCGGGACTGGGATCGCCGCCCGCTCCCGCGCCGGCGCCTGCTGCAGCCCGTGCCGCCGCCGCGCCCGCCGAGTCGCTGCTCTTTCCCGACCCCATGGCCAGCGGCTCGCGCAACGCGCAGGCCGACCAGGTCGACCAGGTCGACCAGGTCGACCCGTTCGCGAACCTGCTGGGCCCCACGCCGTCGGCCGCACCCTCTGCGGGGCTCGGCGCGCTCGACGATTTTTCCGACCTGGGCGCGCCGCCCGCGCACGGCAAGGCCGCGAGCATCGACGACCTGTTCGGCGGTTCGCCGGGCGCCGGCGGCATCGGCGGCGATCCGCTCGCGCTGTCGCCGCTGGCCGATCCGCTGCTGCAGCCCAACACCGCGTCTGACGCCGACCCGCTGGCCGCGTTGCAACGCGCGGCGCCCGCCACGCCGGTGCCGCGTTCCGATCATCTGCCGATCGACCAGTTCGGCTTCGAGCCGCCGAAGGCCATCACGCCGCCACCGCCGCCGCCGCCCCCTGCGCCCGCGCCAGCACCCGTGGCCCCGCTCGCGCAGTTCGACGACGTGACCGGCCAGCCGATCCGCATCAGCGGGCCGGAGAACGCCGGCCGTGTCGCCGAGCCGCCGCCCCCTCCGCCACCACCGCCGCCCGTGCATGTCGCGCCGCCGGCAGTCCCCGCAGCAGCCTCGTCCCCGCGCGCCGCCTCCGACGACGAACTGCTCGCCGCCTTCCTGCGCGGCCTGGCCAGCACGCACCAGCCGCCCGAGATGCTCACGCCCGGCCTCATGGAGCGCATCGGCTCGATGCTGCGCACCGCCACCGAGGGCACGCTGCAGCTGCTGCTCACGCGCCAGGAGTTCAAGCGCGAGGTGCGCGCCGAGGTCACGATGATCGCGTCGCAGGCCAACAACCCGCTCAAGTTCTCGCCCACGGTCGAGGTCGCGCTGGCGCACCTGCTGGGGCCCGGCGTGCGCGGCTTCATGCCGCCCGAGGCCGCGATGCGCGACGCCTTCGACGACCTGCGGGCGCACCAGTTCGGCGTGATGGTGGGCATGCGCGCGGCGCTGGCCCATGTCATCGGGCGCTTCGAGCCGGCCGAGCTCGAGAAGAAGATCAGCGCGAAGACCGCGCTCGACGCGCTTTTTGCCGCCAACCGCAAGGCCAAGCTCTGGGACCAGTTCGTGGCGCTGTACGGCGGCATCGCGAGCGAGGCCGAGGACGACTTCCACAGCCTCTTCGGCAAGGCCTTCCTCGCGGCCTACGAAGAGCAGATGGCGCGCCTGAAGTCCGACACCTGAAGACCACCAGCACAACCCCCAGCACTCGCGAGGCACCCCGCTTGGAAATCGAAATCGTCACGCTCTCCCGGCAGGGCGGGCGCACCTACAACGAGGACGTGCACGGCCACTGGCACGACGAGCGCTACGTCGCCTGCCTGGTGGCCGACGGCGCGGGCGGCCACGGCGGCGGCGACGTGGCGGCGGCCACGGTGCGCGCCAGCGTGCTCGGCGGCTTCTCGGGGGCGCCCTCGCTGGACGAGGCCGCGCTGCGCGCGCTGGTCGAACGTGCCAATCTCGACGTGGTGGCGCGCCAGGCCGAAGGCGGCAAGCTCGCCGGCATGCGCTCCACGGTGGTGTTCGCGGTGATCGACCTGGAGCGTGAGGTGCTGGCCTGGGTGCACAGCGGCGACAGCCGCGCCTACCTGTTCCGCGGCGGCGCCATCGTGGCGCGCACCACCGACCACAGCCTGGTGCAGCAGATGGTCGCGGGCGGCATGCTCGACGAGGAGGGCGCGCGCCTGCATCCGCAGCGCAACATGCTGCTGTCGGCGCTCGGTTCGATCGAGGAGGCGCCCGACATCGCGGTGTCCGACCGCATGCGCCTCTTGCCCGGCGACGTGCTGCTCCTGTGCAGCGACGGCGTGTGGGAGCCGCTGGGCGACGAGTGCCTGGTCGACACGCTGCACGCCTCGCGCACGCCCAGCCAGTGGACGGAGCTGCTCGACGCGCAGATCAAGGCCAATGCCAAGCCGGGCCACGACAACTACACGGCGCTCACGCTGTGGGTGATCGAGGACGCGGACGACGACATGACGCGGCTGCTGCCCGAGAACGTCGCGTCGACAACGGACCCCTGAGCGCAGCCTGCCTCGCGACGAGGCGGTGCCATCCATTCCCCCAAGCAAAACGCCCATCCGATGGATGGGCGTTTTGCTTGGGGCCGCTGAGACTGTTCAGCTGTACTTGCTGGCCTTCTTCTTGACTTTCTTCAGCGCGCTGCGCAGCAACGCGGGCATGTCTTCCCGGTTCGGCAGGTTGCTGTAGTTGTCGATGTTCTGCTCTTCGCAGCTGTTGGCACAGCCGTTGTTCAGCAGGTCGAGCGCGTAGCGCGTCTTGCTGATCGTGCTGGACGCACCGGGCTCGCGGAACGGATCGAAGATGCCGTCCGGCAGGACCTTGCGCCCGCGTGCGATCGCCTGTTCCTGGAAGTGCGTGATGTGCTTCTGCGTGACCGGCCCGTAATAGCCGTCCACCACGATCACCTCGGTCGCGCCGGGGGGCGGGTCGAAGTCGTGGTTGAAGCCGAGCAGCTCGTAGTAGAAGATCTTGAACAGGGCCTGCACCAGCATCACGTCTTCACGCGTGTTGGAGCCGATCCGTCCGACCGACCAATCGGAGTTGTAGGTCGTGTGCAGCTTGCCGCTGGTACCGATGAGTGTGGTGCTGAATGCCATGGCATTGCTCCGGTGAGGACACGGGCAGGGACCGGCCCCGGCACCGTGCGGTGCCTGGGGCGGACGGGGCTGGCGGGTCCGTCGCCCGTCAGCGGGTTTCGGTGGTGGCCACGTTCCAGCCGAACTTCACCTCGCCGCCGCCGGCGCCCTTTTCGTCCTGGCCCTTGTAGGCGAACTCGATGTCCTTGAAGCTGCAGGACACCTGCTCGTGCACGTCGCCGCCCTGTGCGCCGCCGGGGCCCACGCTGGAGATGAAGACTTCCTTGAGCGTGACCTTCAGGTACTCCTGCTGGCCTTCGCCCGACTTGCGGCAGGTCATGACCATGTCCTTGAAGTGCTTGCCGCTCACGCAGTTCTTGGCGAGCACGGGGGATGCCTTGTCGTAGGTGTGCGTGAAATTGAATTCACCCGGCGTGGCCTTGCCCTTGCCCGAACCGCCGCCCGATCCCGCGCCCGATGCGTTGCTCACGTTCCAGGACCACGACGAAATCTCGATCTCGTCCTTGTGGTCCTTGTGAGAAGACTCGCCCTTGACGCCGTCGAGCTTGATGTGAAAGTCAGATGACATGTTCCTACTCCTTGGAACCCGATTGCATTCGGGCGGTTGATGATCGAAACGAAAAAAATGGCTGCCGGCGGTGGGAGAAAAGTTCCGCTGCCCGGCAGCTACTCATAGAACGAAACGGAACCGGCAATTCAAGAAGAATTCGCAGATTTTTTTCAACCGGCACCCTTGGCCGTCGGCAGCTTGGACACCAGCCGCAGCGAGACCGTGAGGCCTTCGAGCTGGTAGTGCGGGCGCAGGAAGAACTTGGACGTGTAGTAGCCCGGGTTGCCCTCGACTTCCTCCACGATCACCTCGGCGGCGGCCAGCGGCTTCTGGGCCTTGGTGGTTTCCGACGAGTTGGCGGGGTCGCCGTCCACGTAATTCATGATCCATTTGTTGAGCCAGCGCTGCATGTCCTCGCGCTCCTTGAAGCTGCCGACCTTGTCGCGCACGATGCACTTCAGGTAGTGCGCAAAGCGGTTGCAGGCAAAGAGGTAGGGCAGGCGCGCCGCCAGGTTGGCGTTGGCCGTGGCGTCGGGGTCGTCGTACTCGGCCGGCTTGTTCAGCGACTGGGCGCCGATGAAGGCCGCGAAGTCGGAGTTCTTGCGGTGGATCATCGACAGCAGGCCGGCCTTCGAGAGCTCGGCTTCGCGCCGGTCGCTGATGGCGATCTCGGTCGGGCACTTCTGGTCCACGCCGCCGTCGTCGCTGGGGAAGGTGTGCAGCGGCAGGTTTTCCACCGCGCCGCCCGACTCGATGCCGCGGATGCGCGAACCCCAGCCGTACAGCTTGTACGAGCGGTTGATGTTGGTCGCCATCGCATAGGCGGCATTGGCCCAGGCGTACTTGCTGTGGTCGGCGCCGGCGGTGTCTTCCTCGAAGTCGAACTCTTCCACCGGGTTGGTGTTGGCGCCGTAGGGCGTGCGCGCCAGGAAGCGCGGCATGCACATGCCCAGGTACTTGGAGTCGTCCGACTCGCGCAGCGAGCGCCAGCCGGCGTACTCGGGCGTGGAGAAGATCTTGGTCAGGTCGCGCGGGTTGGCCAGCTCCTGCCACGACTCCATCTGCATGAGGTTGGGGCTCGCGCCGGTGATGAAGGGCGCGTGGGCCGAGGCGGCGATCTTGGCCATCTCGCCGAGCATCTCGACGTCGGGCGGGCTCTGGTCGAAGTGGTAGTCGCCCACCAGCGCGCCGAAGGGCTCGCCGCCGAACTGGCCGTACTCCTCCTCGTAGATCTTCTTGAACATCGGGCTCTGGTCCCAGGCCGCGCCCTTGAACTTCTTGAGGTTCTTGGCCAGCTCCTGCTTGGAGATGTCCATCACGCGGATCTTCAGGTTCTCGTCCGTCTCGGTGTTGTTCACCATGTAGTGCAGGCCGCGCCACGCACTCTCGAGCTTCTGGTAGTCGGGGTGGTGGATGATCTTGTTCACCTGGTCGGTGAGCTTGGCGTCGATCGCGGCGATCATGGCCTGGATCGACTTGGTCACGTCCTTGCCGATGACGGTGCTGTTGCTCAGCGCCTGCTGCGCCAGCGTGAGCACGGCGGCTTCGACGGCGCTCTTGGCTTCGTCGCTGCGCGGCTTGAATTCTTTCTGCAGCAGCGACGAAAAGTCGCTTCCCGCGTACGCAACGTCTTTCAGTGCGCTCTGCTCGAGTGCGTCGGCCATGATGGTTTCTCCTCGTGTACCGGTGTGTGTCTGTCAGGAATCGGGGTGGGGCAGGCTCAGGCGGCGGCTTCGCCGTCCCCGGGCTTCTTGCTGGCGGCCAGCGTTTGCAGCAGGGCCGGGTCTTCGAGCACCTTGGCCAGCAGGTCTTCGGCGCCGCCCTTGCCGTCCATGTAGGTCACGAGGTTCGACAGCTGCGTGCGCGCTTCGAGCAGCTTGTTCAGCGCGCCCACCTTGCGCGCCACGGCGGCGGGCGAGAAGTCGTCCATGCTGTCGAAGGTGAGCTCGACCTTCAGGTCGCCCTCGCCGGTGAGCGAGTTCTCCACGGCGAAGGCGGCGCGCGGCTTCATGGCCTTCATGCGGGCGTCGAAGTTGTCGACGTCGAACTCGAGGAACTTGCGGTCGACCACGGGCGCGAGCGGGTCGGCGGGCTTGCCCGACAGGTCGGCCAGCACGCCCATCACGAAGGGCAGCTGGATCTTTTTCTCGGCGCCGTAGAGCTCCACGTCGTATTCGATCTGGACCCGGGGCGCGCGGTTGCGTGCGATGAATTTCTGACTGCTCTTGGCCATGGCGATGCTCCTTGCGGGAATGAAAGGGGACGGGTGGAAACGGCGGCGGTCATTCGGACTGGCGTTTGCCCGTCACGGTCTCGATGGTGTCCATCGCGTTGGGCGCGAGGTTGGCCATGATGTCCAGGAAGCTCACGCCGATGAGCTTCTTGGCGCGTTCGATCAGGAGCGGCGCGGGGTTGCCGGGCTCGGCCTGTTCGAGGTAGCGGATGACGCGGTCGAGCATCTGCACCGCGTCCTGGCGGTTCTGGATCTCGCCGCGCGGCGCGGCCGGGCGGGCCGCGTTGCCGGCCGGGGCGTCACCGTCGGCAGTTGCGCCCTCGTCGGCAGAGGCTTCGGGCGCGCCGGCTGCCGCCGTGCAGGCCTTGGCGACCGTGCGCGACACGGTGCGCAGCGTGCCCAGGTCCACCGCGTCGGTGCGGCCGGTGCGCTCGCCCAGCAGCTTCTGCAGGCGGTCGAGCAGCGCGGGCAGGCCGATGGCGGCCTGCAGTTGGTCGGGGTGCGCGGCGTGCAGGGCCTCGAGCCCGCCATGCACCTGCGCGGGCGAATACGAGGCTTCGCCGCCGACGGCGTTGAGCACGCCGTGCGCAATGGCGATGTCGCGCACGCGGATCGGGCCCACGCCCGGCGCGTTGCCCACCGAGGCGTCGTACAGGTCGCGCGGCACCATGCTGTCGTCGCTCAGCGGCGCGAGCGCGTTCAGGCGCATGGTGGGGTCGTTGTCGTCGTCCGCATCCAGCTTTGGATGTATGCCGTCCCAGAAGGTGTCGAGCAGCGAGGTGAGCAATTGCAGGCCCGCCGTGAAGCCGGCCACGCCTTGCAGGCGCGTCGCGGCGCGCAGCAGCAGCACGGCGGCGCGCACGTCCTTGCTGCGGCGCAGCTGCGCATCGGCGCGCTCGGCCACGTCGCGCCAGTCGGGTTCGACGGCGGGGATCACGGTGTCGCCGAACTGCTGCTCGGCCTTGCCTTGCGCCGCAGTCGTGAGGGCCATGAAGTCCGCGTCGTACTCCAGGTCGTCCCCGCAAGGCGAGGCCTCGCCGATGGGCGTGAGCAGTGCGTCGACGAGTTGGGGAGTCAGCATGTTGCCTGTTCGAGTTCGCTGGTGATAATCAAAGATGCGTCAGGACCGGTCAATGCAACGAAGGGAATAGCATGCGCACGCTGGGTACACACCATTCGTCCTATGAGCACTCCGTGGCGTGGCCTTCCCGGCGACGTCTCGCGGCTTTTGGCCTTGCTGCAGCGGGTCTTTTGATGGCGGGCTGCGCGAGCAAACCGGTGGTCACGCCGGTGTCGATCACGCTCACGGCCGGCGCCGATGCCAACCCCGACGCGCGCGGCCGCGCCTCGCCGCTCACGGTGCGCGTCTATGCGCTCAAGACGCCGGGGCCCTTCGAAGGCGCCGACTTCTTCTCGCTGTTCGAGAAAGACCAGGCCACGCTCGGCGCCGAGCTGGTGCAGCGCGAAGAAATGCTGCTGCGCCCCGGCGAGAGCAAAAAGCTCGACCTCACCCTGCCGGCCGATGCCAAGGCGATCGGCGTGATGGCCGCGTTCCGCGACCTCGACCGCGCGCGCTGGCGCGAGGTGCGCGCGGTCACCCCGGGCCAGGCGCAGGTGCTCAACGTGACCTTCGGCGCGCGGCAGATCCGCGTCGACGCTGCGGCCAAGTAGCACCAGCTGCACGGCGGCCTCAGCGCAGTTCCGCCGGCACCGTGGGCGCAAAGCGCCCCGGCCGCACCAGCGGCTGGTCCGCCGGCAGGAAGCGGCCGAACAGGTCGCTCACGAACGCGGCGCCCGTGCCGTTCTCCGACGCCGTCGCCGTGAGGTACAGCCCGCGCCAGCGCGGCGCGCGCACCCCCTTGCCGTGCCCCTCGAACAGCCCCTGCGCCACTTGCCGCAAGGCCGGCTGCAAGGTGCGCACGCTCTCCACGAAGCCATGCAGCGCGAGCCGCCCCGCGGGGCCCGGCTGCTCGCGCAGCAGGGCCATGCGCAGGCCGTGCAGCTGCGCCACGAGCGGATCGAACAGCGCATCGAGCCGGTCGGCGGCGCGCGCTGCGTGCGCCGCGAACGGGTGCTCCACGCGGTGGCCGAGCGCCTGCGCGAGCACCTCGGGCGGCAGCGCGGCGCGCAGCGTGGCGTAGCCCTTCAGGCCTTCGAGACCCGTCACGACGAGGTAGACCGGCAGCTGCAGGCGCAGCGTGTCGCTGGCCTCGTCGAGCAGGCGGCGCATGTTCGCGGTGGCGCGCTTGCGCAGGGCCGGGTCGCCGTACAGCAGGTCGCCGGCCGCCACGCACACCACCACGCCGTGCAGCGGCAGGCGTTCGCGTCGCTCGGCAAGCGCCAGCAGCGACTGCAGCCAGAGCCCGCGTGCGGGCGCCGTGCCGGCCTGGTCGCCGATGGCGTCGGGATGCAGCTCGATGGCCGTCAGTGCGCCGGTGGTCCACCAGCGCCACCAGGGCGTGCCGGGTGCCTCGTTCGCGGGCGGCGCCACGCATTCGGCGCGGGCGGCCGAGAGCAGCCCCGGCAGCCCGGTGGCCGGACCGCCGATGAAGAGGAACCACGGCGCCGTCGCGCGCGTGCGCGGTGCCTGCCGCAGCGAGGTGCGCGCCTGCGCCAT
>NZ_BCUS01000174.1 GCF_001591345.1 Variovorax boronicumulans NBRC 103145 | reverse complement strand
CCCCGCTCGTGTCAGCCGCGACGGCCTGAGTCGGCCAGCCGCTGGGCGCGCACGCCGCCCTGGCGCGCCAGCATCCAGCCCGGGTACTCGGGCGCCAGCGCACTGGCCTTGTCGATCGCCGCGAGTTCGTCGGCCGTGAGCCGCACCTCGGTGGCGGCGATGTTGTCGTCCAGCTGGTCGATGCGCTTGGCGCCGACGATCACGCTGGTCACCACCGGCTGGTGCAGCAGCCACGCCAGCGCGATCTGCGCCACCGACACGCCGCGCGGCTCGGCGAACTGGCGCATGAGGTCGATGCAGTCGTAGGCACGCGCCACGTTCACCGGCGGAAAGTCGAAGCTCGCGCGGCGGCTGCCTTGCGCGGTGGCGGTGTGGCGGTCGACCTTGCCGCTGAGCAGGCCGCCGGCCAGCGGGCTCCAGACCATCAAGCCGAGCTGCTCGCTGCGCAGCATCGGCACCAGCTCGCGCTCCAGGTCGCGCCCGGCCACGGTGTAGTAGGCCTGCAGTGACTCGAAGCGCGCGAGCCGGTCGCGCTCGGCGATGCCCAGCGCCTTGGCGATCTGCCACGCGGCCCAGTTCGACACGCCCACGTAGCGCACGTGGCCCTGGCGCACGAGGTCGTCGAGCGCGCGCACCGTTTCCTCGATGGGCGTGAGCGGGTCGGTGCCGTGGATCTGGTACAGGTCGATGTGGTCCAGCTGCAGCCGCTTCAGGCTGGCCTTCACGCCGTCCATGATGTGGTAGCGCGAGGCGCCGGCCGAGTTCACGCCCTTGCTGCCGGTTTCGCCCAGCACCTTGGTGGCGACCACCACGCGGTCGCGCGGCACCTTCAGGTTCTTCAGCGCCTGGCCGGTGATGGTCTCGGACAGGCCTTCGGAGTACACGTCGGCCGTGTCGATGAAGTTGATGCCGGCGTCGAGCGAGCGGCCGATGAGGCCTTCGGCCTCGCCTTGCTGCAGCTGGCCGATGTGGTCCCAGATGCCCGGCGCGCCGCCGAAGGTCATCGTGCCGAGGCAGAGTTCGGAAACCAGGAGGCCGGTGCGGCCGAATTGGCGGTATTGCATCGAAAGTTGTCCTTTGGGTGGGGAGGGGCCGTCCGGCCTGACGAATGGCCGGCGGTTGCGAAAAAGTATCCCGCCGGCGCGCCCCGGCGGGCGAGCGCGTTTCTGCAAAGTCTTTGCCTATTTCTCCAGACCTCGTGCGCAGGCCGTGCGAAGGAGAGGATGCGACGCTAAGCTGCGGGCAGCCCAATCCTCCATGGTCGTCACCGCGGCCGCTTCCCTTTGTCAGAGGCCTACCCATGTCTGATGAAACCCCCGACACCGCCACCGTCCTCGCCATGCCGATGCCGCTGGAACCCGAACTCGATGCCGCCCGCGAAGAGCTGGTGCAGCTCATCCGCCACATCACGCGCGGGCAGGACGGCACGGTCGAATGCGCCGTGCCCGGCCTGCAGGTGCACTGCATCAGCAAGCCCGACGGCCCCAAGCACGGCTTCGCGACGCCGGCGCTGGGCCTCATCGCGCAGGGCTCCAAGCGGATCATCGTGGGCGACGACATCTACGTGTACGACCCCATGAACTACCTCGTCACCTCGGTCGACCTGCCGGTGTGCGGCCAGGTGTGCGTGACCAGCGAGAACGAGCCCTACCTGGGCGTGCGGCTGGAGCTGGCGCTCGATGAGATCGGAGACCTCATCGGCGACGAGAAGCTGCCGGCCAAAGCCAACGCGCCGGCCTCGCGCGGCATGTACGTGAACCGCATCGCCATGCCGGTGCTGGAGCCCGTGCTGCGCCTGCTGCGGCTGCTCGACACGCCCGAAGACATCCCGATCATGGCGCCGCTCATCAAGCGCGAGATCATGTACCGCCTGCTGGTGAACGGCGAGGGCGCGCGGCTGCGCCAGATCGCGCTGCACGACAGCCACACGCAGCGCATCGCGAAAGCCATCAGCGCGCTGCGCACCAACTACGCGCAGTCGCTGCGCGTGGAAGACATGGCGCGCGCGGTGCACATGAGCGTGTCGTCGTTCCACCACCACTTCAAGGCCGTGACGGCGATGAGCCCGCTGCAGTACCAGAAGCAGCTGCGCCTGCAGGAGGCGCGCCGCCAGATGCTGATCGCCGGCACCGACGTGGCCAGCGCCGCGCACAACGTGGGCTACGAAAGCCCCTCGCAGTTCGCGCGCGAATACGGCCGCATGTTCGGCGCGCCGCCGCTGCGCGACAAGCGCCGCTGGCTCGGCGAGGCCGGCAACGACGCGACCTCGATGGAAGCCGCGTAGGCCGCCCAGGGCCCCGCGCGAGGGGTCTTTCAACATAGCACCTGCCGCGATTTCTTGCGTCGTCGTGGAAATGCAGGTTTCGCCAAATCTCGCTATCGTTTTGTTCGCTGCAGCACCCGTCCGCCCGTGGAGGCGGGACTACTCAACAACTCGGAGAGATGCATGCTTTGGGAAAAGAAGCTGGCGCAGTGGAGCGCCGCGGTCCGCGCACGGGCCAACCTGCCCGCGCGGCTCACCTTGTGGGACGGCCAGTCCTACGACTTCGGTGACTTCAGCGGGCCGGCGGTCACGCTGCACGTGAAATCGCCCGCGGCGCTGTCGCTGATGCTGCAGCCCACGCTCGACAACCTGGGCGAGGCCTACGTCAAGAGCAAGATCGACATCGAAGGCAAGCTCAGCGACGTGATCGACATCGCCTACGGCCTGGCGAAGAACTCGCTCGACAAGCCTGGCGGCGCGCTGCAAAGCATGGCCCGCTACTTCGCGCACACCAAGTCGTCGGACAAGAAATCCATCGAGTACCACTACGACGTATCGAACGCGTTCTACCAACTCTGGCTCGACGCGAACATGGTCTATTCGTGCGCCTACTTCGAGAACGGCGACGAAGACCTGGCCACCGCGCAGCTGAAGAAAATCGACCACATCCTCACCAAGATCGAACTGCAGCCCGGGCAGACGCTGCTCGACATCGGCTGCGGCTGGGGCGCGCTGGTGATCCGCGCGGCGCAGAAGTTCGGCGCGCGCTGCGTGGGCGTCACGCTGTCGCAGAACCAGTTCGACCTCGCGACCGAGCGCGTGAAGGCCGCAGGCCTCGCAGACCGCATCGAGATCCGCCTGCAGGACTACCGCGACGTGACCGGCCAGTTCGACCGCATCACCAGCGTCGGCATGTTCGAGCACGTGGGCCGCAAGAACCTGCCCGAGTACTTCAAGCGTGTGCAACAGCTGCTGGCCGACGACGGCATCGTCATGAACCACGGCATTACTTCGTCCGACCCCGAGGGCGGCGGCGTGTCGTACGGCGGCGGCGACTTCATCGACCGCTACGTGTTCCCCAACGGCGAGCTGCCGCACATCAGCCTGGCGCTGCAGGCCATGCAGCAGGGCGGGCTCGAAGCCTTCGACGTGGAGAACCTGCGTCGCCATTACGCGCAGACGCTGCGCCACTGGAGCGATGCCTACGAGGCCCATGCCGACGAAGCGCGCGCGCTGGTCGACGAAGAGAAGTTCCGCATCTGGCGCATCTACCTTGCGGGCTGCGCCTATGCCTTCGAGAACGACGACGTGGCGATCTACCAGATCGTCGGGCGCAAGGCGGGCAGGGCGGCAAGCACGCTGCCGTGGTCGCGCCGCTACATCTACGACGGCACCTCGGCGCTGCGCGCCTGACCCGTCAAGGCCGCGTTGCGGCTACTCGAGCGTGAAGCCGATCTTCACCGTCACCTGCCAGTGCGCGACCTTGCCGTCGACCACGTGGCCGCGCGTCTCGGTGACGGTGAACCACTGGATGTTGCGCACCGTCTCGTGCGCCTTCGCGATGGCGGTCTGCACCGCGTCCTCGATGCTGGTCTTGGACGAGCCCGTCAGCTCGAGCGACTTGTAGACATGGTTCGACATGGCGGTTGCTCCTTGGGTGGTTGCGCGCCCATCGTAGCCAGCGCATGGGGCGCGAGGCAACACCTTTGGGCGCGCGGATGCGATGCAAACCGCATCAGGACATTCGCAATCCGTCGTTGGCAACGGCGGATGCGCTTCGCAGAATCGGCGGCATCGAACCAGGGAAACCGCCCGCCATGCCACTGCACACCGTCGCCTCTTCATCCCCGGCCGCACAGGCCCGCCACGTCCTCGCGCTGACCGCCATCGCCTGGTGCATCGCGCCGGCGTCGCCGCATGAAGTGGCACGCCGTGCGCCGCATGGCCATGTGCCGTTGCGCGTGCGCAGGCGGCTGCACGCCACGGCTGTGGCGGCGCTCCTGCCGTATGCGTGGTGAGCCGCGCGACCCCGCAGATTCCAGATATCGATAGAGGAATTCAGCGCAAACGGCCCGCGCGATGGCTCGCAGAATTTGAAGCACACCCGCTTCCACTGCGCCATCGCCGAACACCGTGTCCTACTCGCTCTCCCTGCTCGACAAGAGCCTGATCCCCGAAGGTGCCGATGCCACGCAGGCGTTCCAGCACACCATCGCGCTGGCCCGGCGCGCCGAACGGCTGGGCTACCGCCGCTACTGGCTGGCCGAGCACCACGGCAACCGCACCTACGCGGGTTCGGCGCCCGAGGTGCTGGCCTCGCACCTGCTGGCCAAGACCTCGCGCATCCGCATCGGCACTGGCGGCGTGATGCTGCAGCACTACAGCCCCTTCAAGGTGGCGGAGACCTTCAAGGTGCTGGCCTCGCTGGCGCCGGGCCGTGTCGACCTGGGCATCGGCAAGGCGCCGGGCGGCCTGCCGCTGACCAGCAAGGCGCTGCAATCGCTGCACGACCCGGTGAAGGCGAAGGCCCTCGACTTCGAAGCGCGCCTGCGCGAACTCGACGCCTTCCTGCACGACGGCGTGCCCGCCGACCATGCGCTGGCCGGCGCCGTGGCCACGCCGTTTCCGCCGGTGGCGCCGCAGCGCGTGCTGCTCGGCGGCAGCCCCGAGAGCGCGCTGCTCGCGGCGCGGCTGGGCTGGCAATTCGTCTACGCGGGCCATTTCAACGGCGACCCCGTGAACATCGAACAATCGATCGACGCCTACCGCGGCGCGACCGGCCGCGCGCCGCTGCTCGCGCTGTTCGCCTTTGCCGCCGAGACGCACGACGAGGCCGCCGAGCGCGTGGGCGCGCTGCGCAGCTTCCGCGTGACCTTGCCCACGGGCCAGAGCGTGAACCTGCCGAGCCTCGAAGCCGCCGCCGAGTTCGCGCGGCAGGCCGGCGCAAGCGACTACCGCACCGAGGAGCGGCGCCCGCATGTCATCGCCGGCACCGGCGACGAGGTGCGCGACGCACTCGAAGCCCTCAGCGCGCGCCACGGCATCGAGGAGTTCGTGATCGACATCCCGGTGGCGGACTTCGGCGCGCGCGCCACGGCGGTCGAGCTGCTGGCGCAGGCCCGCGAGCCCGCACTGGCCTGAGTTTTTTCTTTTTCCCATCACAAGAACGATCGTCATGAGCAACATCCAGTTCGGCGTCATGCTGCAAGGGGCCGGCAGCCACATGAATGCCTGGAAGCACCCGGGCGGCCCGGCTGATGCCAGCGTCAACCTCGACTTCTTCATCCGCAGCGCGCAGAAGGCCGAGGCCGCAGGCATCGCCTTCGCCTTCGTGGCCGACGGGCTCTACATCAACGAGAAGTCGATCCCGCACTTCCTCAACCGCTTCGAGCCGATCTCGATCCTGTCGGCGCTGGCCGCCGTCACCACGAAGATCGGCCTGGCGGGCACCATCTCCAGCTCGTACAGCGACCCGTTCACGGTGGCGCGGCAGTTCGCCTCGCTGGACCTCATCAGCGGCGGGCGCGCGGGCTGGAACGTGGTGACTACGCCGCTGGAAGGCAGCGCCAAGAACTACAGCCGCGCCCACCCCGAGCACGCGCTGCGCTACGAGATCGCGGACGAGTACCTGGCCGTGACGCAGGGCCTGTGGGACAGCTGGGACGACGACGCCTTCGTGCGCGACCGCGACAGCGGCCGCTTCTTCGACCGCGACAAGCTGCACACGCTGGACCACAAGGGCCGCTTCTTCCAGGTGGCGGGGCCGTTGAACATCCAGCGCTCGCCGCAGGGGCAGCCGGTGATCTTCCAGGCCGGCTCGTCGGACGCGGGCATCGGGTTGGCGGGCAAGTACGCCGACGCGGTGTTCACGCATTCGCCCTCGCTCGAAGACACGCGGGCCTTCCTCAAGCAGGTCAAGGCCAGCGCCGTGGCGCAGGGGCGGCAGGCCACCGACGTGAAGATCTTTCCGGGCATCGGCCCGGTAGTCGCGGCCACCGAAGCCGAGGCCGAGGCCAAGTACCTCGCCATCCGCGCGCTGCTGACGGTCGAAGAGGCGCTGGCCTACCTGGGCCGTTTCTTCGACCACCACGACTTCAGCCAGTACCCGCTCGATGCGCCGTTCCCCGAACTGGGCGAGATCGGCCGCAACAGCTTCCGCTCGACCACCGACCGCATCAAGGCGAATGCCAAGGCCAAGGGCCAGACGCTGCGCGAGGTGGCACTCGAAGTCGCCACGCCGCGCACGCAGTTCGTGGGCACGGGCGAGCGCATCGCCGACGAGATCATCCGCTGGGTGGACGAGGGCGCGGCCGACGGCTTCATCCTCGGTTTCCCGGTGTTGGGGCAGGGCCTCGATGACTTCATCGAGTTCGTGATTCCCGCGCTGGAGGCACGCGGCCGCTACCAGCGCACGCTGCCCGGCCGGACCCTGCGCGACCACCTGGGCCTGCCGCGCAAGGCGAGCCGCCATGCCGCGCCGCAGGGCGGCGCCACTGCCGAGCGCAAGGCCGCCTGATGGGCGCCGCGCTGCCACGACCGGCCCTGAAGGACATCCACCGCGTCGAATCCACCATTGCCGGCTACGGCGACGAATTCATTGCGCTGCGGCGCGACATTCACCGCCACCCCGAGCTGTCGTTCAAGGAGCACCGCACCTCGGCCCTCGTGGCCGAGCGGCTCGCGGCCTGGGGCTACGAGGTCACGACCGGCCTGGCCGGCACCGGCGTGGTGGGCACGCTGCGGCGCGGACCGGGGCGCAGCCTCGGCATCCGCGCCGACATGGACGCGCTGCCGATCCACGAAGCCACGGGCCTGCCGTATGCGAGCGAGAACGCGGGCGTGATGCATGCCTGCGGCCACGACGGCCACACGGCGATCCTGCTCGCGGCGGCGCGCTTCCTGGCCGAGGCGGGCAGCTTTCGCGGCACGCTGCACCTGATCTTCCAGCCCGCCGAAGAACTCGGCGCGGGCGCCAAGAAGATGATCGACGAAGGCCTGTTCACGCGCTTCCCGTGCGACGCCGTCTTCGGCCTGCACAACTGGCCCGGCGTGGGGGCAGGGCACGTGGGCTGCGTCACCGGCCCCGCGATGGCGGCCATCGACCAGGCGCACATCACGGTGCGTGGCAAAGGCGGCCACGGCGCGCAGCCGCACGAGACGGTCGACCCCGTGGTCGCGAGCGCGCACCTGATCGCGGCGCTGCAGACGGTGGTGGCGCGCAACGTCGATCCGCTGGACATGGGCGTGATCACGGTCGGCTCCATCCACGGCGGCGAGGCCTCCAACGTGATCCCGAACACGGTCGAGCTCAAGCTCACGGCACGCTCGTTCAAGCCCGAGGTGCGCGCGCTGCTGGCGCAGCGCATTCCCGTCTTGGCACGGGCGCAGGCCGAGAGCTTCGGCGCGCAGGCCGAGGTCGACTACCGGCCGGGCTTTCCGCCGGTGGTCAACCACGCCGAAGAAACCGCCTTCGCGCGCGCGGTGGCGCTGGACACCTTCGGCGCGCAGCGCGTCGATCCGGCCTTCCGCCCGCGCACCGCCAGCGAAGACTTCGCCTACATGTTGCAGGCGCGCCCCGGCAGCTACGTGTTCTTCGGCAACGGCGAGAGCGCCTCGCTGCACAGCCCGCGCTACGACTTCAACGACGCGATCCTCGCGCCCGCGGCCGTGTACTGGGCCCGGCTGGCCGAGCGCTTTCTTTCCGCCGACGGCGACTTGCAGGAAACCACCCCATGAGCGAACAGTTCCTCTACACCACGCCGCTGGACCCCTTGGCCCGGCCGTTGATCGAGGGGCTCACCTTCGAGTACGACAGCCGCTACGGCGACGTGCTGCGCGAGCCCGGTGCACCGCGCGAGATCGACCGCTACGCGCCCGAGGTGTTCGCGCCGCCGCACGGCAACTTCGTGCTGCTGCTGCGCGACGGCGTGGCGATCGGCGGTGGCGCCTTCATGCGCCACGACGAGCGCACCGCCGAACTCAAGCGCGTGTGGACGCACGGCGCGCTGCGCCGCCAGGGCCTGGCCAGCCGCGTGCTGGCCGAGCTGGAGGCGCAGGTGCTGCGCCAGGGCTACGAGCGCATCTACCTCACGACGGGCTTTCGCCAGCCCGAGGCCGTGGGCCTGTACCGCAGCCATGGCTACACGGCGCTATTCACCGACGACGCCGACCCCGAGACGCCGCGCAAGCTGCCGTTCGAGAAGCACCTGGCGCAATGGGCCACGCAAGGCCGTGCCAGTGCGGCACTGAGCGGGGCGGTGTCGCGATGAACACGACCACCGTGCTCGACGCCGGTCCGGAGCCTCGTACCCCCACGGCACCCCTGCGCCGCAGCGACGCGGCACCGCCCGCCAAGGGCGACTACTCACACTTTCGCATCGTCCCCGCGACCTACCCGGCGCGCACCGTCGGCACCGTCTTCGCGGTGGCGGTGATCGGCCTCGTGCTGCATTCGGTGCTGACCAACCCGCGCTGGGGCTGGCCGGTGTTCGCGCAGTGGTTCTTCTCGGAGCCGGTGCTGGCCGGGCTGGGCCGCACGCTGCTGCTCACGGCGCTGGGCGCGGTGCTGGGCTTCTTCTTCGGCACCGGGCTGGCGCTGGCGCGGGTGTCGCGCTCGCCGCTGCTGGCGCGGCTGGCCTGGGTGTTCACCTGGCTCTTCCGTTCGGTGCCGGTGATCGTGCTGCTCTTGATCATCAACAACCTCGGCTACCTGTACGAGACCGTGTCGCTGGGCGTGCCGTTCACCGACCTCACATTCTTCTCGTACCCGACCACGCAGCTCATCAGCCCCTTCGTGGCGGCGCTGCTGGGCCTCACGCTGAACCAGGCGGCCTTCGCCTCGGAGATCGTGCGCGGGGGCATCCTGTCGGTGGACCAGGGGCAGTTGGAGGCAGCAGCGGCGCTGGGCCTTTCGCGCCGGCGCCAGGCTTCGCGCATCGTGCTGCCGCAGGCCATGCGCAGCATCCTGCCGACGGCCTTCAACGACATCATCGGGCTGGCCAAGGGCACCTCGAACCTCTACATCCTGGCGCTGCCCGAGCTGTTCTACACGATCCAGATCATCTACCGGCGCAACCTGGAAGTGATTCCGCTGCTCATGGTGGCGACCGTGTGGTACCTCGTGATCCTCACGGTGCTGTCGGTGGCACAGCACTACATCGAGCGGCATTTTTCGCGCGGGGCGCTGCGCCATGCGCCGCGCTCGTGGCTGGGCGGCGTGGTGCACGGGCTGTGGGCGCGGGGCAGGGCGCCGGCCGTGGTGCCCGTGTCGGCACCGG
>NZ_BCUS01000173.1 GCF_001591345.1 Variovorax boronicumulans NBRC 103145 | reverse complement strand
CGCGCACCGCACCGCCACTGGCGAGCGCCGCGAACTGCGGCTGGCCGACGGCAGCCGCCTCACGCTCAACACCGCCAGCGCGGTCGATGTGCACTTCGACGGCACGCAGCGCCGCGTGGTGCTGCAGGCGGGCGAGATCTTCATCGCCACCGCGCCCGACCCCGCCGCCGCGCATCGGCCGTTCCGCGTGGCCATCGCCGGCGGCACGCTGGAGGCCCTGGGCACGCGCTTCAGCGTGCGCAAGGAGGCCGGCGGCGCCACCCACGTCGCCGTGCTCGAAGGCGCGGTGCGCATCACGCCCGAGCGCGCCGCCGCGCGCGTGCTGCCAGCAGGGCAGCACGCGCGCTTCACGGCCGACGGCATCGACGACTTCCGTCCGGCGGACGCCTCGGTGCTGGCCTGGACGCAGGGCATGCTGCTGGCCGACGGCATGCGGCTGGCCGACTTCGCCGCCGAGCTGTCGCGCTACCGCCCCGGGTTGCTGCAATGCGACGCGGCGGTGGCCGAGCTGCGTGTCTCGGGCGCCTTTCCGCTGGCCGACACCGACGGCGTGCTGCGCATGCTGGTGTCGACTTATCCGGTGGACGCGGCGACGCGCCTGCGCGGCTACTGGGTCACGCTGGTGCCGCGCGCGGCACCCGAAGAGCGCGCGACGGGCGCTTCGAAAAATATATCGATCCGGGGGTGAGACTTTTTTTCGTTTCGGCTGGCAAGGAGGGTGAAGAACCCACCGTTGCCCAACCGAAAGGCCCGTCTCCATGTCCGCATCCCGCCCGTCCGCCTTGCGCCCGTTCGCAGAGCGCCGCCTGAACACCGTCCTTCGCCATGCCCTGATGGCGCTTGCCCTCGGCGGCCTGGCCGGCGCGGGAGGGCCGGCCTTCGCGCAGGCGTCGTCGTCCTCGCTCGACGCCGCCGCGTCCCGCGCCTACGACATTCCCTCCGGCCCGCTGGGCCGCACGCTCGCCACCTTCGCGGCGGGCAACGGAATCGCGCTGTCGTTCGACCCCGCGCTGACGCAGGGGCGCAGCAGCCCCGCGGTGGCGGGCCGCTACACCGCGCGCGAAGCCATCGAGCGCCTGCTCGCGGGCAGCGGCCTGCAGGTGGTGGCGCGCACCGACGGCAGCTACACGCTGCACCGTCGCGAGGCCGGCGCACCTGTTGCGGGGCAGGGCGGCATCGACACGCTCTCGCCCGTCACCGTCACGGCCGAGGCCGACCGCAGCGGCACCACAGAAGGCACCGGCGCCTACACCACGCGCGCCACGGCGGCGGCCACGGGGCTCGCGCTCTCGCCGCGCGAGACGCCGCAGTCGGTCACCGTCATCACGCGCCAGCAGATCGACGACCAGAACCTGCTGTCGCTCGGCCAGGCCATGCAGAGCGTGCCCGGCGTGTTCTCGGTGAGCTCCGACAGCGACCGCACGGACCTGTACGCGCGCGGCTTCTACATCGACAACTACCAGTACGACGGCGTGCCGACCACGGTCACCACCGACTTCTTCGGCGCCTCCACCAACGACCCGGTGCTGTACGACCGCATCGAGGTCGTGCGCGGCTCGACGGGGCTGCTCACCGGCGCGGGCAACCCCTCAGCCTCGGTGAACCTGGTGCGCAAGCACGCCGACAACAAGGTGTTCGCCGGCAACGCATCGCTCGCGCTGGGTTCGTGGAACCTGCGCCGCGGCACGGTCGACCTGCAGACCCCGGTGACGAAAGACGGTCGCGTGCGCGCCCGCCTCATCGGCATGACGGAAGACCGCGACTCCTTCATCGACATGTACCACGGCCGCAAGCACGTGCTGTACGGCGTGGTCGATGCCGACCTCACGCCCAGCACCACGCTGAGCGTGGGCATCGAGTCGCAGGCCACGCGGCCCACCTCGTCGACCTGGGGCGGCCTGCCGCTGACCTTCAGCGACGGCACGGCCACGCGCTGGGACCGCTCCAAGACCGTCGGCACACCGTGGACCCACTGGGACACGACCACCACCACCGCCTTTGCGAACCTCACGCACCAGTTCGACAACGGCTGGAAGCTCAAGGCCAACGGCTCGCACCGGCAGAGCAAGCAGAACGCCAAGCTGCTGTACCTCTACGGCGACCTCGACCGCCTCACCGGCAACGGCCTGGGCTCGCTGCCCGGCTACTTCGAGCACCAGTTCCGCCAGAACAGCCTCGACCTGCAGGCCACCGGCCCGTTCAAGTTGCTGGGGCGCACGCACGAACTCGTGGTGGGCGTCAGCAACAGCCAGTCGCGCTACGTGGAGGCGAGCCATCCGCGCACCAGCCCGCTGCCCGACACCGGCAACTTCTACGACTGGAACGCTGCGTCGTACCCCGAGCCGGGCTGGGACCCGTTGAAGGTTTCGGCCATCACCAAGACGCGCCAGACCGGCACCTACGGCGCCGCGCGCCTGTCGCTGGCCGATTCGCTCAAGCTCATCGTGGGCGGGCGCCAGAACAGCTGGCGCGCTACGCGCCTGACCGCCGACGCCCCGGCCACGCGCAAGCACGAGGTGTTCACGCCCTACGCGGGCCTGGTGTACGACCTGAGCGAGAACTACTCGGTGTACGCGAGCTACACCGACATCTTCCAGCCGCAGAACTACCGCGACGCCAGCGGCGCGTACCTCGACCCGGTGACCGGAAAGAGCTACGAGATCGGCCTCAAGGGCGAGCACCTGAACGGCAAGCTCAACACCTCCATCGCCGTCTTCCGCGCCGAGCAGGAGAACGTGGCGCAGCGCGACGGCACCAAGCTCGTGCCCAACTCGAGCGAAGGCGCCTACTACGGCGCGCGCGGCGTGACCAGCAAGGGCATCGAGCTGCAGGTGTCGGGCGAACTGGCCCCGGGCTGGCAGCTCAACGCAGGCATCGCACGCACGCTGGGCCGCGAAGGCAACGGCAACCGCATCAACACCGCCATGCCGACCACGCAGGCCACGCTGTTCACCACCTACCGGCTGCCCGGCGCGTGGCACCGGCTCACTTTGGGCGGCGGCGTCAACTGGCAGAACCGCACCTACTACGCCTACAGCGTGGGCGATGTCGACCTGCGCTACCAGCAGGGATCGCGCGCGGTCGTGAGCCTGATGGCGCGCTACGCCTTCACGCCCAAGCTGGCGCTGCAGCTGAACATCGAGAACCTCTTCGACAAGAAGTACTACAGCAACATCGACGGGCAGGCCTACTTCGGCACGCCGCGCAACGCGGTGGCGACGCTGAGCTACGCGTTCTGACCGGGAAAGAGCGGGGGCATGACCCTTTTTTCGTTCTCGTTTGTCATGTAGGGGAGGGGCGCATGTCCGCGCCCCGTTTTCCGGTCCCCGATGAACACCCGCACCTCCTCCTTTTCTCCCGCCCTGCGGCTGCTGTCGCGCGTCGCGGCCGCCGTGTTCGGCGGCTACGCGCTGGCCTCGGCCGTCGCCGTCTTCCTGGCCGCCGTGCTGCCGGCCGGCCCCGCCGAGGCCGCGCTCGGGGGCATGCAGTTCAGCTTCGCGGTCTACACCGTCGCCGTGATCTGGGCCTTTGCGCCTGTGTCGCTGCCGCGTGCCTGGGCCGGCCTGCTGCTGCCCGCCGTGGTGCTGGCCGGGCTCGGCCTGGCATTGCGCGGCGCGGGAGGCGGGGCATGAGCACGAAGAAAGCCAAGGCGCCCTCGCAGGGCGGCTTCCGCCAGGCCCAGGCCTGGCTGCACACCTGGTGCGGCCTGTGGTTCTCGTGGCTGCTGTTCGCGGTGTTCCTCACCGGCACGCTGGCCGTGTTCGACGAACCCATCACCCACTGGATGACGCCGGAGCACCACGCCGAGGAAGCCGCCGCCGCAGCCAGGAAGGGCGAACCCACGGCCGACCGCGCGCAGCGCCTGGCCTGGGGCATGGCCTATATGGCCGAGCACCACCCGGGGGCCTCAATGTGGGAGCTGTGGCCTTCGGACGCGCAAGG
This sequence comes from Variovorax boronicumulans NBRC 103145, assembly GCF_001591345.1. Lineage (GTDB taxonomy): Bacteria > Pseudomonadota > Gammaproteobacteria > Burkholderiales > Burkholderiaceae_C > Variovorax > Variovorax boronicumulans. Next base: position 5,625 of record NZ_BCUS01000173.1, on the reverse strand, counting down.
CGGCGGCGAGCTGCGCGTGTTCTGGTTCGACGCCAACCGCCAGTACGCGGGCGTCTCGCTCGACCCCGCCACCGGCAAGCCGCTGAAGGAAGACGGCGGCCACGCGGCGCGCGCCACGCTCGGCGGCCACCACTTCGTCGACTTCCACTACGAGCTGCACGCCGGCACCGTCGGCCTGTGGATCGTCGGCATCGCCGCGATGGCGATGCTGGTGGCGCTGGTGTCGGGCGTCATCACGCACAAACGCATCTTCAAGGACTTCTTCACCTTCCGTCCCAAGAAAGGCCAGCGCAGCTGGCTCGACGCGCACAACGCCGTGGCGGTGCTGACCTTGCCCTTCCAGTTCATGATCGCCTACACCGGCCTCGTGATCTCGGGCACCAGCTTCATGCCGGCCCCCAAGGTCTTGCACTACGGCACGGGCCCGCAGGCGCAGATGCGCTTCGTCTCCGAGCTGGGCGACAGCGACAAGCCCGCCGCCACCGGCCGCGCGATGCCCGTGCCCGTGCTCGAACCGTTCGCGGCACGCGGCCAGGAACGCATGGGCCAGCCGGTGCGCGCGGTCGTCATCGATCATCCGGGCGACGCGGCTGCGCGCATCGGCGTGTACGGATGGAACGGCGACGACGAATCCGCGCGCCGGCTCAGCGCCACCACCGGCATGGTGCAGTTCGCGGCCGCCAGCGGCGAGGTGCAGCGCGTGCGCCTGCCGGGCGCCGCGGACGGAGGGGCCGCCATGCTCGCGCAGTCGGCCATGGGCGGGCTGCACATGGTCACCTTCGGCGGCTGGCCGATGAAGTGGCTCTACTTCCTGTGCGGGCTCGCGGGCACCGCGATGATGGGTTCGGGCGCCGTGCTGTTCATCGTCAAGCGCCGCCAGAAGCACCTGGGCGAGTTCGGTGGCGCGACGGCGCGGGTCTACCGGCTGGTCGAAGCGCTGAACGTCGCGGCCATCGCCGGCCTGGCGATCGCCTGCGTGGGCTACCTGTGGGCCAACCGGCTGGTGCCGGTCGGCATCGGGCACCGCGCGGACCGCGAACTGCAGGTCTTCTTCGCGCTGTGGGCGCTGGCGCTGGTGCATGCCTTCGTGCGCCAGCCGGCGCGCGCGTGGCGCGAGCAGCTCGGTGCGCTGGCTGCGCTGTGCCTGCTGCTGCCGGTGCTCAATTTCGTGACCACGGGCGATCACATGCTGGCGCAGCTGTTGCGCAGCGATTGGGAAAGCCTCGGGGTCGAACTGGGTGTCGTGGCCTTCGGGCTTGCGGCGCTGGGCGCGCTGTGCCATCTGCGGCGGAAGGCGGCACGATGACGACGGCATGGGCTTCGTTGCTTGGCCTTGCGCTGGCGTATGCGGGCATGTCGTGCCTGAGCTTTGCGATGGACCGGCACCATGAGCAGCTGACGCGCGGACGTGAAGTGCCCGCGCGCCGGCGTACGGGCTTGCGCGTGATCGGCATGGTGCTGCTGGCCGCGGCCATCGCGCCCTGCGTGATGGCGTGGGGCCCTACGGTCGGGACGGTCGCCTGGCTGGGTTTCCTGTCGGCCGGTGCGTTGCCGGTGGCGCTGCTGTTGCCGTACCGCCCACGCGCCGTGGCGTGGGGCGCCGGCGCTGCCGCCGTGGCCGGTGGTGCGGGGCTTGCGCCGGTGCTGGCGGCGCTGCTGCGCTGAGGTCAGTCCACCTTGATGGCCGCGGCCTTGACCACCTGCTGCGCCTTCGCGGTCTCGTCGGCGATGAACTTGTTGAACTGCGCGGAGGGCATGGTGAAGGGTTCGGCGCCGAGCTTCTCCAGCCGTTCCTTCAGCTCGGGCGAGACCATGATCTTCGCGACCTCGGCCTGCAGCCGTTCCACCACGGGCTGCGGTGTCTTGGTGGGCGCGAACAGGCCGACCCAGAACAGGTAGGCCGAGCCCGGCACGCCGGCCTCCACGGTGGTGGGCGCGTCGGGCAGGGCGGACGAGCGGCCGGCGGTGCCCACGGCCAGCGCCTTGAGCTTGCCGCTCTTGATCAGCGGCAGTGCCGACACCATCGGCGCGAAGAACCAGTCCACGCGCCCGGCCATCACCTCGGTCATGGCTTCGGGCGTGCCGCGAAAGGGCACGTGCTGCGCGTCGACGCCGGCCGCGAGGCGGAACACCTCGGCATTCATGTGCGTGGCCGAGCCGTTGCCCGCGGAGCCGTAGTTCAGCCCGCCGGGCTTGGCCTTCGCCTTGGCCACGAGGTCTTTCACGTCGGTGAAGTGCGACGGCGAGGTCACCAGCACGTTGGGCAGGCTGGCCATCGGCGTCACGCCCGTGAAGTCCTTCAGCGTGTCGTACGACAGGCCCTTGTAGATCCACGGGTTCACGAGGTGGCCGGCCGAATGCACCAGCAGCGTGTAGCCGTCGGCCGGCGCCTTGGCGGCGATGGCCGCGCCCAGCGTGCCGCCCGCGCCGGGGCGGTTGTCCACGATCACGCTGGTGCCCAGCGCGGGCCCGAGCTTTTCGGCGACCAGGCGCGCGACGATGTCGGTGCCGCTGCCCGCCGTGAAGGGCACGACCAGCTTGATGGGCTGCGTGCCCGGCCACGCGCCTTGTGCATGGGCGCCGCCGAGCGTGCAGGCCGCCAGCGCCGCGGCGATCGTGAGTGCCTGTCGGCGGCTCCAGGGGAATGTCTTCTTCATGCGTCTTGTCTCCGTTGATTTGTTGGTGCGAGCGATGAATGACTGACTGGGAAAGGAGGGCGTCAGGCGGGCGGTGCGTTCGCCATCACCAGCGCCACCAGCACCGGGCGGTTGCCGCGGTTCTCGAGCTGGCGCTTCTCGCCGGGCGCGAAGCGGCAGCTGTCGTAGGGCAGCAGCACGTCTTCCTGGTGCGCGCCGTCGAGTTCGCCGACGACGTGCAGCTCGCCCTCGAGCACGAGGTAGAGCTTTTCCATCGGCGAGCCGTCCAGCCCGGTGCGGCCGCCGGGCAGGATCTGGCTCATGCCCATCCACATCTGCGTCGAAGGGCCGGCCTCCTTGCCCTGCAGGCGCAGGCAGCGCATGTCGAAGTGGTTGGGCGCCTCGTAGTGCGGCGCCTCGCTGAAACGGGTCACATGCATGGTGGGTGTCCTTGGGAGTCAGGGGCGCAGCACGACGCGGTCGGTGCTGCCCGACAGCACCAGCCGGTAGGCGTCGAGCGCTTCGTCGAGCGCGAAGTGGCGTGCCACGGGAAAGGGTTTCAGCGTGCCGCGCTCGAAGCCCTCGCGCATCGCGTCGAGCTGCGCGGTGGAGGCCACGCAGTCCATCGCCAGCGAGTCGATGCCCACGTAGGTGTGCATGCCGCGGTAGAACGCGAAGATGTCGAAGGGCACTGCGCGGTCGTGCGTGGCGATGAATATCTGCGTGGCCCCCTTGGCCATCGCCTTGTTGGCGGCCTCGAAGTAGGCGCTGCCCACGGTGTTGTAGACGATGTGCGCGCCGCGCCCGTCGGTGAGTTCGCGCACCTGCGCGCCCACGTCGGCGTGGTGGCGCGCATCGACCACGTCGACCGGCGCGCTCGCGAACCCCGCGAAGGGCCCGGGGCCGCGCTGCACCGCGATCACGCGCGCGCCGGCCTGCGCGGCCAACTGCACCGCCGCCTGCCCGACCTTGCCGTTGGCGCCCAGCACCAGCACCGTCTGGCCCGCCTGCGGCATGCCGCTGCGCCGGAAGCCCTCGTAGGCCGTGACGAAGGGCACGCCCACCGCGCCGGCCTCGTCCATCGAGATGCCCTGGGGCTTGGCGCGCAGGGCCGCTTCGGGCAGCACCAGGTAGCGCGCATGCGAGCCGTCGCGCGTGATGCCGACGTCGCCGCCCGAGCCGTAGACCTCGCGGCCGACCCATTCCGAAGGGCCGCTCACGACGGTGCCCGCGAAGTCGCGCCCCGGCGTGCGCGGCCAGACGGCCTGCGGCATCAGGCCCAGCGCGGCCTTCACGTCGCTCGGGTTCACGGCGGCGGCGGCCACGCGCACCACGGCATGACCCGGTGACGCCACAGGTTCGGGTTGCGGCGCGGCGTGCAGGTGCAGCGCGTCGAGGTTGGCGGCCTTGCCGTTCACGCGCAGGGCGCGCGGTTCATGAAGGATGGCGCTCATCGTGCGGCTCCCTGAACGGCGCGGGTGTCGGCCAGTCCCAGCATCGCGCGGGCCTCGCGCGGGTTGGCGACCTCGCCGCCCAGGCTGCGCAGGATGTCGCGCGCCTTCGCCACGAGCTGCGCGTTGCTTTCGGCCAGCACGCCCTTCTCGAGGTAGATGTTGTCTTCCATGCCCACGCGCACGTGTCCGCCCAGCAGCCACGACTGCGCGACGATCGGGAACTCCGTGCGGCCGATGCCGAAGGCGCTCCAGAAGGCGCCGCGCGGCAGCAGGTTGCGCGCATAGAGCAGCGTCTCGGGCGTGGGCGCGAAGCCGTACTTCACGCCGAGCACGAAGGTCCACATGGCGGGCCCGTCGAGCGTGCCGTCGGCGATGAGGTCCAGCGCCAGGTGGATGTCGCCCGAGTCGAAGATCTCCAGCTCGGGCTTCACGCCGGCCTCGCGCATCACCTTCGCCATGCGGCGCACGTTCTTCGGCGTGTTGATCACCACGTCGGGGCCGGAGTTCATGGTGTTGAGGTCGAGCGAGCACACGTCGGGCCGGATCAGCGCGATGTGTTCCACGCGCTTCTCGGGCGGCAGCAGCGTGGTGCCGGGCGCGGCGATCTTCGGGTCGTCCTCGCTCGGAATGAAGCGCCCGCCCGGACCGGTCGTGAGGTTCACGATCAGCTCGCGGTTCTCGCGGCGGATGCGATCGACCACCTCGCGGTACAGATCGACCTCCATCGAGGGCTTGCCCGTCTCGGGGTGGCGCACGTGGATGTGCACCTGTGCCGCGCCGGCTTCGGCGGCGGCCAGGCATTCGTCGGCGATCTGCACCGGCGTGATCGGCAGGTGCGGCGTCTGCTCGGGCTTCACGAGGTTGCCCGTGACGGCGCAGGTGATGAGCGTCTTGGCGTTGTTCACAGGTGGCGCCCTCCGTCGACCACGATGCGCGTGCCGGTGACGAAGCGCAGCGTCGTCGCCAGCGCTTCCACGGTGGCCGCCACGTCGTCGGGCTTGCCGATGCGCCCCAGCGGCGTGGTGCTGGCCATCTTGTCGGCGAACTCGGCGCCGCGTCCGGGCACGAAGCCCGACTCGACCGCGCCCGGCGACACCGACACCACGCGCACCGCCGGCGCCAGCGCCTTGGCCAGCGCGTCGCCCACCACGTCGAGCCCGGCCTTGGCCGCGACGTACGCGAGGTTGCTGCCCACGCCCGTGAAGCCGGCGATGGACGAGATGTTGACCACCAGCCCGTCGCCGGTGGCCTTGAGCATCGGCGCGAAGGCGCGGATGGTGGCGAACACGCCGCGGAAGTTGGCGCGCAGCAGGTCGTCGATGAGGTCGTCGGTCAGCGCGTCGAGGTCGCCGGCCGGCACGGGCTGCGTGTGGCCCGCGCTGTTGACCAGGATGTCGCAGCGCCCGTGCGCGGCCTTCACCTCGGCGGCGGCGGCCTGCAGGCTCGGCGTGTCGACGATGTCGGCGCGGATCGCGCCGTGGCGCTGGCCGCTGTCCGAGGGCAGGGCGGCGGCGCGCGCGGCGGCGTTGTCGTCG
>NZ_BCUS01000172.1 GCF_001591345.1 Variovorax boronicumulans NBRC 103145 | reverse complement strand
AAGGCCCGGCCGGGCACGCTGAGCTTCGGCTCCGGCGGCAACGGCACGCCGGCGCACCTGGCCGGCGCGCTGTTCGCCCAGCAGACCGGCAGCCAGCTCACGCACGTCCCGTACAACCAGTTCCCGATGGCGGTGGGCGACCTGCTGGCCGGGCGCCTGGACACCATGTTCCTGACCGCGTCGGCGGCGCTGCCCCATATCCAGGCCGGCAAGCTGCGCGCGCTCGCGGTGACCGGCGCGCAACGCCTGCCGGCCCTGCCCGCCGTGCCCACGATGATCGAGCAGGGCTACGCGGGCTTCGAGCTGCGCTCCTTCGACGGCATGACGGTGCGCAGCGGCACGCCGCGCGAGATCGTCGAGCGGCTCAGTGATGCGCTCGCCAAGGCGCTGGCCGCGCCCGAGGTGCGCGAACGCCTGGCCACGCTGGCGCTTGAGCCGGAGCCGATGACGCCGGCGCGCTTTCGCACCGTGCTGGCGGCCGAGTCGGACAAGTGGCTGCGCCTGGGCCGCGGCGCCGGCATCAAGGCCGACTGAGCACGCGCGATGCAGGCGGACATCGTGATCGTCGGCGGCGGCTCGGCGGGCTGCGTGCTGGCCGCCCGCCTAAGCGAAGACCCCGCGCTGCAGGTGGTGCTGGTCGAGGCGGGGCGGCCCTCGCGCAACCCGTGGCTGCGCATTCCCATCGGCTACTTCAAGACGGTGGGCCACCCCCGGCACGACTGGCGCTTCGAAACCGACCCCGAGCCTGACATGGCGCAGCGCCGCCTGCCCTGGCCGCGCGGGCGGGGGCCGGGCGGCTCCAGCCTCATCAACGGCATGCTGTACCTGCGCGGCCACCGCGCCGACTACGACCAGTGGGCCGCGCTGGGCAACCCGGGCTGGGACTGGGACAGCGTGCGCCCCTACTTCGACCGGTCGCAACCCGCGGCCGATGGGCCGCTGTGGGTGTCCGAGCTGCCGCGCGATGCGCTGTCCGATGCCTTCATCGCCGCGGCGGCGCATGCCGGCATCGCACCCACGTCCGACTTCAACGACGGCGACAACAGCGGCGCCGGCTACTTCCGGATGACGACGCGCCACGGCCGGCGCATGGACACCGGGCGGGCCTTTCTGGCGCCGGCGCGGGGCCGGCCCAACCTGCGCGTGCTGTCGGGCGCGCAGGCGACCCGCGTGTGCTTCGAGGGGCGGCGCGCCGTCGGCGTCGAGTGCGTGCGCGACGGCAAGGCCGAACGCGTCTCGGCGCGGCACGAGGTGATCCTGAGCGCCGGCGCCATCCAGTCGCCGCAGCTGCTGCAGCTCTCGGGCGTGGGGCCGGCCGGGCTGCTGGGCCGCCTGGGCCTGCCGGTGGTGGCGCCGCTCGAGGGCGTGGGGCGCAACCTGCAGGACCACCTGCAGGTGCGGCCCAGCTACCGCTGCCAAGGCATCGAGACGCTCAACGACATCGCCCACAGCCGCTGGCGCAGCGCGCGCGAGTTCATGCGCTATCTGCTGACGCGCGGCGGCGCGCTGAACGGCGGCGTCTACCGCGCCGGGGCCTTCTTTGCGGCGGGCGACGACGCCGCGGGATGGCCCGATGCGCAGATCCACTTCGGGCTGGTGAGCTTCGAGCGGCCGCACCAGCCGCCGCACCCGTTCCCGGGCGTGACGCTGTCGGCCTGCCTGCTGCGCCCGCACAGCCGCGGCGAGATCATGCTGCGCTCGGCCGATCCGCTGGCGGCGCCGTCGATCCAGCCGCGCTACCTGTCGCACGAAGCCGACCGCGCGCTGGCCGTGCGGCTGGTGCGCAAGATGCGCGAGATTGCCGCCGCACCGCCGCTGGCGCGCTACCTGGCGCAGGAGCACGAGCCCGGGCCCGCGTTGGCCAGCGACGCGCAGCTGCTGGACTGGGTGCGCCGCCGCGGCGGCAGCATCTTCCATCCGGTGGGCACCTGCGCCATGGGCCCTGCCGACGACGGCGACGCGGTGGTGGATGCCCGCCTGCGGGTCCATGGCCTGCAAGGGCTGCGCGTGGTGGACGGCTCGGTGATGCCGCGGCTGGTGTCGGGCAACACGAACGCGCCGATCATCATGATCGCCGAGCGCGCCGCCGACCTCGTCAGGCACGACCTGCGCGCCTGAGCGCCCACGGGACGGCGCGCGCCAAGCCGCTTGGGCGATGAGGTTAATGCTATTTATCTAGTAGCACCGCGAAGCATCCACACGCCGGTGTCGGCGGGCGAGAGCGCCTAGAATCGGCCGGTGTCTTCTACTCTCAATGCCGATCTTCACTGCCACTCCGTGGTCTCCGACGGCACGTTGACGCCCGAAGCGCTGGCCGCCCGCGCCGCCGCCAACGGGGTCGAGCTCTGGGCCCTCACCGACCACGACGAAGTCGGCGGCCAGCACCGCGCCGCTGCGGCCGCGCGCGAAAACGGCATGCGCTACCTCACCGGCACCGAAATCTCGGTGACCTTCGCGAACGAAACCGTGCACATCGTCGGCCTGGGCTTCGACCCCGACGACGCCGCCATGTCGCAGGGCCTGTACGACACGCGCGGCGGCCGCGGCAAGCGCGCGCAGGAAATGTCCGAGGGGCTGGCCAAGGTCGGCATCCACGGCGCCTACGAAGGTGCGCTCAAGTTCGTCGGCAACCCCGAACTCATTTCGCGCACGCACTTCGCGCGCTTCCTGGTCGAGCAGGGCCACTGCCGCGACACCCCCGAGGTGTTCCGCAAGTTCCTCACCGAAGGCAAGCCCGGCTACGTGCCGCACCGCTGGGCCTCGCTGAAGGACGCCGTGCACTGGATCACCGCCGCCAAGGGCATGGCCGTGATCGCGCACCCGGGCCGCTACAAGTTCACGGCCAACGAGGAGTACGCGCTGTTCCTCGAATTCAAGGCGCACGGCGGCCAGGCGATCGAGGTCGTCACGGGCAGCCACACGCCGGCCGAGTTCGTCGAGTACGCCGACAAGGCGCTCGAGTTCGATTTCGCCGCCTCGCGCGGCAGCGATTTCCACAGCCCCGACGAGAGCCACTGCGATCTCGGCAAGCTGCCACCGTTGCCCGGCAGCCTCACGCCGGTGTGGGAACTGCTCGGCCACCGCATCCAGCAGTGAGCCAGAGCCCCGGGCCCGGCATCGACAGCGCGGCCACCGCCGCGCTCGCCCAGGCACGCGCCGCAGCGCACACCCGCCGCCGCACCGAATCCGAACGCATCCTGGCGGGCATCGGGCTGGTCATCCTGGCAGTGGCCTGCTTCGCCACGCTCGACACCGCCACCAAGTACTCGACGCTCGCCGTGCCGATCCTCATGGGGGTGTGGTTCCGCTATGCCTTCCAGGCCGTGGCCACCACGCTGGTGCTCTTGCCGCTGCGCGGCACGGCCCTGCTGCGCACGCAGCACCCGCGCTACCAGGCGCTGCGCGGCGCGCTGCTGCTGGGCTCGAGCCTCTTTGCCTTTTTGAGCCTGCGCTACATGCCGCTGGCCGAGTTCACGTCGATCGTGCTGATCGCGCCGCTGGTGATCACGCTGCTGGCCGCCACCACGCTCAAGGAGCAGGTGTCGCCGCTGCGCTGGACGCTGGTGGCTGGCGGCTTCATCGGCACGCTGGTCATCCTGCGTCCGGGCGGCGGCAGCTTCAGCTGGGCCGTGCTGCTGCCGCTGGGGCTGGTGCTGACCAACGCCTGGTTCCAGGTGCTCACCAGCAAGCTCGCGCAGACCGAGAACCCGCTGACCATGCACTTCTACACCGGCTGGGTCGGCACGCTGCTGGCCTCGGTGGCCGTGCCCTTCGCCTGGACCGCCCTGCCCTCGTGGGAATGGTGGGCGCTGCTGTGCCTCATGGGCTTCATGGGCACGGTGGGCCACTTCATGCTGATCCTGGCCTACCAGCGCGCGCCGGCGTCCACCCTCACCCCGTACCTGTACGCGCAGATCGCCTTTGCGATGCTGGGCGGCTGGCTCATCTTTTCCCACGTGCCCGACCGCTTCTCGCTGATCGGCATGGCGATGATCGCCGTGTGCGGCGCCGCCGGCGCGTGGCTCACCGTGCGCGAGCGGCGCGTGCCGATCGAACCGGCGGAATCCTGATCAGGAGCAATTCACCATGGCCCAGTACTTCGAAGTCCACCCCGAGAACCCCCAGCAGCGCCTCTTGAAGCAGGCCGTGGCGCTGCTCGCGCGCGGCGAGGTCGTGGCGGTGCCCACCGACTCCAGCTACGCGCTGGCCTGCCACCTGGACGACAAGGACGCGGTCGACCAGCTGCGCCGCATCCGCCAGGTCGACGACAAGCACCACCTCACGCTGCTGTGCCGAGACCTGAGCGAGCTGGCCAACTACGCGCGTGTCGACAACAAGCAGTACCGCCTGCTCAAGGCCGCCACGCCCGGCCCCTACACCTTCCTGCTCGAAGCCACCAAGGAAGTGCCGCGCCGCGTGAGTCACCCGCAGCGCAAGACCATCGGCCTGCGCGTGCCCGACCACAAGGTGCTGCTGGAGCTGCTGGAACTGCACGGCGCGCCGCTCCTGGCCACCACCCTCATCGCCCCCGGCGAGACCGAGGCGCTGAACGACGCGCAGGAAATCCGCGAGCGCTTCGAGAAGCAGATCGGCGCCGTCATCGACGCCGGCGCCTGCCCGTCGCAGCCGACCACCGTGGTCGACCTCACGCCCATGGGCGCGGGCGACGACCCGGTCGTGGTGCGCCAGGGCCGGGGTGCGCTCGCGGTGCTTGGCCTCTGACGAACGGCTCGGCCGCCTCATTCCTCTCTGACACAATCGCGCAGTGGATATTTCCAATCTGATACAGACGGTTCTGATTTACGCACTGCCGGTGATCTTCGCGATCACCGTGCACGAAGCGGCGCACGGCTACGTGGCACGCCACTTCGGGGACAACACCGCCGCCATGATGGGCCGCGTGACGCTCAACCCCATGAAGCACATCGACCCCATCGGGACCATCCTGATGCCGCTGATGCTGTACTTCGCGACCTCGGGCGCCTTCCTGTTCGGCTATGCCAAGCCGGTGCCCGTCAACTTCAACCGCCTGCGCCATCCCAAGCGCGACATGGTGTGGGTCGCGCTCGCGGGCCCGGCCTCCAACTTCATCCAGGCCATCCTGTGGGCCGTGCTGCTCATCGTGATCGTCGCGGCCGGCGTCAGTGAAACCTTTTTCATCAAGATGTGCCAGGGCGGCGTGCTGGTCAACCTCGTGATGTGGGCCTTCAACCTGTTTCCGCTGCCCCCGCTCGACGGCGGCCGCGTGCTGGCCGGCCTGCTGCCCAGCGGCCCGGCGCAGAATTTCCTGGCGCGCATCGAGCCCTACGGCTTCTTCATCGTGATGGCGCTGGTGCTTGCCGGCATCGTCAGCAACTACTGGCTGCGCCCGCTGATGGATGCCGGCTACTTCGTGGTCAACCTGCTCATCACGCCGCTCAAGGCAATGCTGCTCTAAGTTTTCTCTTTCGTCCCATGGCTTCGTCTTCTCCAGCTCCCCTGCGCGTCCTGACCGGCATCACGCCGTCGGGCACGCCCCACCTCGGCAACTACGTCGGCTCCATCCGCCACTCGGTGCGCCAGAGCGTCGCGGCCGGCGTCGAGAGCTACTTCTTCCTGGCCGACTACCACGCACTCATCAAGGTGCAGGAGCCTGCGCTCATCCAGCGCTCCACGCTCGAAATTGCGGCCAGCTGGCTGGCCTGCGGCCTCGACCCCGAACGCGTCACCTTCTATCGCCAGTCGGACATCGCCGAGATCACCGAGCTCACCTGGTTCCTGACCTGCGTCACCGGCAAGGGCGTGCTCAACCGCGCCCACGCCTACAAGGCCCAGCTCGACAAGAACATCGCCAAGGGCGAGGAGCCCGACGCCGACGTGACGGCCGGCCTGTTCATGTACCCCGTGCTGATGGGCGCCGACATCCTGATGTTCAACGCCCACAAGGTGCCCGTGGGCCGCGACCAGGTGCAGCACATCGAGATGGCGCGCGACATGGCGCAGCGCTTCAACCACCAGTACGGCGAGCACTTCACGCTGCCCGACGCCGAGATCGACGATGCGGTCGCCACCTTGCCCGGCCTCGACGGCCGCAAGATGAGCAAGAGCTACAACAACACGATCCCGCTGTTCGCGCCGCGCGCGCAGCTGCAAAAGCAGATCGCCAGCATCGTCACCGACTCGCGCGCGCCCGGCGAGCCCAAGGACACCGAGGGCTCGGCCCTGTTCCAGATCTACCAGGCCTTTGCCAGCGCCGAGGAAACCGAGGCCCTGCGCAAGGCGTACGCCGACGGCATCGCCTGGGGCGACGCCAAGCAGGTGCTGTTCGAGCGCATCGACCGCGAAGTGGCGCCGCTGCGCGCGCGCTACGAGGCGCTCATGAACGACCCGGCCGAGATCGAGCGCATCCTGCTGCTGGGCGCCGAGAAGGCGCGCAAGCTGTCGCGCCCCTTCATGACCTCGCTGCGCCATGCGGTCGGCCTGCGCAACCTCGCGGCGGGCCGCGACGGCGCCGGTACCAAGGCCGCCAAGGTGGCGAAGCCCAGCTTCAAGCAATACCGCGAGAAGGCCGACGGCCTGTTCTATTTCAAGCTGCTCGATGCGCGCGGCGAAACCCTTTTGCAAAGCCGTGGATTCGCGTCACCGCAAGAAGCCGGCCGTACCATCGCCGACTTGCAGGCGCAACGCGGCGCGGCGCTCACGGCACTGGCCGCGCAGCTCGAACCGGTCGACGCGCAACAGGCTCGCGCCGCCACCGAGGCGCTGGAGGCACTGGCGGAGGCAACGTCCACCACCCAGGGACATTGATCCGGCAACAACCCGCGGGCCATCCGCCGGCGGGTGTGACAAGAGAGAAGACGGTGCGATCACAAAGGAAGAAAACATGAGCATTTATGTCATCGACGACCACCCCCTGATGCGCGACGCGATCGTGATGGTCCTGCGTCGCCTGCGCCCCGCCGAGAACATCGTCGAGCTCGAGCGGCTCGACAAGCTCGCCAGTTCGGTCCAGCAGCGTGGCGCGCCCACTCTCTTCTGCCTGGACCTGAAGCTGCCGGACACCAATGGCGTCTCGGGCGTGATCGCGGTCAAGCAGGTCTATCCGAACGTGCCGATCGCCGTGTACTCGGCAGCCCCGGCCGCCGACATGGAAGACGCCTGCATCGAGGCCGGCGCCGACACCTACATCGAGAAGTCGGCCAGCTCCAATGAGCTGGCAGCCGCCCTGCGCGGCCTGCTGATGGCCGGGTCGGAAGACGACACCGAGGAGATGCCGGCCGCCAACAGCGGCAAGCTCTCCAAGCGCCAGACCCAGCTGATCGCCATGCTCGACAAGGGCATGAGCAACCGCGACATCGCCACCGACCTGGAGATCAGCGAACACACGGTGAAGGTGCACCTGTGGCGCCTGTTCCGCCGTCTGGGCGTGAAGAGCCGTACGCAGGCCTTGCACTATGCAAGAACGAATGGGCTGCTGTCGGGCTGAGCCTGAACCAGAGCTGGCTTGATCAGGAACCGCGCCTCGTGCGCGGTTTTTTCATGGAGGCGCCCCCTGCAGGCGCCTCCGTTCATCCGCTCAGGAGGGCTTTCGCCGGTACACGAGCTGATGCACGACCTCGACGGTGTAGATCCCCTGCGTGTTCGGAACCACTTGATAGACCGCCGCATTGAGGTCGAGCTCGACGTTCTCGGAAAACTCCGTGTCGAAGGTCTTTGAATAGACGGGGACCTTGACGTACGGACTGTCCCTGTCGGTGATCAAGGTGACCTCGATGCGAACCGAGGTCCGCCCCGTGACCTCCCACCCGCGAGGTGCATTGGCCGGCACCACCGTTCCGGCAATGCGGTATCGAGCCTTGGGCCGCTGGATGGCAACGCGCGGATCATCTGGCCAGTAGATCATCCGGGCCCCTTCCAGGCTGTAGCGGAAGGAAAACCCGTTGCTCTTGCCGATCGGGGTCCGCGCCAATGCCCCGGGATTTGCCGTCACTTCATAGGCCGCACTGACCGGTGTGGCCGGCGTGTCAGCCGGCAGGGTTCCGGGGGTCGCGACGACGGTCTCACCCATTCGGCGGACCAGGAAGTCCAGACTTCCTGCCGAACCGGAACCCATCGAACGCCCCTCGAGTTCGAGCGGGGAATTGATCGCAAAGCAATCCCGCGCATCGAGTGCTGTCGGCCAGAAATCCTTGAAGTGCGTGTCGGGCCGATAGCCGCCGCAGCTCGCATCTGGGATGTACCTGTTTCCGTTGTCCGGCGTGGCAAGCGTCTCGATCAACGCGAACTTGAGATGCGGCCCCGTCGCCGCCGGCGCGGTGGGCGTGACCGTCAGGTAGGCCGCCTCGCTGTCCTTCACCCCGTCGTTCACCACCAGGCGAACGACGAACTCGCCGGGAACGTCCGGGAGGAAAGAAGGGGTTGCACTGTCGGCGCTCGTGAGCACCGCCTTGCTGGTCAAGGGCTTGGACTGCAGCACCCACACGTAGCGCAGCGAACGCCCTTGTGCCGCCTGGCTCGTGCGGCCGTCGAGCTTGAGGACCAGCCCCAGGGTCGTGTCGACGGGTTTTGCCACGCGGGCTTGCGGCGGTTCATCCCCGACGGGTGCCGGTGTCTCCGGCTCCGAGGGGCCGGAAGGCCCGCCCGTGCTCGTGCCCGAATTTGGCGAAGGCAGGCCGAAGACAGGCCCTCCGCCGCCACCCCCTCCGCCACCGCATGCGGTCAGCAATGCGAGCGCCGCAACGCCCAACGCATGTTTGAACTGAATAGCCATATCCGCTCGATCCTCCCTTGTGTATTGACAGGGAAGATAGCAGAGCCGGCGACGCATTCGCGCGCTCGCCGCGTCGTTGCGGCACCTGTGTGATCGAGCGCCGCTCAGCCGCCCGACGCACTCACCCGCGCCTGCGCCACCGCCTCGTCGGCGTCGTGCAGCGCCACGCGGAACACGCTGCCGCTACCCAGGCGCGAACGCACGCTGACCGGGTGCCCCAGCACGTGCGACAGCCGCGCCACGATGGCCAGGCCGAGGCCGAAGCCGTCGGAGGTGCCGGCATGGTCGGCGACCTTGTAGAACTCCAGGAACACGTCGCGCAGGTGCTCGGGCGCGATGCCGATGCCGGTGTCCCACACCTCCACGCGCATGCCCTCGCGGGTCTGGCGCGCGGCCAGCAAGACGCCGCCTTCGGTCGTGTACTTGATGGCATTGGCGAGCAGGTTGCCGATCATGCGGCGCACGCGGATCGGGTCGGTGAGGAACGAGCCCTCGGTCACGTGCACCCGGAAGTCCAGCCCCCGGCTCTCGGCCACGGGACGGTACTGCAGCTCCAGGTCGTGCAGCAGCTCGGCCACGTCGACGCGCTCGATGTGCAGCCGCACCTGGCCCGCGTCGATGCGCGCCAGGTCGAACATGGAGTCGAACAGCGCGTTCACCGCGTGGGTGGCGCGCACGATCTTCGGGGCCAGTTCGAGCACCAGCTCGGGCTCGTTGCGCAGCCAGTCGGCGTACAGCGACAGCGCCAGCACCGGCTGGCGCATGTCGTGCGCGGCGCTGGCCAGGAAGCGGTTCTTCATGGCCACGGCCGACACCGCCGCCTGCCGCTGCTGCGTGAGCGACTTGATCAGGATATGGTTGTGGAACAACAGCTCCAGGCTGTTGCGCGCGGTCTCATGGATGTTGCGGCCGGCGCGCAGCAACAGGAACCAGTGCAGCGCCGGCAGCAGCGGCATGAGGTAGCCGTACTGGAAATGCGGGTGCTGCATGGTGACGGCCACGAGGCGCACCAGCACCGCGCCCAGCATGGTGATGAACAGCGTGTTGACGTAGCGCTTGAGCAGCGGCGGGTGCAGCGCCAGCCCGTTGAGCGGGAAGGTGCCCACGCCGGCCACAATGAGCCAGCTCATGAACTGGTTGACCTGCGGCGTGCGCTCGAAGAACAGCAGCACCGAGCAGCCCCAGACCACCGCGCTGGTGCTCCACACGAAGCCGTAGCGGTCGGTGAACTTGCTTGCTGCGC
>NZ_BCUS01000171.1 GCF_001591345.1 Variovorax boronicumulans NBRC 103145 | reverse complement strand
CGACCACGCGCGGCAGCCAGGCGGGACCGACCCCGCAGGCGGCGAGCGCCTGCGGCGACCAGCGGCGCTGCGCCTGGTCGAACAGCCAGGTGCCGGCCGCGTCGGTGACGTCGGTCACCTTCTCGCCCGACAGCTGCAGGCGCACGTAGTCCTTGGTCAGCAGCAGCGAGCGGGCGCGCGCCACGGCCTCGGGCTCGTGGGTGCGCAGCCAACGCAGCTTGGGGCCGGTGAAGCCCGCCATCGGCTGCACGCCGACGGCGCGGCGCAGGGCGAGGTCGGTCTGCATGAGCTCGGCGGCCTCGGCGGCGGCCCGGCCGTCGTTCCAAAGGATCGCGGGACGCACCGGGCGGTCGGCCGCGTCGAGCAGCACCAGCGAATGCATCTGGCCCGACAGGCCGATGCCTTGCACGCCGGCCATGGCCGTTGGGTGCGTGCGCGCCAGTTCGTCGAGGCCGTCCGAGACGGCGGCCCACCACTGGTCGGGGTCGTGCTCGCACCACAGCGGCTGCGGGTACTGCGAAGTGAGCGGCCGATCGACCGTGGCGACGACATGCAGCTGCATGTCGGTCAGGACGATCTTGACCGCGGAGGTTCCGATATCGATGCCGATCAGCATGCGTGTGTTCCCTGTTCGAGGGCCGAAGTATCGGCGCTCCGGCCCCGCGCGCCGGCTGACGGCAGGTGGTTTACGAGCCGGTCGCCGGCAGCGAGATCGGCACCGGCCGCGTGAGCAGGTCGATGTAGAGCTCGAAGAAGCGCGCGTTGTCGAACTTCTTCACCACCGTCATCTTCTGCAGCGGCACGCCCGCGGGCGGCATGGTGTAGCCGATGGAGCGGCCGTTGTCGGCGGCGCCGGGCTTGGCGACCACGTCGACATAGCGCTCGACGGTCTGCGTGGCGTAGCGCGGATCGATGAGGTAGGCCAGCACCAGCGTGTCCCAGATGTTCTGCGTGTAGTTCGGGTTGTTCTCGAAGCCGTTGGTGCCGCTGAAGCCGTAGCCGTTGAGCTTGCGGAACACCTCGGTCACGGCCGTGGGCTTGGCCGGGTGCGCGATGCGGTCGTAGACGGGCTTGGTGAGGAACACGGTGTCGGTCACGTCCAGCGGTACCACCACCTGCGGGATCGGCAGGCGCACCACGAACTGCGCGGCCTCGGGGTCGAACCACCAGTTGAACTCGGCGAAATGGGTGGTGTTGCCGGCCACGTCGACGGCGCCGCCCATGTAGATGATCTTCTTGATCAGCGGCACGATGTCGGGGCTCTTCTTCACGGCCAGCGCGATGTTGGTGAGCGGGCCGATGGCCAGGATGGTGATCTCGTTGGGGTTGGCCTTGACGGTGTCGATGATGAAGTCGACCGCGCTCTTGCGCTGCACCACGGTGCGCGTGGCGAAGCCGTCGGGCGAGGGCTTGAGGTCGGCGTCGGTCTTGGGCTCGGGGCCGCTCCAGGCGCCCAGGTAGCCGTCGCCGCCCGCGCCGGCCTTCATCTCGGCCTCGATGGTCGCGTAGTCGTGGTTGATGGCGTAGTTCTCGCCCACGTAGACGCCGATGCGCTGGCCCACGCCCAGGCGCTCGACCGACATCAGCGCGTCGGCCACGCCCTGCTTGAGCCACTGGTTGCCCGAGACGACGCTGATGCCCATCACCTGCACCTTGCCCTCGGCCTGCAGTTGCGCGGCCATGACGCCGAGCTGGCCGTCGTCGCTCATGGTGTTGTAGTCGCTGTCGATGATGACTTTTTGCGCCACCGGCGGCGCGGCGAACCCGGGTGCCAGGCCGATGCCGTCATTGCCGCCCCCGCCACCGCCGCATGCCGTGAGCACGGCCACGACGACGAGCCAGAAGGTCGTCACTGTCCATTTGCGCATCTGCTTCTCCTAAGTGTTTGGTTTCCAGCCCGGTTTCCAGAGGGGCGCCAGGGAGTGAAAACGTTTGCGCAAAGCTTTGCGCAAACGTTTGCCAAACTCTAAGTGGCAGGCCGCAGGCGTGGCAATGGGGTGCGGCTAGGGGTTTTCCGCGAGGCCGGGGCCGGCCTCGCGCGGGGGTCAGGCCGGCATCAGCCCGGGCTGGGCAAGGGGTCGATCAGCCGGTTCTCGCGCAGCGGCGAGCGGGGGCGCAGGAAGGGTTCGTCTTCTTCCGCCGGCGCGGCGGCCTTCTCCAGGCCCGGGGTGTCCGCGGCCTTGGCGGATGCCGTGGCCGCGGTGCACGAACCGGTGTCACGCAGCCGCAGCGCCGCGGCCAGCCGACCTTCGGCGGCGTCGCCCAGGGGGTGGTCGAAGTCGTCGGCCACGGCGCAGCTGGCATTGGGTGCAAAGCCGTCGCCGTAGTCGCCGAAACCAGCCTGGTTGACGCCCTTGAAGTTGACCGCGAAGTAGGTGGTGCCGCAGTTGTCCTGCGGAACGAACCCGTAGGGCTTGCCGCAGGTGGTGGCGCCTACGAGGTTGACCGTGACGCCCACGCCGCGCAGGCTGTTGATGACCGACTCGCTGGCCGAGCAGGTGCTGCGGCCCGTCAGCAGCGTGACGCGCGACAGGCCCAGCGTGGGCAGGGGCTGGCCGGCGCGGGTGGTCGTGAAGAAGGGCGTGAGGTTGTCCGCGAGCGTGGTGCGGTACGGGTTCTTGTCGTTGAAGGTCAGCAACTCGAAGGTCTTGCCGTTCGTCGGGCCCGGCCCGGCCACCATGTAGGCCAGCTGGCTCGCGATGCGCAACTGGCCACCGCCGTTGTAGCGCATGTCGATCACGAGGTCCTGGACGCCGCCGTCCTGCTTGAGCGTGTTCATGGCCGTGACGAGCTGCCCCTCGGCGGTCGAGATGTGGTCGTTGAACAGCAGGTAGCCCACGCGGTTGCCGGCCGGCCCGATGGTGCGGGTGTACAGCACCGGCGTGCTCGTGATGCGCTGGGCCGTGAGCTCGATCGGACTGCCGCGCGTGCCGCTCACCTCGAAGGTGAAGGTGTGCTTCTCGCCGAGGTTCTGCGGCGAGATCGCGCGGTTGATGATGTCGACATTGGCCTGCCCGGTGCTGGCCACCACGTCGACGCCGTCGACCGCGACCAGCTTGGCCCCGCGCGCCAGGCCGGCCGCCGCCGCCGGCGAACCCGGCTCGACGAAGGCGAGGCGGATGTTGCGCGGCGGCGAGCTGCGCACCGCCGCCGTGTCCATGCCGTAGCCGACCGACACGCCGCCCTCCGACTCCAGGCGGTACGCCTCGGTGTCGAGGTAGAAGTGAAAGCGGTCCTTGAGCTGGCCCGAGGGCGTGGTGGCCTGCGTCTTGAGCACGCTGAACCAGGTCAACGGCGTGGCGTAGTCCGAGGCCTTGAGGGTCGTGGGCACCTCGTTGTACCAAAGGTAGGTTTCGTCGATCCAGCCGCGCACCCAGCTCTTCTCGTTGTCGACGGTGCCGGCGGTGTCGGGGTACGCGCGGCCGGTCGCGGGGTTGGTGCCCCGGCGCGGCGCGACGCACTGGCCGGCGACGGTCGAGGACGCGACGATGCCGCCCTCGCCCCCGTTGCCCCCGCCTCCCGGCGCGGGCGTCGGCAGCACGCCGATCGGGAAGCCACCGCCGCCACCTCCTCCCCCGCCGCCTCCGCCACACCCCGCCAGCAGGCCGGCCAGGGCGAGCGCCACCGCACCGGTGGCGGTGGCCAGGGCCCGCGAGCGCCGCGACGCGTGTGCATTGCGAAAGGCCATCGGGGTCCTCCTGGCGTCCGCGGTGGCGGACAGTGCTGACTGGTTTTTGTTCGGGGCGCGGGGGCGGGACGCGCGCCCGCTACTGAATGAAGCCCATGCCGCGCGATTCGCGCACCTCGGGCTTGATGCGATGCTCGGCTTCGAGCTGTTCGAGAAACTCCGCCGCCGAGAACTCGGCCGCGAGGATGTCGGTCTGCCGCTTCACGGCCGCGAAGTCGCCCGGGCACAGCTGCGACAGCAGCGCCAGGCGCGCGCGCACCTCGCCGGTGAGCAGGGCCGCGTCGCCCGCGAGCGCCTCGGTGACGAACATGCGCTCGCGCTGCGCCGCGGTGAGCGGCATGAACTTGATCTTGAAGGTGAAGCGCCGCAACGCCGCCTGGTCGAGCCGGTCGAGCAGGTTGGTGGTGCACACGAACACGCCGCGAAAGCGCTCCATGCCCTGGAGCATCTCGTTGACCTCGGTGACCTCGTAGGTGCGCTGCGCGCCGCGCCGGTCCTGCAGGAACGAATCGGCCTCGTCCAGCAGCAGCACGGCCTTCTCGGACTCGGCCTCCTTGAACATGGCGGCCATGTTCTGCTCGGTCTCGCCGACGTACTTGCTCATGAGGTCGCTGGCCTGCTTGACGATGAGCGGACGGCCCACGGCCTTGGCGATGTGCTCGGCCAGCGCGGTCTTGCCGGTGCCGGGCGCGCCGTAGAAGCACAGCGTGCCGTGGCCGCGCGCCTTCAGCGCCTCGACGATGCGCGGGATCTCGAAACGGGTTTCGACATGGAGCATGTCCAGGTCGTAGGTGGTGACGCTGCGACGCTCGGCCGGGCTCTTGTCGAGCGTGCCCAGCGCGAGGTCGGCGTTGCGCAGCTGGCGTTCGATGAGGGCCTCGACCGAAGCCTCGTCGGTCTTGGCCAGGCCGGCGAAGCGCACGGCGGTGCGGATCTGCGCGGGCGTGAGGCCCTTGCGCTCGGCCAGCTTGGCGGTGAAAGCCTCGGACACGACCACGCCTTCGAGCGTCTTCTTGACGAGCTGCTCCCGCGCGCCGGGCGGCGGCGACTTGAGCTCCAAGTGGTAGGCGAAGCGGCGGCGGAAGGCCGGGTCGATCTGCTCGATGCGGTTGGTGACCCACAGCGTGGGCACGGGGTTGGCCTCGAGGATCTGGTTGACCCAGGCCTTGCCGCTCACGCTGCCGCTGGCGGGCGCGGGAATCTGCTCGGCGCGCGCCATGAACTGCGCGGCCTCGGTGCTGATGGGCGGGAACACGTCCTCGACCTCGTCGAACAGCAATGCCGCCTGCGCGCTGCCCTTGAGGAACACCTGCGCGATCTGCAGCGAGCGGTAGCGGTCGCGACCGCTGAGCGAATTGCCGTCGCGGTCGGCGTACTCGACCTCGAAGAGCTCCAGGCCCGCGGCCTGCGCGACCACCTTGGCCAGCTCGGTCTTGCCGGTGCCGGGCGGGCCGTAGAGCAGCACGTTGACGCCGGGCTCCTTGCGCGCGACGGCCGCGCGCAGCAGCGTGACGAGCATCTGCGCGTCTTCCTGCACGAAGGAGAAGTCGTGCGGCGTGAGCGCGCTCTTGGCCGAGGGCCGCGTGAACACGGCCATCAACTCGTTGTGGTCGCGGTACTCGCGCATGAGCACGGGCGGCAGCTTCTCGCTGACCTTCATGAGGTCGGCGAGGTCGGTGATGTTGTGCTCGGAGATGAGGTTCTCGACGAGGCCGATGCGCTCCAGCCGCGAGCCCGCGCGCAGCGCCTCGCCCACTTCGCTCGCGTTGACGCCTGCGATGTCGGCGATGGCGGCGTAGGCCTCGGGCGCGTTGTTGACCTTGAACTCGACCAGCAGCGAGCGCAGGTCGCGCTGGTAGCGCGCGAGCGTGCCGTACAGCAGCAGCGCGCGCTCGGCCTTGTTGAGCTGCAAAAGGCCGGCGAGCGCGTCGATGTTCTTCTCGACCAGCGTGGACTGCTTGCGCAACGCGTGCGTGAGCCAGTCGCGCGTGACGGCCAGCACCGAGAGCAGGTCTTTGGGCTGGTCTTTCGCGTACTCGTCGAGGTAGAAGAACAGCGTGCCTTCCTCATACGGGCCGCGCCACACACCATGGCGTTCGAGCAGCGTGCGGCCGTCGAAATCTTCGACGCCTTTCCACGCTTCGTTGCCCGCACAGCGGCGGCCCAGGAACTCGCGCAATCGCTGCAGCACCGCGGCGGGCCACACGAGGTGGCGGCCGGTGAGCGAGAGCAATCCGTTGATATCGCGCCGCACATTGAAGCGCGGCCCCTGCTTGGCGGCGAGCGTGAGCACGAAGTGCGAGCACATGAGCTCGAGCACCGGTGCTTCCTTGAGGCCGGGCGAAGGCAAGGCCTGCCCGCGCACCGCAGCAGCCACCACATCGACACCCGCACGCTTGACCATCAGGCAACCTCCTGCGAGGAAATACTTGGAGCGACCATAACGCAGACTTTTGGCTTCGGGAAGACGCCGAAAGAGTAAAAACCCTGATCCGCTGGATTCCAGCCACAATGCGCGCCATGGTCGGAATCGAAGCTATCCGTCGCGCCGCGGCGCGCCTGCAGGGCCAGGTGCTCAACACGCCCTGCGTGGAGTCGCGCACGCTCTCTGAAATCGTGGGTGCGCAGGTGTTCCTCAAGTTCGAGAACCTGCAGTTCACGTCCTCCTTCAAGGAGCGCGGGGCGTGCAACAAGCTGGTCGATCTGTCCGAAGGCGGCACGCGCGGCGTGATCGCCATGTCGGCCGGCAACCATGCGCAGGGTGTGGCTTATCACGCGCAGCGGCTGGGCCTGCGCGCACTCATCGTGATGCCGCGCTTCACGCCCGGCGTGAAGATCGAGCGCACGCGCGGCTTCGGCGCCGAGGTGGTGCTGCACGGCGACACGCTCGACGCGGCGCGCGCTCACGCGCTGGCGCTGGCCGAGCGCGAAGGCCTGACCTTCGTGCATCCCTACGACGACGAAGCCATCATTGCCGGCCAGGGCACGATCGCGCTCGAGATGCTCGATGCGGTGCCCGACCTCGACACGCTGGTGGTGGCGGTCGGCGGCGGCGGGCTCATCGCCGGCATGGCCGTCGCGGCGCGCGAGATCAAGCCCGGCATCGAGATCGTCGGCGTGCAGACGCAGCGCTTTCCGGCGATGGTGAATGCCGTCAAGGGCACGCACCACGCGCAAGGCACGAGCACGATCGCCGAAGGCATCGCGGTCGGCACGCCCGGCGTGCTGACGCGGGAGATCATCGCCGCCAAGGTCGACGACCTGCTGCTGGTGGACGAAGGCGACATCGAGCAGGGCGTGCTGATGCTGCTCGAGATCGAAAAGACCCTGGTCGAAGGCGCGGGCGCGGCCGGCCTGGCGGCGCTGATCCGGCATCCGGAACGCTTTCGCGGCAAGCGCGTGGGGCTGGTGCTGTCGGGCGGCAACATCGATCCGCTGCTGCTCGCGGCCATCATCGAGCGTGGCATGGTGCGCGCCGGGCGGCTCGCCCGGGTGCGCGTCAGCGCGCGCGACGTGCCGGGTTCGCTGGCCCAGATCACGGCCACTGTGGCCGAAGCGGGCGCTAACGTCGACGAGGTGCACCACCAACGCGCCTTCACCATGCTGGCGGCGCAGAATGTCGACGTCGAGCTGGTGCTGCAAACGCGCGGCCGGGCCCACCTGGCGAGCGTCTTGAGCGCCCTGAAAGACGCTGGTTTCGAAGCGGTGGAGCAGCACTGAGGGCTCCTCGCAACCCCCTAGACCCGCCGACGGCGCCTCGCCGGTAAAATGGCGGGAGTTTTGTCATTTGCGGTTGACTGCATTTGATGCGTTGTCATTTGCGTATTCGAGGTATTTCCCGATGTCCCATCCCACCCCCGCCGAGCACGGCCACGCTGCCGCCGCCGAACATGACGCCGTCGAATCGGTCGTTCACCTGATGCCGCTCGTGCTCCCGCTGGCTGGCGGCGTGCTGATGCTGCTGCTGGCGTCGATCGCCGTTTTTCTCGCCTGAACTGACAGGCTTTCGCGCTTTTGTCCGCGGGCTGTGCGGCCCGCGTTGACGCAATCTCCCGAAGCGAAACGTTTTCTCAAACGGACCTCCGTGCCTGGTCAGGCGCGGCGCCCCGTTCGGAAAGACGATTTTTCAACTTAGGAGATTTCCGATGAACGCACCCACGATGAAGGGCCTTCCCATTCAGGCGCCCTCATACGTCAAGAACGCCAAGCTGATCGCCTGGGTGGCCGAGATGGCCGCGCTGTGCAAACCCGACGCCATCCACTGGTGCGACGGCAGCAAGGAAGAATACGACCGCCTCTGCCAGCAACTGGTCGACGCCGGTACCTTCAAGAAACTGAACCCCGCCAAGCGCCCGGGCTCGTTCCTCGCGATGTCCGATCCGAGCGACGTGGCACGCGTCGAAGACCGCACCTTCATCTGCTCCGCCCAGAAGGAAAACGCCGGCCCCACCAACAACTGGATGGCCCCGGCCGAGATGCGCGCGACGCTGCAGCCCCTGTTCGACGGCTGCATGAAGGGCCGCACCATGTACGTGGTGCCGTTCAGCATGGGCCCGCTGGGCTCGCCCATTGCACACATCGGCATCGAGCTGTCCGACAGCCCCTACGTGGCCGTCAACATGCGCATCATGACCCGCATGGGCAAGGCCGTGTACGAAGTGCTGGGCACCGATGGCGAGTTCGTGCCGTGCGTCCACACCGTGGGCGCACCGCTCGAGGCCGGCCAGAAGGACGTGACCTGGCCCTGCAACAAGACCAAGTACATCGTTCACTACCCCGAGACGCGCGAGATCTGGAGCTACGGCTCGGGCTACGGCGGCAACGCGCTGCTGGGCAAGAAGTGCTTCGCGCTGCGCATTGCCTCGAACATGGGCCGCGACGAAGGCTGGCTGGCCGAGCACATGCTGATCCTCGGCGTGACCAGCCCCGAGGGCAAGAAGCACCACGTGGCCGCCGCCTTCCCGAGCGCCTGCGGCAAGACCAACTTCGCCATGCTGATCCCGCCGGCGGGCTTCGACGGCTGGAAGGTCACGACCATCGGCGACGACATCGCCTGGATCAAGCCTCAGGCCGACGGCACGCTGCGCGCCATCAACCCGGAAGCCGGCTACTTCGGCGTGGCCCCGGGCACCAACGACCTGACCAACCCGAACTGCATGGCCAGCCTGCACCGCGACGTGATCTTCACGAACGTGGCACTGACCGGCGACGGCGACGTCTGGTGGGAAGGCATGGGCGATGCGCCCGCACATTGCATCGACTGGCAGGGCAAGGACTGGACGCCGCAGATCGCCAAGGAAACCGGCGCCAAGGCCGCCCACCCGAACGCGCGTTTCACCGTCGCCGCCACCAACAACCCCGCGCTCGACGAAGCCTGGGACGATCCGAAGGGCGTGAAGATCGACGCCTTCATCTTTGGCGGGCGCCGCTCGACAACCGTGCCGCTGGTCACCGAAGCCCGCAATTGGGTCGAAGGCGTCTACATGGCCGCGACGATGGGCTCAGAAACCACCGCTGCAGCCGCCGGCCAGCAGGGCGTGGTGCGCCGCGACCCGTTCGCCATGCTGCCGTTCATGGGCTACAACATGAGCGACTACTTCCAGCACTGGCTCGACCTGGGCAAGAAGCTGCAAGCCTCGGGCGCCCAGCTGCCGAAGATCTACACGACCAACTGGTTCCGCAAGGGCGCGGACGGCAAGTTCGTCTGGCCAGGCTACGGCGAGAACATGCGCGTGCTGAAGTGGATGATCGACCGCGTGGAAGGCAAGGCGACCGAAGGTGTCGAGCACATCACCGGCGTGAGCCCGCGTTATGAAGACCTGAACTGGACTGGGCTGGATTTCAGCGCCGAGCAGTTCGCTACCGTCACGAGCATCGACAAGGCGGCCTGGCAGGCTGAGCTGAAGCTGCACACGGAGCTGTTCCAGCAGTTGGCGCACCATCTGCCGAAGGAACTGCCGGAGACGAAGGCTGCGATTGAGCAGCGGCTGGCGGCCTGAGTAAGCTCTTCTCGCAGGTGTATAGGACCTGCGAAGTGCGGGCCTTGAAAGCCCAATAGAAAGCCCGATGAGTTCATCTCATCGGGCTTTCTTGTTTTAGGCGGTGCTCAATTGGCGCCTCAGCAGGTGACTCCCGGGCATGGACGCGTCTTCGCAGATGTCGAGCGCGCGTTGCATACGGGGCGCAAGCGTTTAGCTGGCTTGCAGCGCGATCCTGAGAAGCACGCGCGTCATGCGATGAAGGTGCTGATGAAGTTCAAGCTTCTGGAATTGCATGCGGTGTCGCACGCTGAGTGGAGCGAGTGGCTTGCTGGAACGCCCTATTTCGAGCGGATCCGGGCCAGATTCTTTGCCGGTGAGACGCTGGTGGCTCTGACGTCGGACCTGCTTGCAGAGCTGGTTGCGGTCGGCGCAGCACAATCC
>NZ_BCUS01000170.1 GCF_001591345.1 Variovorax boronicumulans NBRC 103145 | reverse complement strand
CGGCACGCCGGCCGGCAGCTGCAGCTCGGCGCACAGGCTCACGAGCCGGGGTTGGCCGGCGGCGAGCCATTCGGCCTGCGTGGGGCGTCGGCCCAGGCGCAGGCCGGGCACCACCTCGACCGAGGCCGGCAGCTTGCGCGTCCAGAGCCACACATTGAAGGCCGCGGCCAGGCGGTAGGGCGCGAACAGCCAGCGCGCCGCCCAGCCCATGCGGCCGTGGCCGTCCATCTGGAAGCCGCGCGCGCCGAAGCCGAGGTAGTTGAGCGCCACCAGCGCGAGCGCCGCCGCCGGCCAGGCCAGCCACAGCGCCACGCCGCCGGTCGCCAGCGCCGCGAACAGGCACAGCGCTGCGCCCACGGCATAGAAGCCCGCGAGCTTCAGCCGCTGCGCATCGCGCGCCAGGCGCCACGCGCGCAGCATCGACACGCGGCGCGCCATCGGCCACAGCCACACGCAGAAGATGCCCAGCAGCGCGCCGGTCGGGATGTCGATGAAGTGGTGCTGCCAGGTCGTGAGCACCGAGGCGCAGATCGCGAAGGCCCACACATGCAGCACGAGCCGCGCCCACAGCGGCCGGATGAAGCGCCGGTACCAGTCCCACAGGATCACGGCCAGCGCGATGTGCAGCGACGGCGCCTGGTTGTAGGGCTGGTCGAAGCCGCGCAGCGCATTGAACAGGAAGGCCGGCGCGCCCTCCACCGGCGGCTGGCCGAAGCTGAAGTGCAGCGGCCAGAGGATGAAGCAGGTGCAGGCGATGAGCGTGGCGCTCACGAGCCGCAGCGCATGCCGGTCGAGCGTGTGGCGGTCGCGCGCCAGGAACAGCGACAGCGCGTAGAAGACGTTGATGGTCCAGTACGGAAAGATCGTCCAGGCCCAGAAGGGCACCTGGCGCTCCCAGTCGAAGGCCATCGAGGGCACGCTGGCGCGCGTGGTGGCCCACCAGTTGGCGAAGCCGTAGGTCGCGTAGAACAGCGGCCCCAGAAACACCAGCCACGCGGCGGCGCGTTTCCACGGCCGGGGCGCGCGCCGGGCGGTCATTGCGCGACGCGCACCGCCAGCGACACCGTGAAGATGCCCCACTCGTCCACCCGCTGGTCGATCTTGCGGAAGCCCGCCTCCTCGACCAGCTGGTCCATCTCGGCCTGCGTGCGCCGGCGCATCACCCAGGCTTCGCCCTGGCGGTGGCTGGTGAGCGCGCGGGCGATCATTTCGAGCTGCGGGTGCCAGGGCTGGCCGGTGTAGACCAGGTAGCCCCGGTCTTCCACCGCGTCGCCCACGCCCGCGAGCGAGCGGCGCACCATCTCGTTGTCGGGGAACAGCTCGTACAGGCCCGACACCACGGCCAGCGTGGGCCGCGGCGTCACGCTCGCCAGGCTGATGCGGTCGAAGGCGTCGGCCTGCACGAACTGGGCGACGTCTTCCAGGCCCTTTTCGGCGATGAGGGCCGTGCCGTCGCGCACGTTGATGTCGCTGTAGTCGCGCAGCAGGATCGAGCTGGCCTTCACCGGGCTGGCCAGCACCGCGTCGAGCACGTAGCGGCCGTGGCCGGCCGCGATGTCCATGAGCCGCACTTCGCGGTGCATCTCGACCAGCCGCTCCATCGCGATGCGCAGCAGCTCCTCGACGTGGATCTTGCGCTGGCGGATGCCGCGCCAGCCGATGGAGTCGAGGTAGGTGCGGTCGACCGAGCGGCCCAGCGCGCCCTTGCCCTGCGGCTGGTTGCGGTAGACGTAGTCGAGCGTGCTGCCCGAGTCGAAGCCCGTGGCGTGGCCCAGCGCGATGCCGCTGGACAGCGCGCCGCCCACGCGCAGCCCGCCGCGCGTGATCGCCCAGTAGGCGCCGCGCGGCGACAGGGGCGAGAGCGGTTCGGCCAGCGCGCGCGATTCGTCGGCCGTGTTGCCGCGCAGGTGCGCCTCGCGCAGGTCGACCGGCACGGCCGGTTCGTCGAAGCGTTGCAGGATGAATTCACGGATCGACGCCACCGCGGGCGCCCGGTCCTTCTCGCCCAGCGTGTCGTGGAAGAAGCCCGGCAGCACCGTCTTCGTCTTCACGGCGCTGCCCAGCCGATCGAAGAACTGGTGCTGCGGCTTGTGGTGCACCACCCAGTCGGCGCCCGAGATGAGCAGCTGCACCGGCAGCGTGATCGCGTTGGCGTCGGCCACCACGCGGTCGGCCGCCTCGTACAGGCCCAGCAGGATGTTGACGGCGATCGGGCGCGAGATCAGCGGGTCGTTCTTGTAGCTCTCGATGCGCGCGGGGTCGTGCGTGAGGAACTTCGGCTTCACGTAGCTGTTCACGAAGAACAGCCCGCGCAGCTTGTGCATGAGCGCCAGCCCTGGCCGCGCGAACGGCACGTAGAGCTTGACCTTGAAGGCCGGCGAGGCCAGCGTGAGGCCGCGCACCTTGGGTGCGTAGTCGTGCGCCCAGGTGGCGATCAGCACCGCGCCCACGCTCTGCGCCACCACGTGGATGTCGTGCTCGGGCACGCCGTGGGCGGCGGCGATGTGCTGCACGAAGGTCTGCACGTCGCGCACCGAGGTGCCGAAGCTGGGGCTGTAGCCGCGCTGGCCCGGCGACAGGCCGTGGCCGCGCGCGTCCCAGGCGAAGAAGTCGAAGTCGGGCAGGTTCAGCTCGTCCACCAGGTGCGCCATGCGCGCGCCGTGCTCGTGGCCGCGGTGGAACAGCAGCACGGCGCCGCGCCGCGCGGCGCCCGTGGCCGGCCAGTGGCGGTAGAACAGCGATTCGCCGTCGTGCGTGCGGAAGTGATGTTCGGCGGCGACGCGGGGTGTGGAAAGGGTCATGAAGAAGGTTCTTCTTTATTTATTTGTATGGGGGTGTTTCAGACGGCCGGCGCTTCAGCCTCGGCCAAGGCGCGGCGGATGCGGTTGACGACCGTCCAGGCCACCAGCGCGGCCACGAGCGGCATCAGCAGGGCGGTCCAGCCCGGCAGCGGCCCGCCGAGGGCGACATACAACCCGAGCGCGCCGAACACGAAGGCCCGGTCGCTCTTGCCCATCGGCCCGTCGTAGCGGCGCGAGGCGCCCACCGTCGGGCCCAGCGCGCCGGCGAATTCGCTCAGCCCGGCCAGCACGATGACCGTGCCGACCCAGAACGGCGCGAACGGCGCCACCAGCGCGAAAGGCAGGTAGAGCGCGGCGTCGGAGACCACGTCGGTGAGTTCGTTGAGGAAGGCGCCCAGCCGGCTTTGCTGGTGGTGCTCGCGTGCCAGCATGCCGTCGATGGCGTTGAAGGCCATGCGCAGGAACATCCAGGCGGGGATCAGGCCGAAGGCCGCCAGCGAGGGCGCGGCGAAGAACAGCCAGAGCCCGAGCCCGACCGACACCACGCAGGCCGCCAGCGTCACCTGGTTGGCCGTCACGCCCATCGCATGCAGCCGGACCACGAGCGGTCGCAGCAAGGCCTGGAAACGCGGTTTCAGTTCGTAGATGGACACGTTCTGACTTCCCTCTCTTGTTCTGTTCTGCAGGCATTCTGCCAGTGTGACCAGGGACTAAACTTGCCCCCGAAGACCCACCCCCAATGACCATCCAGACCGACGATTTCGCCCCCGCCCCGCAACGCGTGGTGTCCGCCGCCCCGGCCTCGCCCAACGAGGAGGCGATCGAGCGGGCGCTGCGGCCCAAGCTGCTCGACGAGTACGTCGGCCAGGCCAAGGTGCGCGAGCAGCTCGAGATCTTCATCGGCGCCGCGCGCAAGCGCAAAGAGGCGCTCGACCACGTGCTGCTGTTCGGCCCGCCGGGTCTGGGCAAGACCACGCTGTCGCACATCATCGCGGCCGAACTGGGCGTCAACCTGCGCCAGACCTCGGGCCCCGTGCTCGAAAAGCCCAAGGACCTGGCGGCGCTGCTGACCAACCTCGAGCCCAACGACGTGCTCTTCATCGACGAGATCCACCGCCTGAGCCCGGTCGTCGAGGAAATTTTGTACCCCGCGCTGGAGGACTACCAGATCGACATCATGATCGGCGAGGGCCCCGCGGCGCGCAGCATCAAGCTCGACCTGCAGCCCTTCACGCTGGTGGGCGCCACCACCCGCGCCGGCATGCTGACCAACCCGCTGCGCGACCGCTTCGGCATCGTCGCGCGGCTGGAGTTCTACACGCCCGAAGAGCTGGCGCTCATCGTGCGCCGCAGCGCCGGCCTGCTCAAGGTCGAGACCGACGCCGCCGGCGGCTTCGAGATCGCGCGCCGCTCGCGCGGCACGCCCCGCATCGCCAACCGCCTGCTGCGCCGCGTGCGCGACTACGCCGAGGTCAAGGGCAACGGCCGCATCACCGAGGACATCGCGCACAAGGCGCTGGCCATGCTCGACGTCGACCCGCAGGGCTTCGACCTCATGGACCGCAAGCTGCTCGAGGCCGTCATCCACCGCTTCGACGGCGGCCCGGTCGGCCTGGACAACGTCGCCGCCAGCATCGGCGAAGAGCGCGACACCATCGAGGACGTGATCGAGCCCTACCTCATCCAGCAGGGCTACCTGCAACGCACGCCGCGCGGGCGCATCGCCACGCTCGCGGCCTACCGCCACCTGGGCGTGGTGCCGCCCTCGGGCCGCGCCGACGGCCCGGACCTGTTCGGCGCCTGAAGAGAAAACCATGCACACCCACGACCTGAGCGCCTGGCAGCACGACCACCACTTCGGCGCGGGCAATGCCGCCGCCGAACGCAGCACCCGCCTCGTGATGTGGATCACCGCCGCCATGATGGTGGTCGAGATCGGCGCCGGCTGGTGGTTCAACTCCATGGCGCTTTTGGCCGACGGCTGGCACATGAGCTCGCACGCGCTGGCCATCGGCCTGAGCGCCTTTGCCTACGCCGCCGCGCGGCGCTACGCCCGCGACCCGCGCTTTGCCTTCGGCACCTGGAAGATCGAGGTGCTCGGCGGCTTCGCGAGCGCGCTGCTGCTGCTCGGCGTCGCCGCGCTCATGGTGGTCGGTTCGCTGGAGCGGCTGTGGTCGCCCGTGGCCATCCACTACCCCGAAGCCATCTCGATCGCGGTGCTGGGCCTGGTGGTGAACCTGGTCTGCGCGCGGCTCTTGGGGCATTCGCACGACCATCACGGCCATGACCACGGGCACGGCCATGACCACCACGGTCACGATCACGCGCATGGCCACGACCTCAACCTGCGCTCCGCCTACCTGCACGTGGTGGCCGACGCCGCCACCTCGGTGCTCGCCATCGCGGCGTTGCTGGGCGGCTGGTTCTACGGCTGGTCCTGGCTCGACCCGGCCATGGGCATCGTCGGCGCCGTGCTCGTCGCCGTCTGGGCCAAGGGCCTGCTGAAGGAAACCGGCAAGGTCCTGCTCGACCGCGAGATGGACCACCCCGTCACCGCCGAAATCCGCGAAGGCGTCGAGACGATGCTGGCCGATTCCGAAACCCGCGTGGCCGACCTGCACGTCTGGCGCGTCGGCCGCGATGCGTACGCCTGCGCGCTCACGGTGGTGACGCATTCGGCCACGCTCACGGCGGATCAGGTGCGGGCGTGCTTCTCGATGCACGAGGAGATCCGGCACTCGACGGTGGAGATCCAGCGCTGCGCTGAGTAGAGGAAGGGTTCCGCTGTTGCAGCCATCTCCTGTCTATCCATGAGAACGATGGCTCCGGCCTGCTTCAGAAATTCACGTGGACCCGTTTGCCGTGAGCGAACGCAAATCGGCGGCGCTGCATGAGCTTCCTTGATGCTTCTTGCGCCAGGACAGGCATCGGAAAAGCGCGCAAGTCACGAAACAGCACCTGGGTCGTTCTCGGCGCCATGTTTCTTTTCAGCCTTTCGGGCTGCAGCGTCCGCAAGGATTCGCCTGAAGAGCGCATCGGCAATTTCCAGTTCCAGTACGTGGATTTCACCGGCTACTTGCGTCCGGCCGATCCCTCGTACCTCATCGTCCGCCATGGCCGCCTTTTCCCGAAGGAGGTGAAGGCGCCTGATGAGACAGGTCGGTTCATCGCGATCGAAGCACGTTTGGCGGGCCCCCATCCAACATGGCTTGTGAGCAGTGCTTCCAACTTCTATTTCCTCAAGGAAGCATCGGATGGTTCGGTTGCGGTCACTCCGCTCCCGACCACGGCAAGGGCGATACCGAACGCATGGATCGCCAACGGAATTGCCACCACCCGACTCGATGCGGGCCGTTGGTTTGTTCACGACGCCAGAACGCACGAGCTGACGAATGGAAGAGCGCCGCCATACACGGGGCGAATTCTCGATGAGCGCTCGCTCCAGATTCAGTTGCTGCCGCTTCAATCGATTCCCGGGGTGGATTTCGATCTGGACGAAATCGTTTCGGTGTCGCCTGACAACAGCACGGCAGCTTGGTTCTCCTATCTGTTCTCATCAGGGGAGAAAAAAGGCGCTCTCACCGTCGTCGACAAAGACGGTGAAACGATGCCGTTCACCAAGTTGGATCCACTGCTCTACGACGATGCATCTCCCTTCAACGATGCCTGGACGCCGTGGTTCAACACCTTTGCCAGCTGGCGTCGCACGAAGGAAGGTCGCTGGGTCGTCGATATCGACCACGAAAAAGTGGCGGAACTGGTGGAGAAGCGGCGCCGAGAGAAAGAGGCTGAGGACGCTTGCCGCAAGCGTCAGCTCGAGCGGCCACTCGACTTGCGCGAGACCTCGACGACGGGGCCAGTCGCCGCCGTGGAGTCGATTCTGGACTGCGATCCGAACGCCGGAAAAAACGCACATCGGCTTCCCTTGCGCCGCAATGCAACAGATGGTCGCTTCTGATAGGGCGAGCGAAATCTACCCACTTCGAGGAGATTTCGCATGCCGCACGATCAGCATCTGCGCCGTGTAGTACGTCGCCAGCACCCACAGCGACGCCAGCGGCAGCGGCGACACGAAGCGGTTGATCGCCAGCAGCGCGTCGCTCAGCATGAAGAAGCAGGCGCCCACAGCCACCCACAGCGCGGCCGGGTCGCTTGAACGCAGCACCGCCGCACGCCCGATGGCCTGCGCCGCCATGCAGGCGATCACCACCACGTAGAAGCCGACCGGAATGCGCAGCGCCACCGGCAGGCCGCCCTGCCACAGGAACGCGTACATGCCCGCGCCGATCAGCAAGGTGGCCGCCAGCGCGCGGGGCCGCGGGAACAGCCCGACGCCGATGCGGAACAGCGCGATGTACGCCAGGTGCGCGAGCAGGAAGCACACCAGCCCAGGCACGAACAGGTTCGCCGGCCCCATCAGCAGCACGTCGCCCGCGAGCGAGAAGACCAGACCGGTCAGCAGCAGTGCATCGAAGCGCGTCATGCCGCCGGGCTGGCGTTGCGCGCGACGGGCCGCGAAGGCAATGGCGATCGCCAGCGCCAATGGCTTGAAGAGGAGGTGCAGCCAGCCGATGCCCAAGGCCGCGCTCGCCGTGGCCAGCGCGGCGGCCTCGACCAGCAGCACCTCGGTGACCGACAGCCGCCCCTGCAGCACCGCGCCCACGGCCCACAGCCCGGCCGTCAGCGCGGCCAGCCAGACGGCGGCCTGCGGCAGCGGCACGGCGTCGGAGAACCAGAGGAACACCGTCACGCCGGCCAGCAGCGCGAGGAACTGCAGGCCCGCGAACCACTGCACGCCCTGGCTCACCACGGGCTCGTAGCGCGTGACTTTCGCGATGTCGAAGGCGGGCTTCGGGTAGCGCGCCGCCACGTCGTCGGGGCGCCAGCCGGGCGGCTTGAACCACACGCGCAGCTTGTCGGACCAGCGGCGCGCATGCCATGAATCCCTGGCGAGCGCCCAGTAGACCTCGGCGTTGGCCCACAGCGGGTCCCAGCTTTTCAGCTCGCCGCGCGTGCCGTACACGCAGCGCTCGTCTTCTTCGCGGAAGGTGCCGAAGAGGCGGTCCCACACGATCAGCACGCCGCCGTAATTGCGGTCCAGATACGTGTCGTTCACCGCGTGGTGCACGCGGTGGTTCGAGGGCGAGCAGAACCAGCGGTCGAACCAGCCGAGCTTGCCGACCTGTTCGGTATGCACCCAGAACTGGTAGAGCAGGTCGATGAGCGCCACCACGACGAACACCAGCGGCGGCACGCCGGCCACGGCCATCGGCAGGTAGAAGACCCAGCCCAGCAGCGCGCCGCTCGAGGTCTGGCGCAGCGCGGTCGACAGGTTGTAGTGCTGGCTCTGGTGGTGCACCACGTGCGCGGCCCACAGCACGGCCGACTCGTGGCCCATGCGGTGCAGCCAGTAGTAGCAGAAGTCGTAGAACACCAGCGCCAGCAGCCAGCCGTACCAGGTGGTCCAGAACTCGCGCGCCGCCTCTTGCGGAAAGAGCGCCACCGCCGAATACACGGCCGTGTAGATGCCGATGCGCAGAAGACCCGTGAGCACCGCGCTGATCTGGCTCAGCATGCCCAGCCCGATGCTGTTCACGGCGTCGGCCAGGCGGTAGGTGTCCTGCCCGGTGCCGCGCCGGGCGCGCGCGCGGCCGACCGCGAACTCGATCGCGATCAGCAGAAAGAACACGGGGGACACGAGAACGATGATCTGGCCAGAGCGCATCGTCCGATTGTGGCGTTGCCCCGGTGCCACGCGTCACCGGGATGTCACGGAGTCGCCATCGTGCGGTCACGCGCGGCTGCGAACCTGCCGGACCATGCAACGCGACGACGCTTTCCTTCGCGCCTGGCGCGACACCGCGATCCAGCCTCCCGAGCCGGAGGACGACGATGCGGCGCGTCCGGCGCTGCGCTATCGCACCCTCTGGATCTCCGACCTGCACCTGGGCACGCCCGGCTGCCAGGCCCGGGCGCTGCTCGACTTTCTCAAGCACACCGAGTGCGAGACGCTGTTCCTGGTCGGCGACATCATCGACGGCTGGCAGCTCAAGCGCCACTGGTACTGGCCGCAGGCGCACAACGACGTGATCCAGAAGCTGCTGCGCAAGGCGCGCAAGGGCACGCGCGTGATCTTCATACCGGGCAACCACGACGAGTTCGCCCGCAAGTACCTCAACCACAACTTCGGCGGCATCGACGTGGCCGACGAGTGGATTCA
This sequence comes from Variovorax boronicumulans NBRC 103145, assembly GCF_001591345.1. Classification (GTDB taxonomy): domain Bacteria; phylum Pseudomonadota; class Gammaproteobacteria; order Burkholderiales; family Burkholderiaceae_C; genus Variovorax; species Variovorax boronicumulans. The sequence goes on along the minus strand of NZ_BCUS01000170.1, from coordinate 1,411 downwards.
TGAGACGGCCGACGGCCGCAAGCTGTGGATCATCCATGGCGACCTGTTCGACGGCGTGATCCAGTGCGCCAAGTGGCTGGCTTACGTGGGCGACTCGCTCTACGAGTTCACGCTCAAGCTGAATCGCCACCTCAACTCGCTGCGCGCGCGCATGGGGCTGCCGTACTGGTCGCTCTCGAAGTACCTCAAGGGCAAGGTCAAGCGCGCCGTGAGCTACGTGGGCGACTTCGAGAACGCCGTGGCCCGCGAGGCCCGCAACCGCGGCGCGCAGGGCGTGGTCTGCGGCCACATCCACCACGCCGAGATGCGCGACATCGACGGCATCCTGTACTGCAACGACGGCGACTGGGTGGAAAGCCTCACCGCGCTGGCCGAGCATGCCGACGGCACGCTCGAGATCATCGACTGGGCGCAGCACATGCCCGTCGGGACGCAAGCGGTGCCGGCGCGCGAAGCGGTCGCGGCCTGAACGTTCGGCCCGGCATGGGCCTCAACTGAAGAAAAAAGCGCTCACCGCCGCGGTGGGGCGCCCACGTTCGTCCGATCCGACGATGCCGCGCCGGCCCGCGCGCCGCACACTTGCCGGGTGTGAACCCTGTGAGACAACACCATGGCCTGGACCCTCAGCGCGGCGGAGACCGCGTTTCGCGACGAGGTTCGCGACTTTCTTGCGCGCGAGCTGACGCCTGAGCTGCGCGCCGCAGGGCGTCGCTGCTCCGGCATCTTCACCGACTACGCCGACGGCAACCGCTGGCACCGCGTGCTGGCCCAACGCGGCTGGAGCGTGCCGCACTGGCCGGTGGAACACGGCGGCACCGGCTGGACGCCGATGCAGCACTACCTCTTCGCGAGCGAGCTGGCCGCGGCCGACGCGCCGCCGCGCGCGCCCATGGGGCCCGGCATGGTCGCGCCGGTGATCATCGCCTTCGGCACCGAGGCGCAGAAACAGGCCTGGCTGCCCGGCATCCGCTCGGGCGAGGACTACTGGTGCCAGGGCTATTCCGAGCCGCAGTCGGGCTCCGACCTGGCCTCGCTGCAATGCAAGGCGGTGCGCGACGGCGACGACTACGTCATCAACGGCACCAAGATCTGGACCACCCACGCGCAGTACGCCAACCGCATGTTCTGCCTCGTGCGCACGGCCTCGGGCGGCAAGGCGCAGCAGGGCATCAGCTTCCTGTGCTTCGACATCCCCCAGGCCGGCCTGACGATCCGCCCGATCATCAGCATCTCGGGCGACCACGAGCTCAACCAGGTGTTCTTCGACGACGTGCGCGTGCCCGCCAGCGGCCTCATCGGCGAGGAGAACCAGGGCTGGACGGTGGCCAAGTACCTGCTGCAGCACGAGCGCGGCGGGGCCTGGGCGCCGATGCTGCGCGCGCGCCTGCGCCGGCTGCGCGCTGCGGCCGAC
>NZ_BCUS01000169.1 GCF_001591345.1 Variovorax boronicumulans NBRC 103145 | reverse complement strand
GGCGCCGCGCTGCTGCGCCGCCGCCCCGACATCCGCCAGGCCGAGCGCAGCCTCGCTGCATCGACCGCGCGCATCGGCGTGGCCACGGCCGACCTCTATCCGAAGGTCACGCTGGGCCTGTCGGGCTCGTCGGCCGGCCATGCCACCGGCTTCGGCCGGCAGGACACGCTGGCCTGGAGCGTCGGCCCGCTGATCTCGTGGACCGTGCCCAACACCGGCGCCGCCCAGGCCCGCATCGCGCAGGCCGAGGCCGGCACGCGCGCCGCGCTCGCGAAGTTCGACGGCACCGTGCTCACCGCGCTGCGCGAGACCGAGACCGCGCTCGGCACCTACGCCCGCGAGCTCGACCGCCGCGCCGCCCTGCAGGCCTCGCGCGACGAAAGCGCCAAGGTCGCCGCGCAAGCGCGCCAGCTGTACCGCAACGGCCGCACCGCCTACCTGGACGCGCTCGACGCCGAACGCGCACTGGCCGGCGCCGACGCCGCCTTGGCCGCCAGCGAGGCGCAACTGGCCGACGGCCAGGTCGTGCTGTTCATGGCGCTCGGCGGCGGCTGGGAGCCGGCCGATGACGCGGTCGCACAAAGCCTACAAGGCAAGCCCGCCACGACCGTCCGCTGAGCGGCACGTGCCGCTCGCCGGCCGCAACGCTCAGCGCGTGAACAGCCAGCCGCCCTTGGGCTGGCGCGTCAGCTCGTGGCGCTTGATGGCGCGCTCCTCGCCGTCGTCGCCCACGTAGACCACGTCGAAGCGCAGCAGCCGGGGCGACACCAGCTTCCAGTTCTGGATGCGCTGCACCGTCACGCAGGCGGTCTTGTCGTGGTACTGCATCTCGGCCATCGGCCCGCCCTGGAAGCCCGTGCCGTCGAACAGCCGGCCGGGCGCCGCGAAGGGGTTGAGCACCGCGCCGTTGCGCGCCGTGATGCAGCCTTCGGTGCGCAAAAAGGATTCGATGGTCGGCGACGCGCTTCCCACCACCTTGCCCACCGCGGGGCTCGGGGGCTTGCCGCCGACGGCTTCGCGGATGCGATCCACTTGAACAGCGGTGATCGGCGCGAGGCCGTCCTTGGAAACCACGGCGGGTGGGGCGGCTGTCGTCGCTGCGGGCGGGGAACCGACCGGCGCGTCGGGGAACAGCAGGGCCGTGAGGTAGCTGCAGCCCGCCAGCAGCGTCAGGGGCAGGGTGCAGGCCAGGGTGCGGATCGGTGTGCCGAACTTCATGGTGCTGGTATCTCCCGTGTGCGGCGCGGGGCCGCTGTCTTCAGGTGGCAGTTTGCGGTGCTGCCTCGTCGTCCTCAAGCCGCTTTCAAAAACGCTCGTTCGGCGCCAGGTAGCGCCACTGGCCCGGCTGCAGCCCGGCCAGCGAGACGCGGCCCACGCGCAGGCGCCGCATGGCGACGATGCGCAGGTTCACGCCGTCGCAGATGTGCGCGATCTGCCCGGGCCGCGCGCCCTTCAGTGCAAAGCGCAGGCCGGTCTGCTCGGGCGACTGCCGGCCGATGCTCACGCGCGCGGGCGAACGCTCCAGCCGCGCCAGCACCTCGGGGCTCACCGGGCCGGCCACGTCGACCATCACTTCGTGTTCGAGGATGCCCGCGTCTTCCTGCAGTTTGCGCTCGATGCGCCATTCCTGCGTGTAGGCCACGAGGCCGCTGGCGCCGGTTTCGAGCGGCGTCATGCAGCGCTGGCCGCGCGCATGTGCCGGCAGGAAGCGCTGGCCCTCGCGCTCGGGCTCGTGGTGGTTGGCGGCCACCAGCAGTTGGTGTGCTTGGTCGGTCGGCATGCCGGCGGGCTTGTAGAGCACCAGCGTCACCGGCACGATCGGCTCGGGCCGCGCACCGGCGGCGATCTCGACCTGCTGGTGCGGTTGCACGCGCGACTGCGGCAGCAGGGCGGGCACGCCGTCGACACTCACGGCGCCGTTCTCGATCAGCAGCTCGGCCTCGCGGCGCGACACCTGGGCCATCGCGGCCACGCGCTTGGCCAGGCGCACGCCTTCGTCGTCGGGCGCAGAGGGGCGGTTCGAGCGGTTCATCGCGCGTCGGCCAGTTGACGGATGCGCGCCACATGCGCCGCCAGCGAACGCGCCGCCACCGGCCACATGCGCTCGGGCACGTCGTCGTAGGCGAGCGGCAGCCACTGCTCGGGCGTGCCGTCGGGCAGCCGCTGCATGGCGGCGGCGATCTTGGCCTCGCGCTTGAGGCGGTGCGCCTTCAGGTGCGCGATGGCCGTGCGCGCAAAGCCGATCACGTAGCCGTGCGCCGGCAGGATGAAGTCGATGCCGCCGGCCGCGCAGGCCGCGTCGAGCTTGTCGAGCGAATCGAGGTACGCCGTCATGTCGCCGTCCGGCGGATCGACCACCGTCGTGCTGCCATTGAGGATGTGGTCGCCCGAGAACAGCAGGCCGTCTTCTTCGAGCACCAGGCACAGGTGGTTGGCCGCGTGGCCGGGCGTGTGGATGGCGCGCAGCGTGTGCGTGAGCGGCGTGCCGTCGGGCGCGATGCCCGAGAGCACCAGCCGTTCGCCGTCGGCCAGCTCGCGCTCGGCGCTGAAGCGTGCGGTGGAACGGGCCGTGGGCGCGGACGACAAGCCGAGGATCGGCGGCTTGCGCTGCGCTGCGCACAGCGCCTGCAGCGGCGCGGCGCCCGGCGAGTGGTCGGCGTGCGAGTGCGTGCAGACGATCAGGCGGATGTCGCCCTGCGTGGCCTCGATCAGCCGCGCCAGGTGCGTCGCGTCGTTCGGGCCCGGGTCGATCACGAGGTAGCCGGTGGCCGCGTCGCCCACGAGGTAGGTGTTGGTGCCCGGGCCGGTCATGGCGCTGGGGTTCGGCGCGGTGAGGCGCTGCACATTCTTCAGCAGCGCCACGGGCTGCGTGCTCTGCCAGTCGAGCGCGTGCGCGATCTGGCCGTCGGGGCACACCAGCGCGAGCTCGCCGAAGGGCGACTCGTGTTCCATGTAGCGTGCGTCCTCGCCCTTGAGCAGGCCGGCGCGCGGGCAGCTGGTCCACAGCGGCTTCTCCTGGCCGTCGGCCCCGGGCGCGCAGGCCGCGAGCACTGCGTCGACCGTCGCGTAGGCCGCCATGCGCTGCAGCGTGCGGATGGTCGGGAAGATCATGAAGAAGCTGCCGGCCTCGTGGCGCGCCAGTGCGTCGGCCGGGCGCACCCAGCACGGCTCGAACTGCTCGCTCTCGTCGGCCGTGGGCTCCTGGCCCTCGGGCATGCGGGCCACCAGGAAGGGCACGTCGAAGCGCTTGGGCAGGTCGCGGTCGGTGATCCAGTGCGCGAAGGTGAAGACCTGGTCGGCCGACAGCACCAGGCCGCGCGCGGCGCACTGGTCGGCGAAGGCCGTGCCGGCGGTGGCGTTGCGGTCCATGGCGGCGACCTCGCCGACAGTCACCGCGCGGCCGTCGGCGTGGCGGGCCAGCAGGATGCCCAGTTCTTCGAAGGCCTCGCGGATCGCGGCGATGGCCTGCGTGTGCTGCGTGTCGCTTTGCGTGGCGCGGCGTGCCGCGATGCGCGCGGCGGCGGCGTCGGCCGCGTCGATGTGGCCCCCCGGAAAGACGTAGGCACCGGGCGCGAAGCTCGCGGTGGCCGAGCGGCGGGTCATGAGGACCTCCAGGCCGGCGTCGGTGTCGCGCAGCAGCAGGACGGTGGCGGCGGCGCGCACGGGCACCGGTTCGCGATGGGTGTGGAGTTGTTGTGTGGGGCGGACCATGGAGCGATTATGGAGAGGCAAGGGGCGCGGTGCATAAGCACATGTGCAAACAGATATCAGCCGCGCGCCACAATCGGCGCCTGCACCGTCCGCCTCGAAGAAAGACCGACATGGCCCATTCTCCCTTCCCGCGTCGCGCCCTGCTGGCCGCTGGCGCCTTGCTCTGCACCGCTGCCGCATCGACCCTGGCGCTGGCCCAGCCCGACTGGCCGCAACAACCCGTCACACTGATCATGGGCTTCCCGGCCGGCTCGGGCGTCGACGTGGTCGCCCGCGCCATCCAGGAGCCGCTGTCGCGCCAGCTCGGCAAGCCCGTGATCATCGACTACAAGTCGGGCGCCGCCGGCAACATCGCCAGCGAGTACGTCGCGCATGCCAAGCCCGACGGCTACACGCTCTCGTTCGGCACCGCCGCCACGCACGGCAGCAATGCCGCGCTGTACAAGAAGCTGCCCTTCGACGTGGAGGCCGACTTCGTGCCCGTGGCGCCCGTGCTCGACGTGTCGAACGTGCTCACCATCAACCCCGACGTGATCAACGTGCGCACGCTCAAGGAGTTCGTCGAGCTGGTGAAGGCCAACCCCGGCAAGTACAACTACGCCTCCACCGGCAACGGCGCGGGCACGCACATGGCCTTTGCCGAGTTCAACTCGCGCCTGGGCCTGAACATGGTCCACGTGCCCTACAAGGGCGGCCCCGAGGCCATCACCTCGGTGGTGCGCGGCGAGACCTGCTGCATCATGAACCAGGTGCAGACCGTGCTGCCGCACTACAAGGCCGGCAAGGTGCGCCTGCTTGGCGTGACCACCGCCACGGCGGTGCCGGCCGTGAAGGAGGTGCCGACCATCGCCTCCAGCGGCCTGCCGGGCACCAAGGGCTTCGACAGCGCCATCTGGTTCGGCATCTTCGCGCCCAAGGGCACCGACGCCCACATCGTCGACAAGCTCAACGCCGCCGTGAAGACCGTGCTCGAGCAGCCCGAAATCCGCGAACGCTTCGAGAGCCAGGGCAACACCGTGCGCATCGAGTCGCCCGCGCAGTTCAAGAAGACCGTGCACGCCAACCGCGTGAAGTGGGCCGAGGTCGCCAAGGCGGCGAACATCAGCATCGACTGATCACAAGGTCTTCGTCAGCGTGACGATGAAGCGGGCCTTGTTCGGCGAGTAGGTCGTCTGGCCGACGGTGCCGAAGCCGTAGTCGAAGCCCGGGTTGGCCACCGAAACGTACGAACTCTTCTTGTTCGCGCCCTGCACCGAGCCCGTGAGCGTGAGGCCGCTGCCGAAGTCGTAGGTCGCGCCGACGTTGTAGTCCACGTAGCTCCTGTAGCCCAGGCTGCGGATGTCGCTCGACATGTTCGTGTAGCCGACAGCCGCCTTCAGCGTGACCTTGGGCAGGATCTCCTTGCTGTAGGCCAGGTTCAGGTAGCCGGTGTTGCGGCCCGTGCGGCCCGAGCCCGTCTTGGCACCGGCATAACCGAAGTAGTCCTTCGACACCGTGTGCGAGTACTTCAGCGTGAACGAGCCGAGCGTGGCGTCGGTGTAGCCCGCGCTGGCGTACAGCTCCGTCGTGTTGCCTGTCGAATTGCCCGGGTACAGGTAGGTGAGGGCGCCCACGTCCATGTCGAGCAGGCCGGCCTTGAACTTGTAGCCGCCGTAGAGGTCGCTTTCAAGGCTGTTGCCCTTGAGCCAGTTGACGCTCGAATTCCAGTTGCCGACGTAGAAGCCACTGTCGCCGAAGGCGTAGTCGAAGCCGCCCTGGATGGCGGGCTTGAAGCCGCGGGTCTTGGCGTAGTCGTTCTTGCCCAGCATGTCCTGGTCCTGGCCGCGGAACTTGTAGTTCGTGGTCAGCGCCACGTTGCCCGTGAGCTGCGCATTGGCGAGCATCGGCAGAGCGAACAGGGTGGGAAGAACGAGCACCGGCAAGGCGGTGCGAAGGAGGTGTTTCATCGAAAGAATTCGCTAACGGATGGAGGAGCCGGCAGCGTAGAAGCGCGGGTCTAAAAGCCGCGTAAAAAACGAAGGCCCCGGCGCAAAAGTTGTGTGTCGGGCATCGTCATCGCGACCACGCCCACCACCACGCAGGCCAGCCCGATCCACGCCGTGGCCGCCAGCGTCTCGCCCAGGCACACCACGCCGATCGTCACGCCGATGGGCACGCGCAGGTAGGCCTGCGCCGAGGTCGACATCGGCCCCAGCGTCTTGATGAGCCGGAAGTAGATCGTGAAGGCCAGCGCCGTGGACAGTACCGCCAGCGCCAGCACGGCGAGCATCGAGGCGGTGGAGGGGGCGAGCGTCCAGGGCCTGTCGATCGCCAGGCTCGCGGGCACGAGCAGGGCTGCGCCGCTCACCAACGAGCCGGCCGCGGGCACCATCGGGTCCAGGCCCTTGAACACGCGGCCGAACATCGCGGCGCAGCCGTAGCAGACGGCGGCCACCACCAGCGCCAGCTGCGCCAGCAGCGAATGCCCCAGCCCCTGCAGGGCCTCGAAGCCCACGATCAGGCAGATGCCCGCCAGCCCCGCCCCCACGCCGAAGAGGCGCTGCAACGTGGGCTTGCCCGCGCCGCCCAGGCCCCACCCCAGCAGGAAGATGAAGATCGGCGAGGTCGAGTTGAGGATGGTCGCCAGCCCCGCATCCACGCTGCGTTCGGCCCATGCGATCAGCGTGAACGGCAGCACGCTGTTCAGGCCAGCCTGCAGCACGAAGCGCCGCCATGTCGCGCCGTCTTTGGGCAAGCGCACGCCGCGCAGGCGCAACACCGCGAGCAGCAGCAATCCGGCGATCAGGGTGCGTGCCGCGATCAGCGTGACCGGCGGGATCGTCGCCACGCCGATCTTGATGAAGGTGTACGAGGCGCCCCAGCAGGTCGCGAGCACCGCGAGCAGCGCCCATTCGAAGGCAGGGGCGTGGGGTCGGCTTGACGCGGCGAGCGGGGTCGTTGGCATGGTGCGCCGATCTTCGCGAGACCGGCCCCTCGACACTTCGCTGACGGACGAAACGTGCGCGCGAAGCCTCAGTGATCGTGCCCGTGGCTTCGCGCCGGCGCAGCGCCGTTCAGCAGCGCCGCCAGGTCGACCTCCTGCTCCGCCGCCGCCCCTGCGATCACGCGTTGCTCCAGCTCGTCCAGGTGCTCCAGCGCCACGGCCAGCGCGGCGTCGAGCGAGTCGCCCATGAGCGCTTCGATGATCTGTTCGTGCTCGCGCGGCGCGCAGCTCGCGGCCTCGGCCGAGTCGTACAGCGCCTTGTACAGCTCGGTGTTCGCAATCAGCCGCCGGATGTACGACAGCAGCTCGTCGCTGCCCGCCATCTGCGCCAGCAGCAGGTGGAAGTCGCCGGCCAGGCGGATCGCGTCCTCGCGCCGGCCTTCCTTGAACGCCTTCTGCTCCGCCTGCACGTGCTTGCGCAGCGCGGCCACCTGGTCGCGCGCCAGCCGGCCGAACAGCGTGGCGACCAGCCCGGCTTCCACGATGCGGCGCGCGCGGTAGATGCCGCGCATGTCGTCGATCGACGGGTTGGGCACGAAGGCGCCGCGGTTGTGCTCCAGCACCAGCCGCTTTTCGGAGCCCAGCCGCGCCAGCACCTTGCGCACCGCGCCGCGCGTGCAGGCCAGCGCCTCGGCCAGCGCGCGCTCGCGCAGCGGCGTGCCGGGGCGCAGCTTGCCGCTGAGCAGCGCCTTGGACACGGCGGCGTAGACGCGCTCGTCCACGTTCGCGTCATCGACGGAAGCGGGTTCGGCAGGTTCTGCGGAAGGGGCGGGCGCGGCGGATCGGCGGATGGCGGCAGGCATGGGCCTGCGGATTATTGCCTGCACCCCGCCACCTCCGGGAAAGCCCCCGGATTGACGCGGCCCGCCCGGCTCCGTACCATTCGCGCCGTTTGGTTAACCAAAAAATATAAAATGGTTAACCAAAAGAAGATCGAATTTCCAACCACCCGAACACACAGAGACATCCCATGAAACTCGCCAAATGGCTGGCCCTGCTGCCGGTCGCCGCCTTCTTCAGCGGGGGATGGCTGTCGTCCGTCGCGCCCACCTTCGTGCTCGGCATGCCCTTCCTGATGGTCTGGAACGTGAGCTGGCTGGTGCTGACCTCGCTCATCATGGTGGTCATCGACCGCGCCGAAGGCGACCTCGATGCGCAGGACGCGCAATCTGCAGGAGACGCGCGATGAACGCCGCACTCGGCGTGATCGCGCTCTTCGTGGCCGGCGCCCTCGGCCTGGCCGTGCTCGCGCGGCGCGGGCGCACCATGAGCCTGGAGCAATGGGCGCTGGGCGGACGCGGGCTGGGCACGATCATGGTGTTCCTGCTCATGGCGGGCGAGTCGTTCTCGACCTTCACCTTCCTGGGCGCCAGCGGCTGGTCGTACAGCAAGGGCTCGCCGGCCTTCTACATCCTGGCCTACGGCGGCCTGGCCTACCTCATGGCCTTCTGGATGCTGCCGGCCATCTGGCGCTACGCCACCGCGCACAAGCTGGTGTCGTTCTCCGACTTCTTCGCCCACAAGTACGACAGCCGCCCGCTCGGCGTGCTGGTGTCGGTGGTCGCGCTCATGGGCATGGTGGCGCTGCTCACCATCCAGCTGCGCGGGCTGGGCATCATCGTGTCGGAGGCCTCGTACGGCTCCATCGCGCCGCAGGTGGCGATCTGGATCGGCACGGTCGTGATGGTCAGCTACATCCTGTTCTCGGGCATCCACGGCTCGGCCAGCATCGCCATCGTGAAGGACATCCTGATCCTCGTGCTCGCCGTGTTCCTGGGCGTGTACCTGCCCTGGCACTACTACGGCGGCGTCACGCCGATGTTCAGCGCCATCCACGCGGCCAACCCCAGCTTCTTCGAGTTTCCGAAAGAGGGCCTGAACCTCACCTGGTACAACTCGACCATCCTGCTCACGGCGCTGGGCTACTACCTGTACCCGTTCAACCTGACCTCGGTGTACGCCGCCCGCAGCGCGAGCGCGGTGCGCCGCAACACCATCCTGATGCCGCTGTACCAGGTGGTCATCGCCTTCCTGTTCCTGGTGGGCTTCGCGGCCATCCTGCAGGTGCCGGGGCTCAAGGGCTCCGAGGTCGACCTGGCCCTGTTCGGCCTCGTGAAGCACACCTTCGACCCGTGGTTCGTCGGCGTGATCGGCGGCACGGGCGTGCTCACCGCGCTGGTGCCGGGCTCGATGATTTTGCTCACCGCTTCCACCGTGATCGGCAAGAACGTCTACAAGGAAGGTTTCGCGCCGCACGCCACCGACAAGCAGGTTTCGCGCGTGGCGCGCGGCGTGCTGCCCCTGTTCGCGCTGGTGGCCGTGTACTTCGTGCTGCGCGGCGGCACCACCATCGTGGCCGTGGCCATCTTCGCGTCAAGCCTGCTCACGCAGCTGCTGCCCTCGCTGCTGTTCAGCCTCATGAAGAAACCCTTCGGCAGCAAGCACGCCGCCTTTGCGGGCATCCTCGCGGGCGGTGCGGTGCTGGCCTTCACGATGACCACCGGCGCGAACCTCGGCACGCTGTTCCCGGCGGCGCCCGTGGTCTTCAAGTCGCTCAACACCGGGCTGGTGGCGCTGGCGGTCAACGCGCTGGTCTTCGTGGCGGTGGCGCTCGTCACGCCGCGCGTGCTGCCGCGCACCGTGGCGGCGCAACCCGCCTGACCGGTCTTCTCTTGCCTCTGACCCACGAACGAAACCGAATGACCCAGCTACTGATCCGCAACGTGCGCCCTCTGGGCGCGTCTCCTGTCGATGTGCGCGTGCACGACGGCCGCATTGCCGAGATCGGCGCGGCGCTGGCCGCACCGGCCGGCGCCACCGTCGAAGACGGCGAGGGCGCCTTGCTGCTGCCCGGCCTCGTCGAAGGCCACACCCACCTCGACAAGACGATGTGGGGCATGGACTGGTACCGCAACGAGGTCGGCACGAACCTCACCGACAAGATCGAGAACGAGCGCGCCTTCCGCCACGCCAGCGGGCACGACGCCGCCGCCCAGTCGCTGGTGCTGGCCAAGGCCTTTCTCGCGCTCGGCACCACGCGCCTGCGCACGCACGTCGACGTCGACACCCAGGCCGGCCTGCGCCACCTCGAAGGCACGCTGCGCACGCGCGAGACGTTGCGCGAGGTGCAGCAGATCCAGGTCGTCGCGTTTCCGCAGTCGGGCCTGCTCGGGCGCGCCGGCACGGCCGAGCTGCTCGACCAGTCGCTGGCCCTGGGCGCCGACGTGCTCGGCGGCCTCGACCCCTGCGCCATCGACGGCGACCCCGTGAAGTCGCTCGACGTGCTCTTCGGCATCGCCCACAAGCACCAGCGCCCCGTCGACATCCACTTGCACGAGCCCGGCGCCATGGGCGCCTTCTCGCTCGAGCTGATCCTGCAGCGCACCGAGGCGCTCGGCATGCAGGGCCAGGTCGCGATCAGCCACGGCTTCTGCCTGGGCGACGTGAGCGAACGCGAGCGCGACGCGCTGCTCGCGCGCATGGCGAAGCTGGGCGTGGTGCTCATCACCAGCGCACCGGCCTCGCGCAGCGTGCCGCCGCTCATGGCGTGCCGCGCCGCCGGCGTCACCGTGCTCGGCGGCAACGACGGCATCCGCGACACCTGGTCGCCCTACGGCAACCCCGACATGCTCGAGCGCGCCATGCTCATCGGCCTGCGCTACAACCTGCGCCGCGACGACGAGCTCGAAGTGGCGCTCGACACCGTCACCCATTCCGGCGCGCGCGGCTGCGGCTTCGCGGCCTACGGGCTCGACGTGGGCTGCCGCGCCGACCTCGTGCTGGTCGAGGCGCAAACGCCCGCGCAGGCCGTGGTGGGCCGCCCCGTGCGCAAGCTCGTGGTGTCGGGCGGCCGCGTGGTCGCGCGCCACGGCACGCTCGTGCCCGGCGCCGTGCCC
>NZ_BCUS01000168.1 GCF_001591345.1 Variovorax boronicumulans NBRC 103145 | reverse complement strand
CAGAAAATCCGCCCGCCCCGCGCAGCGGTCCGCCGCGACGCCCCGTTTACCATGCGGGCTGCCGACACACACCGCACGCCATGCTGAACAACATCACCCCTTTCCTCGTCCACTGGGCCATCACCGGCATCTCGCTGTGGGTCGCCAGCCATCTCTTCAAGGGACTCAAGTTCGACAGCACCTCGGCGCTGATCGTGTCGGCGCTGCTGCTCGGCCTGGCCAACGCCATCGTCAAGCCGCTGCTGATCTTCCTGACACTGCCGCTGACGCTGCTGACCTTCGGCCTGTTCCTGCTGGTCATCAACGCGCTGATGATCCTGCTGGTGGCGGCGCTGGTGAAGGGCTTCAAGGTGTCGGGCTTCTGGACCGCGCTGTTCGCGAGCATCTTCGTTTCGCTGCTGAGCATCGTCATCGGCTCGTTCGTGACGGGCGGCGACCCGGCCGAGCAGATCCAGATGCCGCAGGGCGGCAACTGGCTCTGAGCGAGCCCCCCGCCTTTCTCGCGGGCCCCACCCGTGCGCGCGAAATGCCGCGCGCTCTTCGGAATCAGTGGGACGACCGGTGCGGCTTCGCGGGAAACCCGTGCGCACGCGATGTCCAGGCAATCAGAAGGCCAGGAAGCAGCAGCACCAGCAGTGCCCATGGAAAAGCGCCGACGCCCGATGTCTCCAGCAACACGCCACCGACGATGCCGCCGCCCGCAATGGCGATGTTCCACACCGTGACGAGGATGGATTGCGCCACGTCCGCGCCGGGGCCGGCTGCTTCGGCCGACGCGGTCTGCAGCAAGGCCCCGGAGCCGCCGAAGGTCAGCCCCCACGCGGCCACCGCGACATAGACCACCACCGGCTGCGTGCCGGCGACGCCCAGGGCCAGCGACGCCAGCGCAAAGCCCGCGAGGGCGAGCAGCACCAGCGAGCGCAGCATGCGGTCGATGAGCAGCCCGCTGATCCAGATGCCGGCCAGCGATGCCACGCCGAAGACCAGCAGCACCGCATCGACCCGATCGGACAGGCCGGCCGGCGCCAGGAACGGCATCACGTAGGTGTAGAGAATGCTGTGCGCCAGCACCCACAGCGCAAGCACGGCCAGCACCGGTCGCACGCCGGGCGTGACGAAGATCCGGCGCACCGGCGCGCGCTTTTCGGCCGCCTGCCCCGGATAGTCGGGCACCTGCAGGAAGACCCAGGCCATCACCGCCAGCGTGAGCAGCGACATGCCACCGAACGCGGTGCGCCAGCCCAGCGTGGCGCCCATCAACGTCCCCAGCGGGACGCCCAGCGACAACGCCAGCGGTGCCCCCAGCCCGGCCACCGCCAGCGCGCGCCCCTTGAGGTGCTCGGGCACCATGCGCCGCGCATAGCCCGCCAGCATTCCCCAGATCAGGCCGCCCGCCATGCCGGCCATGAAGCGCGCAACCAGCGCGACTGCATAGCTCGACGTCAGCGCCGTGAGCGTGTTGAAGGCCAGCACGGCGACCAGCGCCGCGATCAGCAACGGCCGGCGCCGCCAGCCCAGCGTGGCCGCCGTCAGCGGAATGGCCGCAACCAGCGAGCCGATGGCATAGAGGGTCACGAACTGGCCCGCGAGCGCTTCCGACACGCCCAGGTCCTGGCTGATGCGCAAGAGCATGCCGGCCGGCATCGTTTCCGTCAGCAGTGCCAGGAAGCCGGTCATCGACAGGGCCAGCAAGGCGGCCACGGGCAGTCGTTCAGTGCGCTCGCCCACGGTGGCGGTTGTGGTGGTCATTCAGTTGGTTTCCATCGTCTGTGCCCGCGTTGGCCGGGTGGCCCGCGTTGGCGTTCACCGCAGTGTGGGCGGGAATGCATCAATGAAAAATGGGCTAAAGTTTCAAATACATATGACTCTCCAGTCATCAATCAAAGTCGCTCCATGGAAAACCTGGGTTCGCTGAACGTCTTCGTTCGCGCCGGCGAAACGCGCAGCTTCACGGCCACGGGGCAGCAGTTGGGCATCTCGGCCTCGGCCGTCAGCAAGGCCATCGTGCGGCTCGAAGAACGGCTGGGCGTGCGGCTGTTCCATCGCTCCACGCGCACCGTCCACCTGACGCCGGAAGGCGCGCTGTTCCTGGAGCGCTGCCGGCGCATCCTCTGCGAAGTGGAATCGGCCGAAGCGGAACTGCTGCAGACACAGAGCGCACCCCGCGGCAAGCTGCGCATCAGCCTGCCGTCGGTGGGCACGCTGTTCATGCCCAAGCTGGCGGCGTTCAAGCGGCTCTACCCCGACATCGAACTGGACATCGACTACGCCGACCGGCTGGTTGACGTCATCGAGGAAGGCTTCGACGCGGTCATCCGCACCGGCGAGCCCAGCGATTCACGGTTGATGGCGCGCCGCATCGGCTCGTGCCGCAAGGTGATCGTCGGTGCGCCGGCCTACTTTCGCCGGGCCGGCGTGCCGCGCGAACCGCAAGACCTGGCAAGCCATGCCTGCCTGCTCTACCGCTTTCCCAGCACCGGCAAGCTGGACGTGTGGCCGCTGGGCCTTGCGGCCGGCTCGCCCCCTGTCGACCTGCCGGCCAGCATGGTGACCAACACGCTCGATCCGCAAGTCTGCTTTGCCGAGCAGGGGCTGGGCATTGCCTGCGTGCCGGAGATCGCCGTGCGCCCGCAATTGGAACAGGGCCGCCTGGTCACGGTGCTGGACGACCACAACCGCGAACACATGATCTTCCACGTGCTGTGGCCGTCGAGCCGGCAGCTGTCGCCCAGGATCCGTGTGTTCGTGGACTTCATCGCGCAGCACCTGTTTCCGCTGTCGGATGCGCTGGAGCAGCCGATTCGCTCAGGTCAGCGCTGCGCGCCCGCCATGTAATCCACCGTCAGCTGCGTCAACGTGCGCACGCCCACCAGCAGGCTGGCCTCGTCGACGAAGAAGCGCGGCGAGTGGTTGGGCTCGGCCTTGTTCGCGTCGCGGCCGGGCGGCGTGGCGCCGATCATCACGAACAGGCCGGGCGCCTTCTGCGCGAAGAACGAGAAGTCTTCGCCGCCCGTGCCCTTGGGGATCACGATCGGCGTGGCGCCGGGCACGCGCTGCAGGCTGGGCACCATCTTCGCGGTCAGGGCCGGGTCGTTCACGGTCGGGGCGTAGCCGTCGGCCTCGACGCGGACCTCGGCCGTGCCGCCGCCGCTTTGCGCGATGTGCGAGGCGGTCTCGCCCATGCGCTTGATGATGAACTGGCGCATCTCGTCGTCGTAGGTGCGCAGCGTGCCGCTCATCTCCACGCTGTCGGGAATGATGTTGTAGCGCGTGCCCGCGTTGAAGGTGCCCACGCTGAGCACCGAGGGCTCCTTGGTCACGTTGACCTGGCGGCTCGCGATGGTCTGGAAGCCCAGCACGATCTGCGAGCCCAGCACGATCGGGTCGACCCCGCTCCAGGGCTGCGAGCCGTGCGTCTGGCGGCCCTTCACGCTGACCTTGAAGGTGTCCGAGCTCGCGGTGATGGGGCCGCTCTTGTAGCCGATCTGCCCGGTGTTCAGCGCCGAGACCAGGTGCAGGCCGAACACCGCGTCGGGCTTGGGCGCGTCGAAGGCACCTTCGGCCAGCATGCGGCGCGCGCCGCCGATCTCGGCGTTGGGCAGTTTTTCTTCGGCCGGCTGGAAGATCAGCTTCACGGTGCCGGGCAGCTGCGCCTTCATCGAGGCGAGCACCTCGGCCACGCCCATGAGGATCGCCACGTGGCCGTCATGGCCGCAGGCGTGCATCACGTCGACCGTGGCGAAGCCCCACTGGGCCCGCGCCTTGGAGGCGAAGGGCACGTCGACCTGTTCCTTCACGGGCAGCGCGTCCATGTCGGCGCGCAGCGCCACCACCGGGCCGGGCTTGCCGCCGCGCAGCGTGGCGACCACGCCGGTCACGGCCACGCCCTCGCGCACCTCGTAGCCCAGCGCCTTCAGGTGGGCCGCGACCAGCGCGGCGGTGCGCTTTTCCTGGTTGCCCAGCTCGGGGTGCTGGTGGATGTCGCGGCGCCAGTCGATCACCTTCTGCTCGATGGCCTTGGAGCGCTCGGCGATCAGCGGGTACAGCGGCACGGCGGCGGCCGGTGCGGGCGATGTGGCAGCAGCCGCAGGCGCCTCCTGCGCCGAAGCGCACAGGGACGAGACGGCAAGGACGATGGGCAGGCACAGGCGCGTGGCCGGACGGAATCGGTGGGACATGGTGATGTGTTGTGAGAAAAGCAAGAAAGGGAAGGACCCGCCGGGCGGGAGCCCTTCGTCCGCGCGGCCCCGTCGGGCCGGCAGCCGATGCGCCCTTGTCTGCCGCCCGACCCCGTGAGCGTAGGAAGGCCACCGATTGGCGTCCAATCGCTTTTGCATCAACTGATAATGATTGCCTATCGATGGCCACCGACACGCCCACACCCTCTTCCGTGCTGCACGAGCGGCTGCTCGCGCGCCTGCGCCTGCGCCACCTGAAGCTCATCGACGCGCTGGCCGCGCACTCGCACCTGCGCCGCGCGGCCGAGGCGATCCACATCAGCCAGCCGGCGGCCACGCAGATGCTGCAGGAGGTCGAGGGCCTGCTCGACACGCCGCTGTTCGAGCGCCACGCGCGCGGCATGCGCATCACCGAGGCCGGGCGCCTGCTGGCGCTGCACGCGCGCATGGTGATCGACGCCATGCAGGTGGCCAGCGACGGCCTCGCGGCGCTGGCCGCGCAGGAGACGCGCGCGCTGCGTATCGGCGCCATCGAGGCGGCCATCGCCAGCGTGCTGCAGCCCGCGCTGAACCTGCTGCATGCGAAGCACCCCAAGCTGCGCCTGTTCATCGAGGAAGGCAACATCGAGCGGCTCACGATCGGCCTGCGCGCAGGCGCCTTCGACGCCGTGCTGCTGCGCCAGCCGGCGCGCGTGCCCGATGCCCACCGCTTCGTGCCGCTGCGCAGCGACGAGGTGGTGGTCATCGCCGGCATCGGCCATCCGGCCGTGCAGCGCAAGCGCCTGCGGCTGCGCGACCTCGCCGAGTCGCGCTGGGTGCTGCCGCCCGCGCACTTCGCGGTGCGCCAGGTGATGGAAGCCGCCTGGGCCGCCGAGCGGATCGTGCCGCGCCCGCATGCCATCCAGGTGCTCACGCCGCAGCTGGTGCGCGCCCTGCTCTCGCAGCCCGACGTGGTGGTGCCGGTGCCGCGCACCGTGCTCGACCAGCTCGACCGCTCGGCCGTGGCCGAGCTGCCGCTGCGCATGAACGCGCCCATCGCGCCGCTGGGCATCCTCTACCGCACCGACAACGAGGTCGGCCCGCTGCAGCTGCTGGTCGATTTCCTGGTCGCGCAGGCGAAGAAGAAGCCATAGAGAGCGCTTCAGGCGGGTTTTTCATGCGGGCAATGCCCCGCTTCACACCCGCTTAACTGTGGGGCCGCACACTCGACGCCACCCGCCAGTCCCCTCGGGACATGGCACGGTTTCCGCTCTGTAAAGTTCGCCGCCCCCGCGCCGCGGCATTGAACTCGACGGCGCGAGCCCGCTCCATCTTTGGCTTTCGTTACTTCTGCCTGTCCATGCCCGTCCACTTTGCCTCCCGCTCCGCCCCGCTCCTCACGGCCCTGTGCATCGCCGCCGCCCTCGCGGGGTGCTCGCGCACCAATGTGGAGGCCCCCGGCGCGGCCAAGGCCGCCAACGCCCCGGCGAAGGAAGTCGGCATCGTCACGCTCAAGTCCGAGGTGCTGGCCCTGAGCACCGAGCTGCCCGGGCGCACCGCGGCCCCGGTGATCGCCGAGATCCGCCCGCAGGTCGGCGGCATCCTCAAGGAGCGGCTCTTCACCGAAGGCTCGCAGGTCAAGGCCGGCCAGGTGCTCTACCAGCTCGACCCGGCCTCGCTGCAGGCCGCCCATGCCAGCGCGCAGGCCAGCGTGCGCAAGGCCGAGTCGGCCCTGGCCACGGCGCGCACCGTGGCCAAGCGCAATGCCGAGCTGGTGAAGATCGATGCCATCAGCCGCCAGGTGTTCGACGAGACCCAGGCCGCCGAGCAGCAGGCCGAAGCCGACCTCGCCGTGGCCCGCGCCGCCGAGCAGACCGCGCGCATCCAGCTGGGCTACACGCGCATCACCTCGCCGATCACCGGCTGGGCCGAGCTGTCCACCGTCACGCCGGGCGCGCTGGTCACAGCCAACCAGGCGGCGGCCATGACCACCGTGCAGCAGCTCGACCCGATCCACGTGCACGTCACGCAATCGAGCAGCGAGCTGCTGCGCCTGAAGCGCGAGCTGGCCAGCGGCCGGCTGCAGCGCGCCAGCGAGGCCGAGGCGCGCATCCAGCTGCTGCTGGAAGACGGCAGCCCCTACCCGCACGCCGGGCGCCTCACCTTCAGCGGCGTGACGGTCGATGCCGGCACCGGCAGCGTCACGCTGCGCGCCGTGGTGCCCAACCCCGACAAGCTGCTGATGCCCGGCATGTACGTGCGCGCCGTGCTGCAGGAAGGCGTGAATGACGCCGCGCTGCTGGTGCCGCAGCAGGCCGTCACGCGCGCGCCCGACGGCAGCGCCTCCACGCTGGTGATCGACGCAGAAGACAAGGTCCAGAAGCGCCCCATCCGCATCGGCCGTGCCATCGGCACGCGCTGGCAGGTGATCGACGGCCTGGCCGCGGGCGACCGCGTGCTCATGGAAGGCTCGCAGCGCGTGAAGGTCGGCGACAAGGTGCGCACGGTCGACCTCGGCGCAAGGCCGGCGGGTGCCGCAGTTGCGAGCGCCACGCCCGACGCTGCTTCCACCACCCTCGCGCGCTGAGGCCGACCCATGGCCCAGTTCTTCATCGACCGCCCCATCTTCGCGTGGGTGCTTTCCATCGTCGTCATGCTCGCCGGCCTGATGGCCATCCGCACGCTGCCGCTGGAGCAGTACCCCGACATCGCGCCGCCGCGCGTGTCCATCAACGCCACCTACACCGGCGCCTCGGCCAAGACGGTCGAAGACTCCGTCACCCAGGTCATCGAGCAGCAGATGAAGGGGCTGGACAACCTGCTGTACATGCAGTCGACCAGCAACTCGTCGGGCGTGGCGCGCCTGTCGCTCACCTTCAACGCGGGCACCAACATCGACGTGGCCCAGATGCAGGTGCAGAACAAGCTGCAGCAGGCCATGTCGCGCCTGCCGCAGCAGGTGCAAAGCCGCGGCGTCACCGTCACCAAGGGCGGCAACGACTTCCTGCTGATCGTCTCGATGTTCTCCGGCGACGGCAGCGCCTCGGCGGTGGACGTGGGCGACTACATCAGCAGCAACCTGGTCGACGTCATCAGCCGCGTCGACGGCGTGGGCGAGGTGCAGACGCTGGGCACCGGCTACGCCATGCGCCTGTGGCTGGACCCCGACAAGCTGCGCAAGTACGCGCTCATGCCCTCCGACGTGGGCAGCGCCATCACCGCGCAGAACGCGCAGGTGTCGGCCGGCCAGCTCGGCGCGCTGCCGGCTGGTGCGCAGCAGCAGCTCAACGCCACCATCACGGCGCGCAGCAAGCTGAAGACGGTCGAGGAGTTCGAGAACGTGGTGCTGCGCGCCACGCCCGACGGCGCCGTGGTGCGCCTGCGCGACGTGGCCCGCGTGGAACTGGGCGCCGAGAACCTCACGGTGCGCTCGGTGCTCGGCGGTCGCCCGGGCGCCGGCATGGGCATCGTGCTGGCCGACGGCGCCAACGCGGTGCAGGTGGCCGAGGCCGTGAAGGCCAAGGTGGCCGAGCTGCAGCCGCTCTTTCCCAACCAGATGCAGACCTTCGTGAGCTACGACACCACGCCCTTCGTGAGCGCGTCGATCGACGAGGTGGTGAAGGCGCTGGCCGAGGCCATGGTGCTGGTCGTGCTGGTGATGTACATCTTTTTGCAGAACTTCCGCGCCACGCTGATCCCTGCCATTGCCGTGCCGGTGGTGCTGCTGGGTACCTTCGGCGTGCTCTCCGTGGCGGGCTACTCGATCAACACGCTCACCATGTTCGGCATGGTGCTGGCCATCGGCCTGCTGGTGGACGACGCCATCGTGGTGGTGGAGAACGTCGAGCGCGTGATGCACGAAGAAGGGCTGTCGCCCAAGGAGGCCACGCGCAAGTCGATGGCCGAGATCACGCCCGCGCTGGTGGGCATCGCGCTGGTGCTGTCGGCCGTGTTCATCCCCATGGCCTTCTTCGGCGGCTCGACCGGCGTGATCTACCGCCAGTTCTCGATCACCATCGTCTCGGCCATGGCGCTGTCGGTGTTCGTGGCGCTCACACTCACGCCGGCGCTGTGCGCCACGCTGCTCAAGCCCGTGGCCAAGGGCGGCCACGCAGCCCCGCGCAAGGGCGTGCTGGGCGCGGTCGACCGCTTCTTCGCGGGCTTCAACCGCCGCTTCGACCAGGGCGCCGACCGCTACCAGGGCATCGTCGGCGGCATCGTGCGGCGCGGCAAGCGCAGCCTCGTGGTGTACCTGCTGATCGCGGCCGTGATGGCGCTGCTGTTCATGCGCCTGCCCACCTCCTTCCTGCCCGACGAAGACCAGGCCTTCCTGCAGGTGCAGGTGACGCTGCCGCCGGGCGCGTCCGACGCGCGGCTGCAGCCGGTGGTCACGCAGATGCAGGACTACTTCACCAAGCAGCCCGAGGTGGTGAGCGTGAACGTGATCACCGGGCAGAACGGCGACCAGAGTTCGGCGCGAGCC
This sequence comes from Variovorax boronicumulans NBRC 103145, assembly GCF_001591345.1. Lineage (GTDB taxonomy): Bacteria > Pseudomonadota > Gammaproteobacteria > Burkholderiales > Burkholderiaceae_C > Variovorax > Variovorax boronicumulans. Next base: position 2,035 of record NZ_BCUS01000168.1, on the reverse strand, counting down.
TTCGTGAAGCTGAAAGACTGGGCCGAGCGCGAAGGCGCCGGCCAGTCGGCCGCCGAACTCGCACGGCGCGCCAACAAGGAGCTCTCGACCATCCGCGACGCGCGCATCTTCGTGCTGCTGCCGCCAGCGGTGCGCGGGCTCGGTGCCAACGCGGGCTTCAACTTCCACCTGAAGGACATCAACGGGCTGGGCCACGACGCACTGGTGAAGGCGCGCGACCAGCTCATCGACCTGCTCTCCAAGCGCCCCGAGGTGGCGAACGTGCGCAGCAACAACCTGGACGACACGCCGCAGTTCGCGGTGGACATCGACGACGCGCGCGCCGGCGCGGCCAGCCTGGCCACGTCCGACATCGACAGCACCCTGTCGAGCGCGATGGGCGGCACCTACATCAACGACTTCCTGGACAACGGTCGCGTCAAGCGCGTGTACATGCAGGGCGACACGGCCTTTCGCATGCTGCCCACCGACATCGACCGCTGGAGCGTGCGCAACAGCCTGGGCCAGATGGTGCCGTTCCCGGCGTTCTCCGGTTCGCGCTGGACGTATGGCTCGCCGCAGCTGCAGCGCTACAACGGCAGCCCGAGCTACGAGTTCGTCGGCGATGCCGCGCCCGGCGTGAGTTCGGGCGATGCGATGGCTGCCGTCGACGAAGTGATGAAGCAGATGCCCGCCGGCATCGGCTACGAATGGACCGGCGCCTCGTTCCAGGAGCGCCTGTCGGGCGCGCAGGCGCCGGTGCTGTACGCCATCTCGATCCTGTTCGTGTTCCTGTGCCTTGCGGCGCTGTACGAGAGCTGGTCGGTGCCGTTCTCGGTGATCCTGGTGGTGCCGCTGGGCATCGTGGGCGCGCTGCTGTTCACCAGCCTGCGCGGCCTGAGCAACGACGTGTACTTCCAGGTCGGCCTGCTGACCACGGTGGGGCTGTCGTCGAAGAACGCGATCCTGATCGTGGAGTTCGCCAAGCAGCTGCAGGAGCAGGGCAAGGGCGTGATCGAGGCAACGCTGGAGGCCGTGCGGCTGCGGCTGCGCCCCATCCTCATGACCTCGCTGGCCTTCGGCTTCGGCGTGCTGCCGCTGGCCATCGGCACGGGTGCGGGTGCGGGCGGCCGCCAGTCGATCGGCACCGCGGTGCTGGGCGGCATGGTGGTCGGCACGGCGCTGGGCATCTTCTTCGTGCCGCTGTTCTTCGCGATGATCCGCGGCTGGCTGGAAGGCCGCCGCAAGCCGGCCGACACGCCGCCGGATGCCTTGCCCGCGGAACAGGGAGCCCAGTGATGAAGCGCACCACCCTGCCCCGCCTTCCCCTGCGCGCACTGGCCTGCGCCGCCCTGGCCTCGGCCGTGCTCGCGGGCTGCGTCAACCTCGCGCCCGCGTACGAAACGCCCGCCTCGCCAGTCCCATCGGCCCTGCCCTCGGCTGGCGTCACGACGACCACACCCCTGGACATCGGCTGGCGCGACTTCTTCGTCGACAAGCAGCTGCAGGGCGTGATCGAACTCGCGCTCGCCAACAACCGCGACCTGCGCGTGGCGGCGCTCAACATCGAGCGTGCGCGCGCCCAGTACGGCATCGCGCGGGCCGACCTGTTCCCCACCGTCAACGCCGGCGCGGCCGGCACGCGCTCGCGCACGCCGGGCAGCCTGTCGACCAGCGGCGAATCGCGCATCGCCTCGCAGTACAGCGCCAACCTCGGCATGACGGCCTACGAGCTCGACCTGTTCGGGCGCGTGCGCAACCTCGGCGAATCGGCGCTGCAGGGCTACTTCCAGACCGAGGAAACCCAGCGCAGCACGCAGATCAGCCTCGTGGCCTCGGTCGCCACGGCGTGGCTGCAACTGGCCGCCGACGAGCAGCGCCTGCAGCTGGCGCGCGGCACGCTCGAGAGCCAGCGCAAGTCCTTCGAGCTGGTGCAGCGCAGCCACGCGCTCGGCGCGCAGTCGGGCCTGGCGCTGGCGCAGGCGCAGAGCACCGTCGATGCCGCGCGCGCCGACGCCGCGGCCTTCGACAGCCAGGTCGAGCAGGACCGCAACGC
>NZ_BCUS01000167.1 GCF_001591345.1 Variovorax boronicumulans NBRC 103145 | reverse complement strand
CCACCGCCGCCGGCCGCGGCGCCCGGCATGGGCCGCGTGCAGTTCAACATCCGGCCCTGGGGCCAGGTCTTCGTCGACGGCGCCGACCGCGGCGTGAGCCCGCCGCTCAAGTCGCTGCCGCTGCGCCCGGGCATCTACACCATCGAAGTGCGCAACGGCGACCTCACGGCCTACCGCCAGCGCGTGACGGTGCAGGACAGCAAGTCCGCACCGGTGGTGAGCCACGAGTTCAAGTAAGAGGGCAGCGAGTCAGGGCGTGCCGGTGCGCAATGCGCGGCGGTACTGCACCGCCTCCGCCACGTGCGCGGCCTGCACGGCGTCCTGTCCCGCGAGGTCGGCGATGGTGCGCGCCACCTTCAGCGCGCGGTGCGTGCTGCGCGCCGACCAGCCCAGCCGCGCGGCCGCCTGCTGCAGCAGCTGGCGCGCGGCGTTGTCGAGCACGGCGTGCGTGTCGATCGCACGCCCCTGCAACGCCTGGTTCGCATGGCCCTGGCGTTGCAGCGCGGTCGCGCGCACCCACCACGCGCGCACGGATGCTGTCGGTCGATTCGCCTGCCGGCGCATCGAGCAGCTGCGGCGCCGACACGGCCGCCACCTCGATGTGCAGGTCGATGCGGTCCAGCAGCGGGCCGCTGAGCTTGCCCTGGTAGCGCGCGACGCGCTCGGGCGTGCAGCGGCAGGGCTTCAGCGTGGAGCCCAGGTAGCCGCAGGGGCAGGGGTTCATCGCGGCGATGAGCTGGAAGCGGGCCGGAAACTCCGCGCGCCGTGCGGCGCGGGTGATCGTGATGGTGCCGGTCTCCAGCGGCTCGCGCAGCGCTTCGAGCGCGGCGCGCGTGAACTCGGGGAATTCGTCGAGAAACAGAACGCCGTGGTGCGCGCGCGAGATCTCGCCCGGCCGCGGCGGCGAGCCGCCGCCCACCAGCGCCACCGCGCTCGCCGTGTGGTGCGGCGTGGCTGTCGGGCGGCTCATCCAGCGCTCGGGCGCCAGCCGGCCGTCGAGGCTGGCGATGGCCGCGCTTTCCAGTGCCTCGTCCACGTTCATCGGCGGCAGCAGGCCGGCGAAGCGGTGCGCCAGCATCGACTTGCCCGAGCCCGGCTCGCCCACCATCAGCAGGCTGTGGCCGCCGGCCGCGGCGATCTCGAGGGCGCGCTTGGCGCCGGTGTGGCCCTTGACGTCGGCCAGGTCGGCATAGCGCGGGGCGCCGTCGCCGGGCGCGGCGCGCACGCGGGTCCAGCCGTCGTCGCTCGCATCGACCGGCCCGCCGCCGCTGGCGACGAACTGGCGCACCACGTCGAGCAGGTGCCGGGCGCCGTACACCTGCGCGCCGGGCACCAGCGCGGCCTCCTGGGCGCTGTCCAGGGGCAGCACCAGCCGCACGGCCGTGCCTTGCGTGTAGGTGGCCACGGCCATCGCGAGCGCGCCGCGCACGGGGCGCAGTTCGCCCGACAGCGACAGCTCCCCCGCGAACTCGTGGCCGGCGAGGCGGGCGTTCTCGATCTGCCCGCTGGCCGCGAGGATGCCCAGGGCGATGGGCAGGTCGAAGCGGCCCGAGTCCTTCGGCAGATCGGCGGGCGCCAGATTGACCACGATCTTCTTGTTGGTCGGAAATTCGAGCCCGGCGTTCTGGATCGCCGAGCGCACGCGTTCGCGTGCTTCCTTGACCTCGGTCTCGGCCAGCCCGACCAGCGTGAAGCTCGGCAGGCCGTTCGCCAGATGCACCTCGACCGTGACGGCGGCGGCCTCCAGGCCGAGCAAGGCGCGGCTTTGCACCAAAGACAGACTCATTTTTCTCCCTCTCCCCAAGTTGGTGCGCCTGCGACGTGCAAGCCCAGGACCGTGCAGCGTGCAAGCGTGTGCAACTGCCGGAAACAGGGCTTGTAACGATTTGGCGCTCATCGCCGGACACCTGCGCCCTCTGGCCGGGGCGGTATTCGTGCAGTTTGGCACGCTCCCTGCTTTGAGGGTGCTCAGGTCCAACAACACACTTGCGAGGAGTTCCCTGATGACGCACCGTACCGCCGCCCAGGCGTTGATCGTTCTGGCCACTGCACTGACCGCCTCGGGCGCCGCCATGGCCCAGGCCGCCGACGCCGCCGCACCGGCGCCCGCGCCCCTGCTCACGGGCAATGTCTCGCTGACCACGAACTACAAGTTCCGTGGCCAGGACCAGGACATGATCGGCAAGAACGACTACGCCAAGACCAAGGGCTTCAAGCCCGCCATCCAGGGCGGCTTCGACTACGCCTTCGGCGACAGCGGCTTCTACATCGGCAACTGGAACTCCAGCGTCAACTGGCTCAAGGGCAACAGCATCGAGAGCGACCTGTACGGCGGCTACAAGTTCAAGGCCGGCCCGGTCGACATGGACGTGGGTGCGCTCACCTACATCTACCCGGGCAACTCGGTGGGCAACACCACCGAGCTGTACGTGGGCGCCACCTACGCCAACGACAGCTTCGGCTCGTTCACGGCCAAGTACTCGCACACGGTGTCCAAGGACTACTTCGGCTACGCCGGCGCCAAGACGGGCTCGGGCCTGAAGGGCCGCAACACCGGCTACCTGAACCTGGCCTACAGCAAGGAGATCGTGCCCAAGGTCACGCTCAAGGCCGCCGTCGGCTTCACCAACATGTCCAGCGACATCCGCAGCCTGGGCTACAAGAGCTACGTGGACTACAACATCGGCGCCACCTACGACTTCGGCAGCGGCCTGACGCTCACCGGCTCGGTGCAGGGCGCCAACAAGAAGTCCAACTACCAGGTCGTGGCCTACCCGGGCATCGAGATCCCCGACTTCGGCACCTTCGGCACCACCTACTACTCGCCCAACAAGGCACGCTTCATCCTCACGCTGACGAAGACGCTGTAATCGACACAACAACCAGGCGCGGCCCACGTTGCCGCGCCGCCTTTCATCCATCCAGAAGGAGCAACTCATCATGAAGCTGGTCACAGCCATCATCAAACCGTTCAAGCTCGACGAGGTGCGCGAAGCACTCTCGGCCATCGGCGTGCAGGGCATCACCGTCACGGAAGTGAAGGGCTTCGGTCGCCAGAAGGGCCACACCGAGCTGTACCGCGGCGCCGAGTACGTGGTCGACTTCCTGCCCAAGGTGAAGATCGAGGCGGCCATCTCCGACGAGCTGGTCGACCGCGTGATCGAGGCCGTGGAAGGCGCCGCGCGCACCGGGAAGATCGGCGACGGCAAGATCTTTGTCTACAACCTCGAGCAGGTCGTGCGCATCCGCACCGGCGAAACGGGCCGCGAAGCCCTCTGATCGAGTCCTGGCCCGAAAGAACAACGACTATGAAAAAACTTCTTGTCTCTCTTGCGCTCGGTTTGAGCGTCTTCGCCGCCGGTACTTCGGCGCTGGCCCAGGCACCCGCCGCCACCCCTGAGGCACCGGCTGCATCGGCACCTGCTGCACCTGCCGCTGCTGCGCCCGCGCCTGCAGCAGCTGCAGCACCCGCGGCCGCCGAGGCCGCACCCGCCGCACCGGCTGCGGCTCCCGCGCCCAAGGTCGACTCCGGCGACACCGCCTGGATGCTCACCTCGACCCTGCTCGTGATCCTGATGACCATCCCCGGCCTGGCGCTGTTCTACGGCGGTCTGGGCCGTTCCAAGAACATGCTGTCGGTGCTGATGCAGGTCTTCGTGATCTTTTCGCTCATCAGCCTGCTGTGGGCCATCTACGGCTACAGCCTGGCCTTCACGGGCGACGGCAACTTCTTCGGAAGCTTCGACAAGATCTTCATGAAGGGCATCACGCAGGAGACCTTCGGCGCGCTGACCACGATTCCCGAATACGTGTTCTTCGCCTTCCAGGGCACCTTCGCGGCCATCACCGTGGCGCTGATCGTCGGCGCTTTTGCAGAACGCGCCAAGTTCTCGGCCGTGCTGCTGTTCTCGGTGATCTGGTTCACCTTCAGCTACGTGCCGATGGCCCACATCGTGTGGGGCGGCGGCCTGCTGGGCAAGGACGGCGCGCTCGACTTCGCCGGCGGCACCGTGGTGCACATCAACGCCGGTATCGCCGGCCTGGTCGGCGCCTACATGGTCGGCAAGCGCGTGGGCTACGGCAAGGAAGCCTTCACGCCGCACTCGCTCACGCTCACCATGGTCGGCGCCTCGCTGCTGTGGGTCGGCTGGTTCGGCTTCAACGCCGGCTCGGCAGGTGCGGCCAACGCGGCTGCCGGCCTGGCCTTCGTGAACACGGTGCTCGCCACCGCCGCCGCGGCGCTGTCGTGGATCCTGGGTGAGAGCCTGCACAAGGGCAAGGCCTCGATGCTGGGCGCCGCCTCCGGTGCCGTGGCCGGCCTCGTGGCCGTCACGCCCGCCGCCGGTTTCGTCGGCCCGATGGGCTCGATCGTGATGGGCCTGCTGGCCGGCCTGGTCTGCCTGTGGGGCGTGGGCGGTCTCAAGCGCATGCTCGGCGCGGACGACGCGTTCGACGTGTTCGGCGTGCACGGCGTGGGCGGCATCCTGGGTGCCATCCTGACCGGCGTGTTCGCTGCCAAGGGCCTGGGCGGCACCGGCGGCCTGACGCCCGACACCTTCTCGATGGGCGCGCAGGTCTGGATCCAGGTCAAGAGCGTGCTGTTCACCATCGTGTGGTCCGGCGTGGTCGCGTTCATCGCCTACAAGATCGCCGACCTGACCCTGGGCCTGCGTGTGTCGGAAGAAGAAGAGCGCGAAGGCCTCGACATCTCGTCCCACGGCGAGACCGCCTACAACCGCTGAGCCGCACACAGACAGCGGGTGGCCCGGCACGGCGCCGGCCCCCGCTCCTCCAAGACCACCACCCTTTTCGACACAAAGAAGAACAACCACTCCCGGTTTTTTCAGGCGAGTCTCCTTTGGATGTTCAGCCCGCGAGCGCTTCGGCGTCAGCGGGCTTTTTTTTGCCCGCGGCCCGCGTGGCCGGGGGCACAATCGCCCCACCATGTGGACCTCCATCGAAGACAGCCTCTGCGAGCTGGGTGAATCGCCGTTCTGGCATCCGCACGAACGCGCGCTCTACTGGCTCGACATTCCGGGCCGCGCCGTGCTGCGCACGCGCGGCGAGATCGGTTCGCCCACGGCCACGGTCGAGCGATGGGCGCTGCCCACCGAGCCCGGCTGCATGGCGCCGGCACGCACGGGCGGCCTCGTGATCGCGCTGCGCGACGGCATCTACCGGGCCCGCGAGTGGGGCGGCAGCCTCGTCGCGATGGCGCGCGCGGAGCACGACGTGCGCACCATGCGCTTCAACGACGGCAAGTGCGACGCGCTCGGCCGCTTCTGGGCCGGCTCGCTCAACGAGGCCAAGGACCGCGCCAACGCCGCGCTCTACTGCTTCGACGCACGGCCGGGGGACGTCTCGCCCACCATCACGTCGATGCTGGAACATGTCACCACCGCCAACGGCCTGGCGTTCTCGCCCGACAACCGCACCCTGTACTGGGCCGACACCGCCGCGCACGTGGTGCGCGCCTGGGACTGGGACGCCGAGGCCAACACGCTCTCACACGCGCGCGTGTTCCAGCAGTTCGACCCCAAGCCCGCGGGCTGGGTACCCAGCACGCCCACGCACTACGACGGCCGCCCCGACGGCGCCACCGTCGACGCCGCCGGCCACTACTGGGTCGCGATGTTCGAAGGCGCGCAGCTGCTGCGCTTTGCGCCCACGGGCGAGCGCGTGGCCGCCATCGCGGTGCCCGTGCAGTGCCCGACCATGCCCTGCTTCGGCGGCGACGACCTGCGCACGCTGTTCGTCACCAGCGGGCGCAAGGGCCGCCCGGCCGACGAGCTGGTGCAGCGCCCGGCCTCGGGCACCGTGCTCTCGATGCGCGTCGACACGCCGGGTCTGCCAGTCAGCTTCTTCGAAGACTGAGCCTTCCGGCTGCTTGCGGATGGCCCTGCACCACATCCCCCCGATCCAATGCCTGCTGACCTTCGAGGCCGTCGCGCGCCTGCGGCATGCGGGCCGCGCGGCCGACGAGCTGTGCGTGACGGCCAGCGCCGTGAGCCACCGCATCCGCCAGCTCGAGGCGCACGTGGGCTTCAAGCTCTTCGGGCGCAGCGACTTCAGCCTCACGGCCGACGGCGCGGCCTACCTGGCGAACGTGCGCGTCGGCCTGGCCGCGCTGCAGCAGGCCACGCCCGGCAGTCGTGACGCGGCGCTGCGCGCGCCGCGCCTGAGCGTGGCGGTCACGCCCACCTTCAGCCGCCAGTTTTTGATGCCGCGGCTGGAGCTCTTTCGCAACATCTACCCCGACATCGAGCTGGCGCTGCATGTGTCGATCCCGCTGCTCGACGTCACGGCCGAGCAGACCGACCTGCAGGTGCGCTACGGCATCGGCGCCTACGCCGACTGCGAGCACCGCCTGCTCATCGCCGAGGACGTGGTGCCCGCCTGCAGCCCGAGCTACCTGAACGAGTTCGGCCCCTTCGACGGCTTTCGCACCGCGGCCGAGATCGCCAGCGCGCGGCTGATCCGCAGCCCGCTCGAGCCCTGGGGCACCTGGTTCGCGAGCTGCGGCATCGACCAGCCCGAGCCGCACCTGGGCGCGCAGTTCAACGACCTGGGCCTGGTCTACGACGCGGCCGCCAGCGGCTTCGGCGTGGCGCTGGTGCGACAGAAGCTGGGCGCCGCCTGGTTCGAATCGGGCCGGCTGGTGGCGCTGTCGGAACGGCCCGTGCCCTCGCCGCACCGCCACTACATCTGCTGGCAGCCGGGCACGCTGGAGCGCTGGGAGTGCGCGGCCTTCGTCGACTGGATCGTTCAGACGCTGCACTGACCGACACGCCGGCCCGACAAATTTTTATCAAGGTCCGGGCAAAAAACCTTCAATCCGGACGGCGCGCTTCTCCCTAGAGTGCGGGGCACAACAACAGCCTCCCCGGAGACAACGCATGACCTGGCAGCAGATCTACGACCCGTTCGGCAACATGATCATTTCCACCGCGCTCGCCGCGATCCCGGTGGTGGTGATGCTTGCGTGCCTCGGCTTCTTCCACATCAAGGCCCACATCGCCGCCGGCCTGGGCCTGCTGGCGGCGCTGGCCGTCGCCGTGTTCGCCTACGGCATGCCGGCCGAGATGGCCGGGCGCGCCGCGCTCTTCGGCGGCTTCACGGGCCTGCTGCCGATCGGCTGGATCGTGCTGAACATCATCTTCCTGCAGCAGCTGGCCGAACAGAACGGCAGCTTCAAGGTGCTGCAGGACTCGCTCTCGGGCATCACCGAAGACCGGCGCATCCAGCTGCTGCTGATCGCCTTCTGCTTCGGCGCGTTCTTCGAGGGCGCGGCGGGCTTCGGCACGCCGGTGGCGGTCACGGCCGGCATCCTGATCGGGCTGGGCTTCTCGCCGCTGGCCGCCTCGGGCCTCTCGCTGATCGCCAACACGGCGCCGGTGGCCTTCGGCGCGCTCGGCACGCCGGTGATCACGCTGGCCAAGGTGCACGGCTACGACCTGATGGAAGTCACCGCGATGATCGGCCGGCAGCTGCCGTTCTTCTCGCTGCTGGTGCCGTTCTGGCTGGTCTGGGCCTTCGCCGGACGCAAGGCGATGATGGAAGTGTGGCCGGCCATCCTGGTCACGGGCGTGTCGTTCGCGGTGCCGCAGTACCTGGTGTCGAACTTCATCGGCCCCGAGCTGGTCGACATCATCGCGGCCATCGTGTCGATGGCCAGCCTGGTGCTGTTCCTGCGCGTGTGGCAGCCCAAGAACGTGTGGCGCTCGCCTTCGCTGCGCGGCAAGGACGTGAGCGCGCACGAGGCCAAGCCGCCGGCCGCCATCGTCGTGCACAGCCGCGAAGCGCTGGTGCGCGCATGGATGCCCTGGGTGATCCTCTCGGTGTTCGTCTTCGTCTGGGGCCTGCCCTCGGTGAAGACCGCGCTCAACGGCGTCTTCGCGCCCTCGTTCCCGATGGGCGGGCTGCACAACCTGATCGAGAAGATGCCGCCGGTGGTCACCGCGCCCACCAAGGAAGGCGCGGTGTACGTGCTGAACCTGCTGTCGGCCACGGGCACCGGCATCCTCTTGTCGGCGATCGTGAGCGCGCTGTTCATGAAGTACAACCCGGTCGAGATCGTGCGCACCTTTTTTCGCACGCTCTGGATGGTGCGCTACTCGCTCATGACCATCGTGCTGATGCTCGCGCTGGGCACGCTCACGCGCTACTCGGGCACCGACACCACGCTGGGTCTGGCGTTCGCCAACACCGGCGTGTTCTATCCCTTCTTCGGCACGCTCATGGGCTGGATCGGCGTGGCCATGACGGGCTCCGACACGGCGTCGAACGTGCTGTTCGGCGGCATGCAGAAGGTCGCGGCCGAGCAGTTGGGCCTGGCGCCCAACCTCATGGGCGCGGCCAACAGCTCGGGCGGCGTGATGGGTAAGATGATCGACGCCCAGTCGATCGTGGTGGCCTCCACCGCCACGCGGTGGTTCAATCACGAAGGCGACATCCTGCGCTACGTGTTCTTCCACTCGATCGCGCTGGCCTCGCTGGTCGGCCTGTACGTGACGCTGCAGGCCTATGTGTGGCCATTCACCCTGATGGTCGTCCGCTGAAAGTTGTTCCCGCCATGAATGCTCCCGTCACGACCGACCAGCACACGCAGCTGTCGAAGGCGGAGCGCCAGGCGCAGGTGGTGCGGGCGCTGCAGGCGCACCTGCCCGCGCATGCGCTCATCTGGCACGCCGAAGACACCACGCCCTACGAGTGCGACGGCCTCACGGCCTACCGCCAGCGCCCGCTGGTGGTGGCCCTGCCCGAGACCGAGGCGCAGGTGGCCGCCGTGCTCAAGGCCTGCCACCAGCTCGGCGTGCCCGTGGTGGCGCGCGGCGCCGGCACCGGGCTCTCGGGCGGCGCCATGCCGCACGCGCTGGGCGTGACGCTGTCGCTGGCCAAGTTCAACCGCATCCTCAAGGTCGACCCCGTGAGCCGCACGGCCGTCGTGCAGTGCGGCGTGCGCAACCTCGCCATCAGCGAGGCCGCCGCGCCCTTCAACCTGTACTACGCGCCCGATCCGTCGAGCCAGATCGCCTGCACCATCGGCGGCAACGTGGCCGAGAACTCGGGCGGCGTGCACTGCCTGAAGTACGGCCTCACGCTGCACAACGTGCTGCGTGTGCGCGGCTTCACCGCCGAAGGCGACGCCATCGAGTTCGGCGGCGAGGCGCTCGATGCGCCGGGGCTCGACCTGCTCGCGCTGGCCATCGGCAGCGAAGGCATGCTGGCCGTGACCACCGAGGTCACGGTGAAGCTCGTGCCCAAGCCGCAGCTGGCGCGCTGCATCATGGCCAGCTTCGACGACGTGCGCAAAGCCGGCGACGCGGTCGCGGCGGTGATCGCGGCGGGCATCATCCCGGCCGGCCTGGAGATGATGGACAAGCCCATGACCGCCGCCGTCGAAGACTTCGTGCACGCGGGCTACGACCTCGACGCCGCCGCCATCCTGCTGTGCGAATCGGACGGCACGCCGGAAGAGGTCGAAGAAGAAATCGGCCGCATGACCGAGGTGCTGCGCGGTTGCGGCGCCACCGCCATCGCCGTGAGCACCAGCGAAGATGAGCGCATGAAGTTCTGGAGCGGCCGCAAGAACGCCTTTCCGGCGTCGGGCCGCATCAGCCCCGACTACATGTGCCTGGACTCGACCATCCCGCGCAAGCGGCTCGCCGACATCCTGCTGGCGATCCAGGAGATGGAGAAAAAATACAACCTGCGCTGCTGCAACGTGTTCCACGCGGGCGACGGCAACCTGCACCCGCTGGTGCTGTTCGATGCCAACGACCCCGACGAGCTGCACCGCTGCGAGCTGTTCGGCGCCGACATCCTCGAGACCAGCGTCGCCATGGGCGGCACCGTCTCGGGCGAGCACGGCGTGGGCGTGGAAAAGCTCAACAGCATGTGCGTGCAGTTCACCGCGGCCGAGAACGAGCAGATGTTCGGCATCAAGCGCGCCTTCGACCCCGCCGGGCTGCTCAACCCCGGCAAGGTGATTCCCACGCTGCAGCGCTGCGCCGAGTACGGCAAGGAAGTGGTGCGCGGCGGCCGGCTGGCGCATCCCGACCTGCCGAGATTCTGAGAGCTTCATGAACACGGATACCGCCCTCCAGCAGGTCGTCGAGCGCGTGCGCGCCGCCGCGGCCGATGCCACGCCACTGCGCCTGCGCGGCGGCGGCACCAAGGATTTCTACGGCCAGCCGCCGCGCGGCGAGCTGCTCGACCTGCGCGCGCTCAGCGGCATCACGAGCTACGAGCCGAGTGAACTGGTCGTCACCGTGCGTACCGGCACGCCACTGGCCGAACTCGAGGCCGCGCTCGCTGAACAAGGCCAGTGCCTGCCCTTCGAGCCGCCGTGCTTCGATGCCGGCGGCACGGTGGGCGGCATGGTCGCCGCCGGCCTCAGCGGCCCGTCGCGCGCCAGCGTGGGCGCGGTGCGCGACTACGTGCTCGGCACCACGCTCATCAACGGCCGCGCCGAGGTGCTGAGCTTCGGCGGCCAGGTGATGAAGAACGTCGCCGGCTACGACGTCTCGCGCGTGCTGGCCGGCTCGCTCGGCACGCTGGGCGTGATCGCCGAAGTGAGCCTCAAGGTGCTGCCCGTGGCGCCCGCCGAGGCCACGCTCGCCTTCGCCTGCAGCCAGGCCGATGCGCTGCGCCTGCTCAACGAGTGGGGCGGACGCCCGCTGCCGCTGAACGCGAGCAGCTGGTTCGAACACGCGCCCGGCGCGGGCGTGCTGCGCCTGCGGCTGCGCGGCGCCGTGGCGGCCGTCGAAGCC
>NZ_BCUS01000166.1 GCF_001591345.1 Variovorax boronicumulans NBRC 103145 | reverse complement strand
GCGCGGCATCGGCCGGGCGCAGGTGGTGCGCGACGTCGATCTCGAACTGCGCGCGGGCGAAGTCATGGGCCTGGCCGGCCTGGTCGGCTCGGGCCGCACCGAGCTCGTGCGGCTGCTGTTCGGCGCCGACCGCGCCGACCGCGGCGAGGTCGTGCTGCACGACGGCACGCCGGCCGCGCAGCCCGTGCGTCATGCGCGCAAGGGCTGGCGCTCGCCGATGCAGGCCATTCGCGCGGGCATCGGCCTCGTCACCGAAGACCGCAAGTCGCAGGGCCTGCTGCTCACGCAGCCGATCCGCGTCAACGCCACGCTGAGCGACCTCGGCGCCATCTCGCACGCCGGCTGGCTGCGCCGCGCCAAGGAGCGCCAGATTGCGCGCCGGCTGGTCGAGCTGCTGCGCATCCGCTCGCGCAGCATCGAACAACCCGTGTCCACGCTCAGCGGCGGCAACCAGCAGAAGGTGGTCTTCGCGCGCTGGCTGCACCGCGAATGCAAGGTGCTGCTGCTGGACGAACCCACGCGCGGCGTGGACGTGGGCGCGCGCGCCGACCTGTACGCCGAGCTCGACCGCATGACCGACGCCGGCAAGGCGCTCCTGATGGTGTCCAGCGACCTGCGCGAGCTGATGGCCATGTGCGACCGCATCGGCGTGATGAGCGCCGGCCGGCTGGTCGCTGTGTTCGAACGCGGCGAGTGGAGCGAACAATCGCTGCTCGCCGCCGCCTTCAGCGACGCCACGGGCCGCGTGCCCGGTTCCCCGGCGGATTCCGCCCCTTCCGCATCCGCCCCGACTTCCGCCGACGCCTGACGACCATGAACGCAGCCTCTCCCTCTTCTCCTGCTTCCGCCGCCGCCGGCAAGCCGCCGTCCGCGCTCAAGGGCCAGCTCGGCACCTACCTGGGCCTGACGGTCGTGCTGCTGGGCATGATTGCGCTCTTCGGCTCGATGAGCGAATACTTCCTCACGCGCGAGACCTTCATCTCCATCGCCAACGAAATCCCGGCGCTGGCCGTGATGGCGGTGGGCATGACCTTCGTGCTGATCATCGCGGGCATCGACCTGTCGGTGGGCTCGGTGCTCGCGCTGAGCGCGGCCGTCACGGCCGCCGCCATCCTCGAATGGAAGCTCTCGGTGCCGCTGGCCGCACTGCTGGGCCTGGCCACCGGCCTCATCTGCGGCACGGTGACGGGCGCGGTGTCGGTCGCGTGGCGGCTGCCGAGCTTCATCGTCTCGCTGGGCATGCTCGAAGCCGTGCGCGGCGGCGCCTACCTGGTCACCGACTCGCGCACGCAGTACGTGGGCGACGCCATCTCGGGCCTGGCCGCGCCATGGATCGGCGGCATCTCGGCCGCCTTCGTGCTCGCCGTGGTGCTGGTGGCCGTGGGGCAGCTGGTGCTCACGCGCTCCGTGTTCGGCCGCCATGTCGTGGGCATCGGCACCAACGAGGAAGCCATGCGCCTGGCGGGCATCGACCCGCGGCCGATCCGCATCATCGTGTTCGCCGTGACCGGCCTGCTGGCTGGGCTCGCGGGCCTGATGCAGTCGGCCCGCCTCGAAGCGGCCGACCCGAACGCGGGCGTGGGCATCGAGCTGCAGGTGATCGCGGCCGTGGTCATCGGCGGCACCAGCCTCATGGGCGGGCGCGGCTCGGTGGTCAACACCTTCTTCGGCGTGCTGATCATCGCGGTGCTCGAGGCCGGCCTGGCGCAGGTGGGCGCGAGCGAACCAAGCAAGCGCATCATCACGGGCGCGGTGATCGTGGTGGCCGTCATCATCGACACCCTGCGCCAGCGCCGGGCGGATCGTCGACTGGCCTGAGCCTCAATCGGAACCCAAAGAAAACCATGGCCACCATCAAGGACGTCGCACTCCAGGCGGGCGTTTCCGTCACCACCGTGTCGCACGTCGTCAACGACACGCGCCACGTGAGCGCCAAGGTGCGCGAGCGCGTCGAGCTGGCGATTCGCGAGCTGGGCTACGTGCCCAACGCGATGGCGCGCAGCCTCAAGAGCAACACCACCTCGACGCTGGGCATGCTCATTCCCAACAGCTCGAACCCCTACTTCGCCGAGATCGTGCGCATCGTGGAAGACCGCTGCTTCGGCGCCGGCTACACGCTGGTGCTGTGCAACACCGACGACGAGCCCCGGCGCCAGAGCGTGTACCTGCAGGTGCTGGCCGAGCGCCGCATCGACGGGCTCATCGTGGTGTCGACCGGCGCCGACGAAGACGACTCGCTCGCCACCCAGCTGCGCGGCCTGCGCATTCCCACCGTGCTGGTCGACCGCGAGATCGCCGACCCGGCCTGCGACCTGGTGGAAACCGCCCACATGCAGGGCGGCCTGCTCGCGGTGCGGCACCTGCTGTCGCTGGGCCACAAGCGCATCGCCTGCATCGGCGGGCCGCTGGGCGTGACCTCGAGCGAGCAGCGCATCGAAGGCTGGCGCATGGCGCTGGCGGAAACCGGCTCACCGCCGAACGCCGACGCGCTGCTGTGGCGCGGCGGCTTCACCAGCCAGGGCGGCTACGAGGCGATGCACGCCATCCTGCGCACCGAGCAGAAGCCTTCGGCCGTGTTCGTGTGCAACGACCTGATGGCCATCGGCGCGCTGCGCGCCGCGCATGAAAGCGGCGTGCGCGTGCCCGACGAACTGTCCATCGTGGGCTTCGACGACATCGAACTGTCGGCCTACACCAGCCCGCCGCTCACCACCGTGGCCCAGCCCAAGGAGCGCATCGGCGCGCTGGCGGTCGACATGCTGCTGGAGCGCATGGGCGGCAAGCGCCGCGACGCCCGCAAGGTCGTGCTGCAGCCCGAGCTGCGCGTGCGCGCCTCGACCGCGCGCCACGCGGGTTTTCGCGAAACCGGCGTGACGCCCGCCCCTTCCACCACCGCCACACCTTCCAAGTCCCGCACCTCGTGAGCCTTCAGCCTCTTTCTTCCTCCAAGGCACCGCGCATCGTGGTGCTCGGCAGCCTGAACATGGACATCGTGCTGCGCGTGCCGCACGCGCCGGCCGCGGGCGAAACCCTGCTGGGCCGCTCGATCGACGCCATTCCCGGTGGCAAGGGCGCCAACCAGGCCGTGAGCTGCGCGCGCGAAGGCGCGCAGGTGCAGATGATCGGCTGCGTGGGCGACGACGCGCATGGCGCGGCCCTGCGCGATGCGCTCGCGCGCGACGGCATCGACACCGCCGCGCTGCGCACCGTGGCCGACGAGCCGACCGGCACGGCGCTGATCCTCGTGGAAGACAGCGGCCAGAACCGCATCGTGATGATTCCCGGCGCCAACGCGCGCGTCGCCATCGACGAGGCCTCGCTGACGCAGCAGGTGCAGGGCGCGGCCTTCCTCGTCGCGCAGTTCGAGACCCCGATGGACCAGGTGACACGCGCCATCAACGCCGCGCACGACGCGGGCTGCGCAGTGATGCTCAACCCCTCTCCGGCGCAAGCCATCGCCGAGGCGCTCTGGCCCCGCATCGACACGCTGGTGGTCAACGAGATCGAGGCGCAGACCCTGTCAGGCCAGAACGCCGACAGCCCCGAAGAAGCAGCGCAGGCCGGTCAGGCGCTGCGCGCGCGCGGCATCGCCCGCGTGGTCGTGACGCTGGGTTCGCGCGGCGCCGTGGCCATCGACGCCGACGGCGCGCGCCACCATCCCGCGCCGAAGGTGCAGGCGGTCGACACCACCGCCGCCGGCGACACATTCCTGGGCGCGCTCGCCGTGGCGCTGGGCGAAGGCCAGTCCTTCGACGAGGCCGTGCGCCTGGGCATCCGCGCTGCCGCGCTGTGCATCCAGCAGCCCGGCGCCCAACCCTCCATTCCGCTGCGCGACGCCGTGCTGCGCAGCCCCCTGCCCCCCGACTGGATCACGCTGTGAAACGCTCTCCCCTGCTGCACGCCGAACTCTCCCACGTGATCGCCTCGATGGGCCACGGCGACATGCTGGTGATCGGCGACGCCGGCCTGCCGATTCCCGACGGCCCGCGCCGCATCGACCTGGCCGTGGCGCGCGGCGTGCCGGGGATCAGCGATGTGCTGAAGGCGGTGCTGTCCGAGATGCAGGTCGAGGCCATCGTCGTGGCCGACGAAGCGCTGCAAGGCGATGCGAAGGCGCTGCCAGGCTGGTACCCGCAGACGCTGGGCATCGCACCGCAGACGGTGTCGCACGAAGAATTCAAGCGCCGCAGCGCGAAGGCCCGCGCCATCGTGCGCACGGGCGAATGCACGCCCTACGCGAACATCATCCTGATCGCCGGCGTGAAGTTCTGAGGCTCTGAGCGACTGCCCACGGTCTGTCTGGGGTCAGATCGGGCATTGTTCAGGGCGCGCTCCCGCCGACAGGGCACCTTGCTCCGCGAATGTCCTCCGGCCTGCGGCCTCCCCCTTGATTTCGCTGCGCAAGGTACCCCATCAGCGTGAGCGTTGTTCGCAGCAGTCGTTGATCGCCCGCAAACGCAGAGCGTGCCCTCGTGCGCAGGGCATCGGGTGCTCCCCGCAGCGAAATCAAGGAGGAGCCGAAGGCGGGGGACATTCGCGGAGGGGAGTACCCGGTGTCCTGTGCATGCACCCCGAGTTGACCGCACACCACTCAGGCGTGCGGCATGCCCTTCACTCGAAGCGGTAGTTCGCGCCGACGGACTGCCCCACCTTGAGCATGTGCTCCACGCCCTGCACCACGATGCAGTTCATGCCGAAGGTGATGCCGCCGTCCACGCGCGCGTCGGCGCGGTAGGTGCGCAGCATGTCGCCGACCTCGGGGCTGCTGAGCGCGGTGGCCGGGTCGATGTCGGGAATGGGGCAGCGCGTGCAGGGCTTGACCGGGCGCAGCTCGGCCTCGCCTTCGCCGGTGGAGACGTGCAGCGCGTCGACCCTGTCTTCGTCGTGCGACTCGATGCCGGCCAGCACGATGTTCGGGCGGAAGCGCTCGATGCCGACCGGGCCGTGGCCCGCCGCTGCCAGGCGCTCGTTGAGCTCGGCGATCGAGCCTTCGCTGGCCACCAAGAGCGGGAAGCCGTCGGCGAACTGGTTCAGTGCCTCGACGCCGTCGGTCCACTTCAGGCTCGACAGGCGCTGGTGCTCGGGGTCGAAGCGCACCAGGCGCAGCGTCTGCGGCTTGCCGGGCTCCGAAAGAAAGTCGCTGAACCACTGGGCGGCGATGTCGCCCATGTCGTAGGCAGCGACTTCGTCCTTCCACACGCGCACGCGCACCGGCTGCTCGACGCGGTCGAAGGCCAGGTGCAGCGCCAGCATGCCGGGCGCGCGCAGCACGACCTCGGTGTGCTTCATCTGCGGCTGGATGAGCGCCATGCGCGGCAGTTGCCGCTGGGTGACGAACTCGCCCTGCGCATCGACCACCATCCAGGCGCGGTCGAACTCCAGGCCGGTTTCGGTGAGCAGCATCTCGTCGAGCTCGACGCCGGCGCACGACTTGACGGGGTACACGAACAGGCGGGCGATGGTGGCCTGGAGATCGAAAGCGGACGGCTGCGACACGGTGGGGGGTTCCTTTGAAATCGCTGGCCATTCTCCCGCATGAACGGGTATCGGCGCCCGCGCGCGAGGCAACTCCTACAATCATCCGATGGCCCTTTCTCCCGAAGTTTGTATCCGCGGCGCCGGCATCGTCGGCCGCACGCTGGCGCTGCTGCTGGCGCGCGAACGCGTGCGTGTCGCGCTGGTGGTGCCGCCGGCCCCCGCGGGCAAGGAAGACATCCGGGCGTACGCGCTCAACGCGGCGTCCCGCACCCTGCTCGAATCGCTGCGCGCCTGGCCCGACACGGCCCATGCCACGCCGGTGCACGAGATGCAGGTGCATGGCGACGACGGCGGCCGCGTGCAGTTCAGCGCCGCGCGCCAGAAGGTCGAGGCGCTGGCCTGGATCGTCGACGTGCCCGCGCTCGAACAGCAACTGGCCGACGCGGTGCGCTTCCAGCCCCTGATCGACGTGGTGACCGAGCCCGTGGCCGCGCCGCTCACGGTGGTCTGCGAAGGCAAGGCCAGCGCCTCGCGCGCGGCGCTGGGCGTGAGCTACGAGGTCACGCGCTACCCGCAGCACGCCATTGCCGCGCGGCTCGAGGCCGCGCACACGCACGACGGCATCGCGCGCCAGTGGTTCAACGACCGCGGCGAGGTGTTCGCCCTGCTGCCGCTGGGCGGCGTGCACGGCAAGACGCTCGCGCTGGTGTGGTCGGTCGACCAGCTGCGCGTGCCCGAGCTGGTTGCGCAAGGCGCCGACGAATTCAGCGCCGCCGTGAGCGAAGCCAGCCACGGCGAGCTGGGCTCGCTGCGGCTCACGAGCGAACGCGCCGTGTGGCCGCTGTCGCGCGCCATCGCCGACCGCTGGTCCGGCACGATGCCCGGCTATCCCACCCAGTCGTGGGTGCTCGCGGGCGACGCCGCCCACACGGTGCACCCGCTGGCGGGCCAGGGCCTGAACCTCGGCCTGGCCGACGCAGCCGCGCTGGCCGACGTGATCCGCACCCGCGACTACTGGCGCAGCGTGGGCGACGCCCGCCTGCTGCGCCGCTACGAACGCGCCCGCCGCGCCGACGTGCTGCAGATGAGCCTGGCCACCGACGGATTGCAGCAACTTTTCTCGCACAACCTGGGTCCACTTCCTGCGTTGCGCAACTGGGGCATGCGCGGTTTCGACCGCACGCGCTTCGTGAAGCACTGGATCACCGCGCAAGCCATGGGCCTGAAGTCCTGACGCCCCGCGCCCTCCAGCCCTCCACCTTTTTCCCGAAACCTTCCCGATGACCTTCGTCCGCCACCTTCTCGTCGCCGCCTGCGCGCTGCTCACGCTCTCCACCGCCGGCGCGGGCGAGGCCGAGATCCGCAAGAACCTGCCGACGCACATCCCGCAGCTGCCGCCCATCGAGGAAGTCACCAAGACGCCCGTGCCGGGCCTGTACGAAGTGCGCGTGGGCGGCAGCCAGCTGCTCTACACCGACGAACAGGGTAACTACCTGCTGCAGGGCAACCTGATCGACGCCAAGACCCGCCGCAACCTCACCGAGGAGCGCGTCGAGAAGCTCACCGCCGTCGCCTTCGACAAGCTGCCGCTGAAAGACGCCATCAAGATCGTGCGCGGCAACGGCAAGCGCAAGGTCGCGGTCTTCGAAGACCCGAACTGCGGCTACTGCAAGCGCTTCGAAAAGGACATGAAGAAGGTCGACAACGTGACCGTCTACATGTTCCTGTACCCCGTGCTCGGCCCCGATTCGACCGCCAAGTCGCGCGACATCTGGTGCAGCAAGGACCCGGGCAAGGCCTGGGCCGACTGGATGGAAAGCAGCGTCAAGCCCGCCGCCGCAGGCACCAGCTGCAACGTGACGGCGCTGGAGCGCAACGTGGAATTCGGCCGCAAGTACAACATCACCGGCACGCCCACGCTGATCTTCACCGATGGCAGCCGCGTCCCGGGCGCGATTCCCGCCGAGCAGGTCGAGAAGCAGCTCGCCGCCGCCAACTGATCCGATGGCGACCACCTCGACTTCCCGGCGCACGGCCGCAGCCACCGCCACGCCCGCCGTGCATTGCCGCGTCGAGTGCGCCGACCTGCATGCGCGCCTGTTCGCCGTCACGCTGACCATCGCCGCGCCCGCCGCGCAGCAGCGCGTGGCGCTGCCGGTGTGGATTCCGGGCAGCTACCTCGTGCGCGAGTTCGCCAAGAACCTGCAGGGCCTGCGCGCCACGCAGGGC
The DNA here is from genome assembly GCF_001591345.1 of Variovorax boronicumulans NBRC 103145. Taxonomy (GTDB): domain Bacteria; phylum Pseudomonadota; class Gammaproteobacteria; order Burkholderiales; family Burkholderiaceae_C; genus Variovorax; species Variovorax boronicumulans. The sequence continues at coordinate 3,258 of NZ_BCUS01000166.1, read as the reverse complement.
CGCCGCAAGCCGGTGCTGACGCAGCTGGACAAGTGCAGCTGGCAGATCGGCTGCGTGCCGGGCCAGCCGCTGGTGCTGCACTACCAGGTGTGCGCCTATGACAACTCGGTGCGCACCGCCTGGCTCGACGCCACGCGCGGCTTCTTCAACGGCACCAGCGTCTGCCTGCGTGTCGAGGGCCAGACCGAGGCGCCGCACGCGCTGGAGATCGTGCCGCCCGCGCTGCCGGCCGACGCCGCGCGCTGGTCGTGCGCCACCGCGCTCGTGCCGACGAAGGCCGACAAGCACGGCTTCGGCAGCTACCGCGCCGCCGGGTATGACGAACTGGCCGACAGCCCGGTCGAGATGGGCGCCTTCTGGAGCGCCGAGTTCGAGGCCTGCGGCGTGCCGCACCGCTTCGTGATCGCGGGCGCCGCGGCCTCGTTCGACGGCGAGCGCCTCATCGCCGACACCAAGGCCATCTGCGAAGCGGAGATCCGCTTCTGGCACGGCGACAAGGCCGGCAAGCGGGGCGGCCCCAAGCTGCCGATCGACCGCTACGTGTTCATGCTCAATGCGGTGGACGACGGCTACGGCGGGCTCGAGCACCGCCACTCCACCGCGCTCATCTGCAACCGCCGCGACCTGCCGCTGCGCGGCGAAAAGAAGAAGCAGCCCGAGGGCTACACCACGCTGCTGGGCCTCATCAGCCACGAGTACTTCCACACCTGGAACGTCAAGCGCATGCGCCCGGCGGAGTTCGCCAGCTACGACTACAGCCGCGAGAACTACACGCAGCTGCTGTGGTTCTTCGAAGGCTTCACGAGCTACTACGACGACCTGCTGCTGCGCCGCGCCGGCCGCATCGACGACGCGGCCTACCTGCGCCTGCTCAACAAGACCATCAACCAGGTGCTGCAGACGCCCGGCCGGCTGGTGCAGCCGGTGGCCGACGCGAGCTTCGACGCCTGGGTCAAGTACTACCGCCAGGACGAGCAGACGCCCAACAGCACCGTCAGCTACTACACCAAGGGTGCGCTGGTGGCGCTGTGCTTCGACCTCACGCTGCGCCAGGAAGGCAAGGGCACGCTCGACGACGTGATGCGCCACCTCTGGACGCACAGCAACGGCGGCCCGATCAGCGAGGCCGACATTGCCGCCGCGCTCGAAGCCGTGGGCGGACGCTCGTACGCCCCCGAACTCGCGCGCTGGGTGCATTCGACCGACGAACTCCCGCTGGCCGATTTGCTGCGCGCGCACGGCGTGGCCACGCTCGACGACCCCTCGCAACCCGCGCAGGCGCTCGGCCTGCGCGTGGCCGAAAGCGGCGGCAGCGTGCAGATCAAGGTGGTGCTGCGCGGCGGTGCCGCCGAAAAGGCCGGTTTCTCGGCCAGCGACGAATGGATCGGCATCGAGCTGCCGGCCATCGGTGGCCGCAAGGGCGCGGCGCAACCCGCGCAAGCCTGGCGCCTCACCAAGCTCGACGACCTGGCGCTGTACCTCGGTGATGCCACCAAGTGCACCGCCCTCGTCGCGCGCGACCGCCGGCTGCTGCGCCTGCCACTCACGCTGCCGACGGGCTCGACCACGTGGCGGCTGTTCTCGCACGACGCGGCCAAGATCACGGCTTGGCTCGCCGCCAAGCCTTGATTTCTTCCGTTCAGGCCGGGTGATCGACGGCCACCGCCAGCGGCGGCCGCACGAACAGCATCGGCTGCGGCTCGCCCACCAGCACGCAGGGCTTGCCGGTGCGGCGGCAGTGGTCCTGCACGCGCCAGTAGGCGCCGTGGCTGACGCAGCCGGTCTGGCAGATCACGAGGTCGGCGGCGCGCAGGCCTGCTTCGAGCGCCGCGGGGTCGTCGGCCTCGTCGCCGCCGTCGTGGTGCAGGTAATGGCCGCCGGCAATCTCCACGAGCTGGCGCGCCAGCGAAGGCGCCTCGGGCGCCGCTTCCGAACGGCCCACGCACAGCACCGACTTGGCCCGCAGGTCGGCCGGCACCTGCGGCCCCGGCGGCAAGGCATGGTGACGCCGGCCGCCTGGCGCCAGCAGCGCATGCAGGCGCTGGGGCAAGGCGCTGCCCTTGGCCGCGCGCGCCGCCAGCTCTTCGCGCACGATGGCAATCGCCGAGTCGCGCGCCACCAGTGCGCCGCGCAACCGCACGATCTGCGCCTCGAGCCGCTCGACCCGGGCGGCCTGCTCCATCAGCAGGCGCGAGCAACGCTCCTGCACCCGGGCATAGGCCCGCAGCAACACGGCATGTTCTTGCATCGGGAAGTCCATGGCGGCCATTCTAGATGAGAACAATTCTCAAATGAAACACCCGCGCGTCAGCGGGCCCGAAGCCTGGCTGGGTATAGTGGGACGCGTTTTTTTCCCCACCTCCCCCGGAGACAGCGACACCATGAGCTACGAAAACATCGACGTGCGGACCGAAGCAGGCAAGGTCGGCATCATCACCCTCAACCGCCCCAAGGCCCTCAATGCGCTGAACGACGCGCTGATGACCGAGCTGGGCCAGGCGCTCAAGGCCTTCGACGCCGACGACGCCATCGGCTGCATCATCCTCACGGGCAGCGAGCGCGCCTTCGCGGCCGGCGCCGACATCGCGGCGATGGCCAAGTACAGCTTCATCGACACCTACAAGGGCGACTACATCACGCGCAACTGGGAAACCATCCGCTCGATCCGCAAGCCCGTCATCGCGGCCGTGAGCGGTTTCGCATTGGGCGGCGGCTGCGAGCTCGCGATGATGTGCGACTTCATCATCGCGGCCGACAACGCCAAGTTCGGCCAGCCCGAGATCAAGATCGGCGTGATCCCCGGCGCCGGCGGCACGCAGCGCCTGCCGCGCGCGGTGGGCAAGAGCAAGGCCATGGACATGGCGCTCACCGCCCGCATGATGGACGCCGCCGAAGCCGAGCGCGCGGGCCTCGTGAGCCGCGTGGTGCCGTTCGAGAAGCTGGCCGACGAAGCGCTGGGCGCCGCGCTGATCATCGCGGGCTTCTCGCAGATCGCCGTGATGGCGGCCAAGGAGTCGGTCAACCGCGCCTTCGAGAGCGGCCTGAGCGACGGTGTGATGTTCGAACGCCGCCTGTTCCACGCGCTGTTCGCCACGCAGGACCAGAAGGAAGGTATGGACGCCTTCCTGGCCAAGCGCCAGCCGGATTTCAAGAACGCCTGATCCGCCAGATCGCCGCGGGCCCGGCGGCCGCAGCAGCGGTCGCCGTCAGCGGGCTCGCGACAGCGCCGTGCGCAGCGCCTCGAGCGCCTGCGCCGGC
>NZ_BCUS01000165.1 GCF_001591345.1 Variovorax boronicumulans NBRC 103145 | reverse complement strand
CGGGCGGCGGCATGGTCTCGCCCTCGTTCTTTGCGGTCAGCCGCGCGACGGAGGCGCCGATCTGGTCGAACGCCGACTGCGGCATCCAGAACAGCACGCCGGCGCCGATCAAGAGCAGCACCACGACCGTCAGCAGCGCGCGCGACGGCAGGCCGCCGGAGCGCCCACCGTTCCAGCGCGGCGTGTCGGAGACCACGCGGGCATTCAGCGCGCGGTTGGTTTCGGCCAGCGGTGCGCGTTGTGCGCCCGGCAGCTTGGCGAGCACAGGCGCCGGATCGATGCGCAGTGCGCGGCACACGCTGCTGGCCAGGGCCCGGGCGAACACCGGGTCGGGCAGCGAAGCGATGTCGTCGGCCTCGAGCGCGATCAGCTTTTGCGGCGGCACCTTGAGCGCCGCGGCCACCATCTCGATGTGCAGGCCGTGCGCTTCGCGCGCCTCGCGCAGCATGTCACCGGCCGTCTTGTGCGCGACGTCGCCTTCTGCCAGCGGCAGCGCCGCGGACGTCCCGAACTCCGAAACCCGTTCAGTCATTGAAATTCCCGCGCTCGTACGCCATTGCCTCCCGCGATTGAGGGAAACGTCGTTGCAATTGACCGCCCAGCTGCGCGACAGCCTCGCGGTTGTTGAGCTTCCGTTCGATCTTGATGCCGAGCCAGAGCGTCTCGGCATTGGCCGAGGGGCTGTTGTTGACACGGCGGACGTAGAACTGCGCGCGCGACCATTCTTCGCGCTGCGCCAGCACCGAGGCCAGGTTGAAGCCGACCACCGGATTGCCGGCGTCGAGCTCGTAGGCCTGCAGGAGGCTGCGCTCGGCCTGCGGCCGCTGGCCGGCCTTGAGCTCGCAGACCCCCTGGGTCATGAGCGTCTTGGCACGGTCGGCATAGCTGGGCACGGCCAGTGCCGCGGCGAACTGCTGCGCGGCGTCGCCGTAGCGATTCTGTTGGCACAGCAGCCAGCCATAGTTGTGGCGCGTGTTGGCGTCGCGCGGATTGATCGCGACCGCGCGGCGGAAGCTGTCTTCGGCCTGGCCGGCGTCGTCCAGCCGCATGTAGACCAGGCCGCGCAGGTTGTAGGCGTCGGCGTAGTTCGGGTCGATGGCCAGCACCTGCTTGAGTTCTTCGAGGGCGACCGAGGGCTGGCCGTGCTCGAAGTAGCCGGCCGCCAGTTCCATCCGCAGGCGGGCACGGCGACGGTTGTTTTCGTCGACGTCGGTCACGACACTGGTGCCGCTGTCGGCCCCACTGCCGACAAGCCCGGTGGTGGTGGTTCGCGTGTTGACGCAGCCCGCGAGAAGAAGCGCCACGGCGACGCTCGCGATTCCTGCGCCCAGCACTCGCTGCACGCTCGCGGTCGTCGTCGGAAAGGCCATGCTCATTGCGTCAATGCTCCTGGGGAACGGTGGTCTTGGGGGTCTTGGCGCGGGTCGGGTGCAGAACGACGGGACGCTCGGCCACCGCCGCACGGCGCTGGGCCATGCGCTCGGCCGCACGGGTGCGGTCTTTCACGTCGCCGGCGAGTTGTCCGCAAGCGGCGTCGATGTCGTCACCGCGCGTCTTGCGCACGGTGGTCACGAGGCCCGCTTCGCTCAGCGTGCGGGCAAAGGCCAGCACGCGCGGCTGCGGCGAGCGCAGCAGGCCCGACGCCGGGAACGGGTTGAACGGAATCAGGTTGAACTTGCACGAGACGTCGTGCTTGCGCACGAGCTCGATCAGCTGGCGCGCATGTTCGGGCTGGTCGTTCACGCCGTCGAGCATGCAGTATTCGAAGGTGATGAAGTCGCGCGGCGCATGCACGAGGTAGCGCTTGCAGGCCTCGAGCAGTTCGGCGATCGGGTACTTGCGATTGAGCGGCACGAGGTCGTCGCGCAGCGCATCGTTGGGCGCATGCAGCGAGACAGCCATGGCCACGGCGCAATCGGTGCCCAGGCGGTCGATCATCGGCACCACGCCGGAGGTCGACACGGTGACACGGCGGCGCGACAGCCCGTAGGCGTTGTCGTCGAGCATGGTGCGCAAGGCAGGCACCAGCGCCGAGTAGTTCTGCAGCGGCTCGCCCATGCCCATCATCACCACGTTGGAGATGACGCGCTCGCTGCGATTCAGGTGCTTGCGCAGGAAGTGCTCGGCGAACCAGAGCTGGGCGACGATTTCGCCCGTGGTGAGGTTGCGGCTGAAGCCCTGATGCCCGGTCGAGCAAAAGCGGCAGCCCACGGCGCAACCGGCCTGCGACGACACGCACAGCGTGCCGCGGTCGTCTTCGGGGATGAACACGGCCTCGACCGCATCGCCGCCGCCGACGTCGAACAGCCACTTGATCGTGCCGTCCTTGGATTCATGCTGCGTGAGGACCGACAGGGCCTCCACGCGCGCGGTGGTTGCGAGTTTCTCGCGCAGCGACTTCGCCAGATCGGTCATCTGGGTGAAGTCGCTGGCGCCACGCTGGTGGATCCAGCGGAACAACTGCGTGGCGCGGAATTTTTTCTCGCCGAGTTTTTCGCAGAACGCAGCCAGCCCGTCGAGATCGAATTCGAGCAGATTGGCTGTGGTCATGAATTCAGGCGAGCAACGGCTTCAGCGTGCGTAGACGTTGAGGCCGGCGAAGAAGAACGACACTTCGTTGGCAGCCGTTTCGGGCGCGTCCGAGCCGTGAACGGCGTTGGCGTCGATGCTGTCGGCGAAGTCGGCGCGGATGGTGCCGGCGGCTGCCTTCTTGGGGTCCGTGGCGCCCATCAGGTCACGGTTCTTGGCGATGGCGTTCTCGCCTTCGAGCACTTGCACGAACACGGGGCCCGAAATCATGAACTCGACGAGGTCCTTGAAGAAGGGACGCTCCTTGTGCACCGAGTAGAACTGCTCGGCTTCGTTGCGCGACAGGTGAACCAGCTTGGCGGCGACGATCTTGAGGCCGGCAGCCTCGAAGCGGGAAACGATCTTGCCGATGACGTTCTTGGCGACGGCGTCGGGCTTGATGATGGAAAGGGTACGTTCGATAGCCATTGAAATGCTTCCTGAGCTTTGATTTTGAAGTGTTTTGTCACAACTGCAACGAGTTTGTTTCGTGGCACGTCGACAAAGCCTCTGATTTTAACCGGCGCGACCTCCGGGATTGGTGAAAACCCCGCGAAAGGCCGCGCTCCGACGGCTGGCTTTCAGCGTCCGCGACGGCGTCCGCCGCCACCACCGCCAAAGCCACCACCGCCGCCTTGCGAGCCGCCACCACCGCCGCGACGTCCCGGACCGCCGCGCTGCTCCTTGCGCTGGCGCGAGAAGCTGTCGGCACCGATGTAGCCGAGCGAGGTCTTCATCGGATCGGGCTGGTTCGCACCGCCGCCACCGCCAGCACCCGCCGACCGGTTGCCACCGCCGCCCTGCCCTTGCCCCTGGCCGCCCTGACGGTTGCCGGGACCGGCGTTGCCACGGCGCCCCTGCTGTGGCGGACCACCATTGCCACCGCCCCGGTTGGGACCACCGCGCCCTCCACGCTCACCGCGCGGCGGACGACCGTCACCCAGCGGACTCGGGATCGGCGCTTCGCCGCGCGCTTCACGCGGCTGGCCACCGCCCATGTCGCCGTTGCGGTTGTTGTTGCCGCGGCGCTTCTTGTTCCGCCCATTGCGACCGCCGCCCTCCGGCCCACCGGGACCGCGTTGCGACGGACCCGCCGGTCGCGCCTGCGCCCCCCCCGAAGCCTGGAACAGCGCCTGGATGTCGCGCTCGTCGAGCTCCATCCAGGCACCGCGCTTGAGACCGCGCGGCAGCACCATCGCGCCGTAGCGGATGCGGATCAGCCGGCTGACCGCATGGCCCACCGACTCGAACAGGCGGCGCACCTCGCGGTTGCGGCCTTCGGAAATGGTCACGCGGTACCAGCAGTTGGAGCCTTCGCCGCCACCGTCTTCGATGGTGCCGAACTGCGCCATGCCGTCGTCCAGGCGCACACCCTCGAGCAGCTTCTTCTTTTCTTCGCTGGTGAGCGCGCCCAGCACGCGCACCGCGTACTCGCGCTCCAGGCCGAAGCGCGGGTGCATGAGCTGGTTGGCCAGATCGCCGGAGCTGCTGAACAGCAGCAGGCCTTCGGTGTTCAGGTCGAGCCGGCCGACCGACTGCCACTTGCCCTGCTGCAGACGCGGCAGCTTGCGAAACACCGTCGGGCGGTTCTGCGGATCGTCGTGCGTGACGACCTCACCCACGGGCTTGTGGTACGCGATCACGCGCGGCGGCGGCGGTGCGATGCGGTAGCGGATCGGCTTGCCGTTGATCTTGACCTGGTCGCCGTACTGGATGCGCTGGCCGATGTGGGCCGGCTCGTTGTTGACCGAGATGCGCCCCTGCAAGATGAGTTGCTCCATCTCGAGGCGCGACCCGAGGCCGGCCTGCGCCAGCACCTTGTGCAGCTTGGGCGAATCGGCCTCAGGCAGCAGCACGCGCTTGAGCGGCGGCACCTCGGGGCTTTCCTCGTCGGCATCGAACTGGCCGGAAATGACGTCGGCAAAACGGATCGGCTCGGTCGGCGGCGCATTGCGCTGCTCGCGCTCGGCGGCGCGACGGGCGCGGTCGAGGTCGTCTTCCTCTTCGTCGGGCTCGTCTTCCTCGTCGTCTTCGTCGTCCCCACGGTCGTCGTCCTGGTCTTCGTCGGACATCTGGGGACGCTGTGCTTCGACCGGCGCCGGCTCGTCTGCCTCGGCTGCCACCACTTCCGCAGCCACGGGCGCCACATCGGGCTGGACCGTCGCGGGAGCTTCCGCAGCAGGAGCGACTTCCGCCACGCTCACCAATTGCTCATCGGCAGCCGGAGCCTCGACCACCTTCTTCTTGCGGGGTGCACGCGGCTTCTTCGGCGCTTCCCCGGCTTCGCCCCCTGCCGGCTCTGCGGGCGCAGCGACGGATTCGACAGCAACTTCCGTCACCTTCTTGGGCGTGGCGGCCCGCTTCCGCTTCTTGACTTCGGGTTCGACCGGCAGCATCGCTGCGTCGTCGGTGTCGGATGAGCTCATGGGGTTTTTCCGGGAGAAACAGCGTGGGGGTCGTGGGGGTCGGTCTCGTCCGCTGCGGGGGACGGGACCTCAGATTCGGGTTCTTCGGGCGCGGCGGCCGCTTCGGGTTCGGCGGGCGGCTCGCCGGTTTCTGGCTCGGGCACAGGCAGCGCCTCATCGACGGGCTCGGCGGCCTCGGCGATCGCCACCACCTCTTCGGCAAACTCCGCCGCATCGGTCGAGACGACTTCCGCCAGTTCAGCCGACTCAGGCGGCGCATCGACCATGGCGAGTTCGGGCTGCACACCTTCTTCTCCATCCACCAGCGCTGCGGGCTCTGCAGATTCCGCAACGGCCTCTTCCGCCGCATCGCCGTCGATCGGCAGCCCCGGCTGGTCGCCCGCGGCCTGCTGCAGTGCGTCAACCAGCGCCGCCTGCTGCGCGGGCGTTTCCACCAGCGGCAGCTGGTCCAGCGAGGCCAGCCCCAGGTCGTCGAGGAACTGGCGGGTGGTCGCGTAGAGCGCGGGCCGGCCAACGGTTTCGCGGTGGCCGATCACCTCGACCCAGCCGCGGTCTTCGAGCTGCTTCAGGATCAGGGAGTTGATCGTGACGCCGCGGATGTCTTCCATGTCGCCGCGCGTGGCCGGCTGCCGGTAGGCAATGATGGCCAGCGTCTCGAGCGCGGCGCGCGTGTAGCGCGGCGGCTTCTCGGGATGCAGGCGATCGAGGGCATCGCGCATCTCGGGCCGGCTCTGGAAACGCCAGCCGCTGCCGACGCTCACCAGCTCCAGGCCGCGTTGCGCCCAGTCTTCCTGCAGTTCGAGCAACAGCACCTTGATCGTGTCCACGCCCAGCTCGTCGTCGAACAGCACGCGCATGTCGCGCACCGGCAGCGGCTGGCTCGAACAGATCAAGGCGGTTTCGAGAATGCGCTTGGCATCCGCCGTATTCATGGTTCGCGTTATCCGGAAAAAGGCGCCTGGCGACGCTTGTTCAGATGGATGGAAGGGGTAGGCGTTGCCGGCACGCGGCGAGTGCAACGCAAGGCCGGCATCGGGTGGCCGGCGCGGCCCTCGGGCCGTCAGGCGCGATTGTAATCCAGCCCCCAGGTCTGCAAAGCCTGCGCCAGATCGGGCGGCGGCGGAGAACGGAACTCCATCGCCTGCTGCGTGACGGGATGCACGAACGCCAGCCGGAACGCATGCAGCGCCTGCCGCGACAGACCCGCTGCGGGCGCGCCGCCATACAGAGCGTCGCCAACCAGCGGATGACCGATCGACGCCATGTGCACACGGATCTGGTGGGTGCGCCCGGTTTCGAGCGTGCAGCGCACCGCACAGCCGTCGGTGTGGCTGTCGAGCCGCTCGATCAGCGTGCGCGCGGTCTTGCCCGCATGGCGCTCCAGGTCGACCACGGCCATGCGCAGCCGGTTGCGCGGATCGCGGCCGATCGGCGCATCCACCTGCCGCGCCGCCGCGCCCTCCCAGGCCTTGTGGCCCATCGCCAGGTACTGGCGCTTCACGTCGCGCGCGGCGATCAGCGCCACCATGGCGTCCATCGCGGCCCGCGTGCGCGCTACCACCATCAGGCCGCTGGTGTCGCGGTCGAGGCGGTGCACGATGCCCGCGCGCGGCAGCAGCACGGCCTTCGGGTCGAGCGCCAGCAGCCCGTTCAGCAGCGTGCCGCTCCAGTGGCCCGGCGCCGGGTGCACCACCAGGCCGGCTGGCTTGTCGATGATCCGCAGGTGCTCGTCCTCGTGGACCGTGACCAGCTCCATCGCCTCGGGCCGGAAGGCCTGGCTCTGGGGCGTCGGCCGCAGCTCGATGCGCCCCGACTGGCCCGCGCGCACCGTGGCAGAGACCTTGGTGAGCGTGCGCCCTTGCAGCTCGACGGCGCCGGCCTCAATGAGTTGCTGAAGGTAACTGCGCGAAAACTCGGGCACCAGCGCCGCCAGGGCGCGGTCGAGCCGCTGCCCGTGCTGCGCTTGGTCAATGGCGAAGGGCCGCAGCTCGCTGGGCTCCGCGAGATCGGCGCTCTCTTCAGGTTCAGGCCCTTCCGGGGGATCGGTCAGGGGGTCGGTCGATATAATTGAGGGCAACTGTTTCACGAAAGCCGTATGTGATGTTTCGCGCCAAATTATCGGTCCCTGCCTGGATCGCGCTCAGCGCGGCGGCCCTTCTCGTCGCCGGTTGCGGTTCCACCACCAAGGAAGACAAGACCGCGAACTGGAGCCCCAACCGCATCTACTCGGAAGCCAAGGACGAAGTCGGCTCCGGCGCCTACGACAAGGCGGTGCCGCTGTACGAGAAGCTCGAAGGCCGTGCCGCCGGCACGCCGCTGGCCCAGCAGGCCCAGCTCGAGAAGGCCTACGCCCAGCACAAGGCCGGCGAAAAGGCCAACGCCATCGCCACGCTCGACCGCTTCATGAAGCTGCACCCGGCCAGCCCGGCGTTCGATTACGCGCTCTACCTGAAGGGCGTGATCAACTTCAACGACGACCTGGGTATGTTCGCGTTCCTGACGCGCCAGGACCTGTCCGAGCGCGACCAGAAGGCCGCCAAGGAATCGTTCGAATCCTTCCGCGAGCTCGTGACGCGCTTCCCCGAGTCGCGCTATGCGCCCGACGCGCGCCAGCGCATGAACTACATCGTGAACTCGCTCGCGCAGTACGAAGTTCATGTGGCCCGCTATTACTACTCGCGTGGCGCCTACCTGGCGGCCATCAACCGGGCACAGATCGCGCTGTCCGACTACCGCGAAGTGCCGGCGCTCGAAGAAGCCCTGTACATCATGGTGAAGTCGTACGACGCACTCGGCATGAAGGACCTGCGCGACGACGCACAACGCGTGCTGACCACCAACTACCCGCAGAGCACCTACCTGGCGAACGGCTTCAAGGGCAGCACCGACCCCTGGTGGAAGCTCTGGTAATCCAGCGCCTCCCGGTAGATATCAATAGGGTTTCCTGAGCGCGTCGATCGCGCTCTCGAAATCCGCTTCGGTTTCCAGCCGGCGCATCGGCGGCAACGCCGCCAGCAGCCGCCGGCCATAGCCCATCGCCACGAGGCGCGTGTCGCAGATTGCGAGCACGCCGCTGTCGGTTTCACGGCGGATGAGGCGCCCCGCCCCCTGCTTCAATGCCACGGCCGCTTCGGGCAGCGAATAGTCGCTGAACGAGCTGCGCCCCTGCGCTTCGAGCCGCTGCGAGCGGGCCTCCACCAGCGGATCGTTGGGCGGCGGAAACGGCAGCTTGTCGATCACCACGAACTGCAGCGCGTCGCCCGGCGCATCGAAGCCTTCCCAGAACGAGGCCGACGCGACCAGCACGCAGCCCGCGCGCCCGTTGCTGGCGCCTTCGCGAAAGCGGTCCATGAGCACGCGCTTGGGCAGCTCGCCCTGCACCAGCACCTCGGGTCGTGCCTGCGTCTCGAGCAGTTCGAATTGCTGGCGCATCGCGTCGCCGATGGTGCGCAGCGCGCGCAGCGTGGTGGTCAGCACCAGCGTGCGCCCACCGAGCTCGGCGGCGCCGTGCGCGGCCAGCTTGGCCACCTGCTGGCTGTGCGTGGGATCGTTGGGCTTCGGAAAGGCCCGCGGCACGTAGATCGCCGCCTGCGAGGCGTAGTCGAAGGGGCTTTGCACGCGCAGCACTTCGGCGTCGCGCAGGCCGCAGGGTTCGGTGAACCAGCGCAGCGTCGGGTCGTCGCCCAGCGTGGCGGAGGTGAAGACCCAGGCGCGGCGGCTGTCTTCCTGCGGTGGCGGCGGGACGGCGCCGTGCTCGGGGTCTTCCTCATCGTCGCCATAGGGCAAGTCGGACTCCACGGGCTCGTCGGCCAGCTTGAGCACCCGCTTGCGCATCGCATCGGCGATATCGAGCGGCGACTCGATCAGCCGCAGCTGCGTGCCCACGTCGACCCAGCGCACGGAGTCGAGCTCGCACGGCTGCGCGAAGCGTGCCGTGCGCTTGGCGAGCTGGCGCGCGCGCTCGTGCAGGCGCACGAAGTCGGGCGAGATTTCGCTCACCGTGTCCAGCCCGTCGGCGGCCAGCACGAAGGCGTCCTGCAGGTCGTCGAGTGCGCCTTGCCAGGCTTCGGCATTCACGCCCTCGGGGGCGGGGCCGATCCAGCGCAGCTTGGCGCCCGGCCATTGCTTGCCGACCACCAAGCGCAGTTCGCGCGCCGCGCGTTCGACGCCCGCCACCAGCTGCTGCCAGTCGACCAGCCCGCGCGCATGCTGCAGGCCGGCGCCGAGCATGTCGCGCGCGAAGTCGAGCGCCTGCCCGCTGCCGAGCTGCGCGCCCAGGAACTGCACGCCGGTCTCGTTGAGCTGGTGCGCCTCGTCGAACACGACGACGCTCACAGTCGGCAGCAGCTCGGCCATGCCGGTCTCGCGCACCGCGAGGTCGGCAAAGAACAGGTGGTGGTTGATGACCACGATGTCGGCCGCCAGCGCCTCGCGCCGCGCCAGGTTGACGTGGCAGGCCTTGAACTGCGGACATTGCGCGCCCAGGCAGTTCTCGCGCGTGGAGGTGATCAGCGGGATCAGCGGCGAACGTTCGTCGAGACCCGGCAGTTCGGCGAGGTCGCCGGTGCGCGTGGCTTTCGACCACTGCTCGATCTTTGCCAGCGTGCGCAGGCTGCCGCGCTCGGGCAGCGAGGCGTCGTGGCGCGCCATGTCGAGGCGGTGCAGGCACAGGTAGCTGCCCCGACCCTTCAGCAGCGCCGTGCGTATCGGCAGCGCGAAGGCCTCGACGAGGCGCGGCAGGTCGCGGCCGAACAGCTGGTCCTGCAGGGTCTTGGTGGCGGTCGAGAGCAGCACGCGCTCACCGCTCAGCAGCGCCGGCACGAGGTACGAGAAGGTCTTGCCCACGCCGGTGCCGGCCTCGACCACGAGCATGCCGCCGTCGGAGATGGTGCGGGCCACGGCCATCGCCATCTCGGTCTGGCCGCCGCGTTCGCGGAACTGCTCGGCGGCCTGCGACAGCACCCCGTCCTGCGCGAACGCATCGCGCACCTGGTTTTCGAGCGGCGACGTCACGCCGGTTCTTTCGGGTCGAGCGCGTTCTCGAGCTGGGCGATCTGGTCGCGCAGGGCGAGGCGGCGCTTTTTCAGGCGGCGCATCAGCAGTTCGTCCTGCGGCGTGCCGTCTTCCGAGAGCCGGTCGATGGTGGCGTCCAGGTCGGCATGCGCAATGCGCAGCTCGATCAGCTGACGGGAAAGGGAATGAAGATTGGAGTCCAACGGTGGGGGTGCGCGTGCCGCATGGGGCCGCGCGTGTTCATTCGATAATACGTCCTGACACGAACCCCAGAGAAGACAGAAAGCGCGCCTCTGGCGCCCCAGCGCTCATGACCCAAGGCTTTCGACTCGCCGCCGCCACCGGCCTCCACAAGGGGGATCGCCCCTACCAGCAGGACCAGGTGCTGTTGATGAGCCACCCTCGCACGCCGGGCTGCGTGCTCGGTGTCATCGCCGACGGCATGGGCGGACGCAGCGGCGGGCGCAAGGCGTCCGACCAGGTGCTCATGACCGCGCGCCAGCTCTTCACCCGCTACAGCCCCGAACGCGACGACCCCGCCGTCGTGCTGCGCCAGCTGCTCGAAGACGCCCACACGGTGATCAAGCTCACGGCGCTATCGAGCGAGCAGGAACCGCACAGCACGCTGGCCGCCTTCCTGATGAACCCCAAGGGCGACTGCGCCTGGATCCACGCGGGCGACTCGCGCATCTATCACTTCAACGACGGTGCGCTGATCAAGCGCACGCGCGACCATTCGTACGTGCAGGCGCTGGTCGATCGCGGCCAGATCAGCGAGGCCGAGGCCAACATCCATCCGCAGGGCAACATCCTGCTGGGCTGCCTGGGCATGACGACCACGCCGCCGCCCGTCGATCCGCACCACATCGCCAAGCTGCAGCCGGGCGACCTGCTGATGGCCTGCAGCGACGGCCTGTGGCACTACTTCTCACCCGAGGAACTGGCCAGCGTGCTGTACGCGCAGCCGCCGCGCGATGCGGTGGAAATCCTGGTGGGAGAAGCACGGCGCCGTGCGCGCGGCACGGGCGACAACATCTCGATCGCGGTGCTCAAGCTCGACCGGCTGCCCGCGGCGGCCTGAGCGCCCGCCCTCTTTCAAGGATCAGGGCGAGGAAGCCGCCGGTGCCGGTGGCAACGGCGCACCGCGCGGCTTGGTGCGCTCGGCGTTCTGGCGCTCGCGGTTGGCACGGTGTTCGGCGGCCCGCTTCTGCTTGTCCTCGAAGCGCGTGGTCGCGGCCGGCGCTTCGGCGCGGCGCTGGG
>NZ_BCUS01000164.1 GCF_001591345.1 Variovorax boronicumulans NBRC 103145 | reverse complement strand
GAGCGCCCAGCCGGCCGGCACCTCGAGCGCCTCGGGGGCGAGCAGCAGCGGCTCGGGGTCGCCGCCGAACGGGCCGGCGGAGGCGAAGTCGTAGTGCGCGGCGTAGAGCTGGTCCATGCGCGCATCGAGCACGGCCACCACGCGCTGCGCGCCGAAGGCATGGCGTGCCTCGTCGGCCACGGCCAGCAGGGTGTCGACCGGCAGCAGCGGCACCTTGGCGCCGAAGGCCAGGCCCTGCGCCACCGAACAGGCGGTGCGCAGGCCGGTGAAGGAGCCCGGGCCGCGCCCGAAGACGATGGCGTCGAGCTCGGCCAGTGCGAGCCCCGCGTCGGCGAGCAGCTCGCGGATCAGCGGCAGCAGCGTGCTCGACGCCTGCGCGCCGCCCACGCCGCTGTGCGCCAGCACGCGGTCGCCGTGGCGCACCGCGACCGACAGGTGCTCGGTGCTCGTGTCGAAGGCCAGCAGCTTGTCAGACATTCGGACGCCCCATTCCCGCCGGGCACGGCGTCGGGCAGACCGGCGCCACGCGCACGGCCGCGGCCTTGCGCACGCCGAACAGGATGCCGCCCGTCACCAGCGCGAGCCCGGCGACCAGGCTCCAGTGCATCGGTTCGCCCAGCCACAGCACCGCGCCGAAGGCCGACAGGCCCGGCACCAGCGCCGTGATCATGGTGGTGCGCACGGGGCCGAAGTGCTGGATCATCTTCGTGAAGGTGATGCCCGAGATCACCACCGAGCCGAGGCCCTGGAAGGCCATCTGGAACGCGACCTCGCCCCACGGTGCGCTGCCGATGTGGCTCACGACCGCGCCCGAAGCCACCAGCAAGGTGTAGACCGGCACATAGGTCATGAGCGCGAACACGGTGATGGCGATGGTCGCGCGCACGGCGTCCAGGCCGTGGCGGCGCGCCACCACGCTGTAGCAGGCCCAGCAGAAGGCTGCGCCCATGAACATCAGGTCGCCCTTCCAGACCTCGCCGCCCTCGAAGGCGTGCAGCAGGCTGCGCCCACCGACCACGAGGTCGCCCGCGACGATCATCGCCAGCCCGATGGCGCGCGTGGGCGTGATGCGGTCGCGCAGCACCAGCGCGGCCAGCAGCGTGGTCCACAGCGGCAGGCTGCCGGGCATCAGCACGGCGGCATGGCCGGCCGGCGCGAAGAAGAAGCCGCTGTAGGCGATGAGCGCGTAGGCCACGCCGCCGAAGATGCCGGCGGTGGCGGTGATGCGCAGCGACAGCGGCGACAACCCGAAGAACGAGGAGACCGCGCCGCGGTGCTTCGTCGCCAGCCACGCGCCCCAGGGCACCAGCACCAGGCTGGCGCCGCACATGCGCGCAAAGGCCAGGTCGAAGGGCGTGAGCGAGCGCGCGGCCGAGGCGCGCGCGATGAGGATGAAGGCGGTCCAGACCACGACGGTGACCACGGCCGCGCCGATGCCGAGCATGCGGGGAGACAGGAGGGGCGGGGAGGTCTGCGGGGGCGCGGCGGGCATCCCGCCATTATCGAGGGCAGGCCCCGGCCGCGCAGGGGCGGGGCGAATCAACCGGCCTCGTCGGCGCGCAGGATCGCCAGGCCGGCCGCGCGCAGCGGCGCCAGCGCCTGCTCGGGGGCCTGCGGCGCCACCAGCAGCTGCGTCGCGCCTGTCAGCGGACTGACCACCCACGCCGACGCGGCCCCCAGCTTTTCGGACGAGGCCAGCACGACGGTCTCGGCCGCCGCGGCCATCAGGGCGCGCTTGATCTCGGCCTCTTCCGCGTCGCCCGTGGTCAGGCCCGCCTCGGCGTGCACGCCGGTGGCGCCCATGAAATACGTGTCGGCGTGAATGCGCGAAATGGCCGCCATGGCCGCCGCGCCGACCGCCACCATCGAATGCCGGAAGAGCCGCCCGCCGATCAGCACCACCTCGATGCCGGCGTGCGCCGCCAGCTCGACCGCCACCGACGGGCTGTGCGTGACCACCGTGGCCTGCAGCGCGAGCGGCAGGTGGCGCGCCAGCTGCACGGCCGTGGTGCCGCCGTCGATGAACACCACCTGCCCCGGCTTCACGAGGCGCGCGGCGGCGCGGCCGATGGCCACTTTTTCGTCGGGCGCGAGCTGCTGGCGCCCGCTGAAGTCGGCCTCGGCCGCGGCCACCGGCAGCGCGCCGCCGTGCACGCGCTGCAGCAGCCCTTCGGCCGCGAGCTCGCGCAGGTCGCGGCGGATGGTGTCTTCGGACAGGGCCAGTTCCTCGCTGAGCGCCTTGGCGACGACCTGGCCGTCGCGCCGCAGGACCGAGAGGATGTGTTGCTTGCGCGGTCGGGTGAGCATGGGCCGATGGTAACGGGTTTGCACGCTATTGCACGAATCTTCTTGATATTGCACGAACTCGGTTCTATGCTCGCCGCCATGACCATTCACGACCGCGTCCGGGTGCACGAAGTCACCCTCCTGTCCGACAACTGGTACACGCTGCGCACCACCGCCTTCGACTGGCGGCGCAATGACGGCGAGTGGCAGCGCATGCACCGCGAGACCTACGACCGCGGCAACGGCGCCACGCTGCTGCCCTATCACCTGGGCCAGCGCACGGTGCTGCTCACGCGGCAGTTCCGCTACCCGGCCTTCGTCAACGGCCACGACGACCTGCTGATCGAGGCGGCCGCGGGCCTGCTGGACAACGCCGCGCCCGAGGAGCGCATCCGCGCCGAGGTGGAAGAAGAGCTGGGCTACCGGCTCGGCACCGTGCAAAAGGTGTTCGAGAGCTTCATGAGCCCGGGTTCGGTGACCGAGAAGCTGCACTTCTTCGTCGCGCCCTACGAGGCCTCGATGCGCGTCGGCGCGGGCGGCGGGCTGGCGGAGGAGGGCGAGGACATCGAGGTGCTCGAGCTGGGCATCGACGAGGCGCTGGCCATGGTGGCCGACGGCCGCATCGCCGACGCCAAGACGATCATGCTGCTGTACCACGCGAAGCTGCACATTTTCCCGCCGGGATAATCCGCGGATGCCTCTTGTCTTCCGCCCTGCGCCCCTCGCACTGACCCTCGCCCTGCTGGCCCCGGCCGGCGCCTTCGCCCAGCAAGCCCTTCCGCCTCAAGTCGATGCCGCCCTCGCGCGCGCCAAGGTGTCGCGCGAGGCCGTGACCCTGCTCGTGGCCGATGCCGACGCGGGCCGCGCGCCGCGCCTGGCATGGCGTTCGCAGGTGCCGGTGAACCCGGCCTCGATCATGAAGCTGGTGACCACCTACGCGGCGCTCGACCTGCTCGGCCCGGCCTACAGCTGGAACACGCCGGTCTACGTCGAGGGCTCGGTGGCCAACGGCGTGCTCAACGGCAACCTCTACATCAAGGGCCAGGGCGATCCCAAGCTGGTGCTGGAGCGCGTGTGGCTGCTGCTGCGCCACGTGCAGGGCCTGGGCATCACCACCGTGAGCGGCGACATCGTGATCGACCGCAGCGCCTTCGAGACCACGGTCGAGAACGACCCGGCCGCCTTCGACGGCGAGCCGCTGCGCCCCTACAACGCCTCGCCCGATGCGCTGCTGGTGAACTTCAAGTCGGTCAACATGACCTTCGCGCCCGACCGCGCCGGCCAGTACGCGCGCGTGAGCTACGAGCCCCCGCTGGCCAGCGTGGCGATGCCGCCGACGGTGCCGCTGGCGCCCGGCGAATGCGGCGACTGGCGCGGCGCGCTCAAGCCTGACTTCAGCGACGTGAACCGCATCCGCTTCAATGGCGGCTTTCCCACGGGCTGCGGCGAGAAGAGCTGGGCCGTGGCCTACGCCGACCCGCGCACCTACAGCCTGCGCGCCATCGGCGGCATGTGGGCCGAGATGGGCGGGCGCGTGGGCGGCCAGATGCGCGAGGGCCGCGTGCCCGCGGGCCTGAAGCCGGCCTTCGACTTCGAGTCGCCGCCGCTCGCAGAAGTGGTGCGCGACATCAACAAGTACAGCAACAACGTGATGGCGCAGCAGGTGTTCCTCACGCTGGGCCTCACGCAGAAGCAGCGCGGCACCTTCGAGGCCTCGCGCAGCGCGCTGGGCCAGTGGTGGCGCGAACGCATCGGCACCGGCGAGGCGTCGCCGGTGTTCGAGAACGGCTCGGGCCTGTCGCGCGACGAGCGCATCAGCGCCGCCGCGCTCGGCAAGATGCTGCAGGTGGCGTGGCGCTCGCCCGTGATGCCCGAACTGGTGGCCTCGCTGCCCGCGATGGGCGTGGACGGCACGCTGAAGCGGCGCACACTGCGCTCGGGCGGCGCGGCGCACCTGAAGACCGGCACGCTGCGCGACGCCTCGGGCGTGGCCGGCTACGTGCACGGCGCGAGCGGCCGGCGCTACGTGCTGGTGGCCATCGCCAACGGCGAGAACGCCGGCGCCGCGCGCGCCGCCTTCGACGCGCTGATCGACTGGACCGCGCAGGACCAGTGACTCGGACGGGGCCCGAGGCGTCCCGCTCCTGAATAGGTTCTGCTCGCAAACGCTGCTTGCGCGCGGCCATGGCGCTGCCCAGAATCGGACGCTCGTTCGTTTTCGATACCTATCCAGGAGACGCGTCTTGACCTTGCAGCACCCACGGCATTCACAGCCCTCGTCCTTCCCGGTCCGCCGGGTCACCGCCGCGGCGACGCTCGCCGGCGCCACGTTGCTGCTCGCCGCCTGCGGCGGGGGCGGCGGTGGGGGCGGCATCGGCATCGGCTTTCCGCCGCCGGGCGGCGGCAGCGACACCGGGCGCGGCTCGGTCGTCACCAGCCCGCCCGAGCAGGGCACCAAGCTCACGGCCGACCAGTTCAGGGCCAGCCTGCAGGCCTCCGACCAGGGCAAGGCGCTGCTGCAGGTCACCGGCGCGCCCAAGTGCGGCGTCGACATGCGCTACCTCGAATACCGCACCGTCGGCGGCAAGAACGAAGCCACCAACGCCACCGCCGCGATCATGGTGCCCTCGGGTTCCGACGTCGCCTGCAGCGGCGCACGACCGGTGGTGCTGTACGCGCACGGCACCACGCCGGCGCGCAACTACAACCTCGCCAAGTGGACCGACACCACCCAGCCGGCCGCCGGCGAAGGCCTGATGGTGGCGGCCATGTTCGCGGCGCAGGGCTACATCGTGGTGGCGCCCAACTACGCGGGCTACGACAAGTCGACGCTGCCCTACCACCCCTACCTCAACGGCGAGCAGCAAGGCAAGGACATGGTCGATGCGCTCACCGCGGCACGCAAGACCTTCTCGGACATCGGCGCGAACGACGCCGGTTCGCTGTTCATCACCGGCTATTCGCAGGGCGGCTACGTGGCGATGGCCGCGCACCGCGAGATGCAGGCCACCGGCAAGACCGTGACGGCCTCGGCCCCGCTGGCTGCGCCCTCGGCCATCAGCCTCCTGACCGACTACACCTACCTGGGCTGGCCGGCACTGGGCTCGACCCTGTTCGTGCCGCTGCTGTCGACCAGCTGGCAGCAGCAGTTCGGCAATGTCTACAACAGCACCAGCGACGTCTACGAAGCGCAGTACGCCACCGGCATCGACACCCTGCTGCCCACCCTCACGCCGGGCACGCTGTTCTCCAGCGGCAAGCTGCCGCAGCTGGCGCTGTTCCCGGCCGACGGCAAGCCCGGCCCGGTGAGCCCCGAGCTGGCGATCTTCTACGGCGCCAACAACCTCATCAAGCAGAGCTTCCTCACGCAGGCGGCCACCGACATCCAGTCGGCCCCCTGCCCCGGCAACGCGCTGCCGGCCACGGCCGCGTCGCTCGGTTCGGCCTCGCCGCTGGACTGCAAGCCCGCCACGGGCTTCCGCAAGGCGGCCATCGCCAACGACCTGCGCAACTGGGTGCCGACCAAGCCGATGCTGCTGTGCAGCGGCGCGAACGACCCGACCGTGAACTTCCTGAGCACGCGCGCCACGGCCGGCTACTTCCGCGCCAAGGGCATGCCGGCCGCCGCGCTCGCGGTGGTCGACCTGGAAGACCGCGGCACCACCGACAGCTACTCGGCGGCACGCGCCGGCTTCGCGCAGGCCAAGGACCTGCTGGCACAGAGCACGCCGGGCAGCGCCACCGACAAGGCGCGCGCCGTGACCGCGGCCTACCACGGCACGCTGGCGCCACCGTTCTGCCTGGCGGCAGCGCGCGGGTTCTTCCAGGGAGTGCTGGCGGCCGGGGGCTGAGCCCCGCGGCCAAGCAGCCGATCAGGCGTTGATCAGGCCGCTGCAGCGCGCTGCAAGCGGTCTTTCACGCCTTCCCACTCAGGCGTGTCGGGCGGCGTCTCGACCCAGATCAGCTTCACGCCCTGCGCGTCGAACTCGCGCAGCACCGCGAACAGCTGCTGCGCGGTGGCCGCGGCATCGTCGGGCATGCGCCGCAGCAGCACGCGCTGCGAGCGGCTGCGCACGTTGCTGCGCGTCCACACGGCAATGTGCGCGGCGTTGGCGCCGAGCACGTCGAGGCCGGTCTGGATGGCCTTGGGGTCCATCAGCCGCACCTTGGCGTCGGGCGCGTAGTGCGCCTCCAGCGTGCCCGAGGCGCGCGGGTCGGGCGTGTCGAGCACCTCGCGGTCGCGCAGGGGCTCGCCGACGGCGGCTTCGATCTGGTCGCGCGTGATGAGGCCCGGGCGCAGCAGCACGGGCGCGCCGCGGCTGCAGTCGACGATGGTCGATTCGATGCCCACTTCGCAGGCGCCGCCGTCGACGACCAGCAGCGCGTCGCCGAATTCGTCGTGCACGTGCTGCGCGGTCGTCGGGCTGACGCGGCCGAAGCGGTTGGCGCTGGGCCCCGCGAGGCCGGGCACGCCCTGCTCGGCGCAGGCTTCGAGCAGCGCCTGCGCCACCGGGTGCGCGGGGCAGCGCAGGCCGATGGTGTCCTGCCCGCCGGCCGCCGCCGTGCCCACGCCGGGCTGGCGCGTGACGATCAGCGTGAGCGGGCCGGGCCAGAAGGCCTGCACGAGTTTCTGCGCGAAAGGCGGCAGCGGCTGGGCGAAGCGCGACAGCGCCTGCGCGCCCTTGGCGCCCGCCGCCACGTGGACGATCAACGGATGGTCGGCCGGCCGGCCCTTGGCCGCGAAGATGCCGGCGACGGCGGTGTCGCTGCTGGCGTCGGCGCCCAGGCCGTAGACGGTTTCGGTCGGGAAGGCGACCAGTCCGCCCGCGCGCAGCACGCGCGCGGCCTCGGCGATGGCGTCGGGAGCGTGGCCGTCGAGGATCATGCGAGCGCCGGCAGGCCCAGCAGCAGCGCGGCCTGCGAGGCATTGGCGCGCACGCTCTCGAGCGTGGCGCCGGTGAGGGTCAGGTGGCCCATCTTGCGGCCGCGGCGCGGTGCCAGCTTGCCGTACAGGTGCAGGTGGGTACCGGGCAGGGCGAGCACCTCGCTCCAGCGCGGTGCGACCGGCTTGGCGCCGTCGCCCTCGCCGCCCGGGAACCAGAGGTCGCCCAGCAGGTTGAGCATGACGGCGGGGCTGTGCTGGCGCGGCGCGGTCAGCGGCAGGCCGGCGAGGGTGCGCACCTGCAGCTCGAACTGCGACACGTCGCAGGCTTCCATGGTGTAGTGGCCGCTGTTGTGCGGGCGCGGCGCCATTTCGTTCACCACCAGCGAGCCGTCGGCCAGCGCGAAGAACTCGACGCACAGCACGCCCACGTAGTCCAGGCCGCTGGCGATGCTCTTGGCGGAATTGACCGCGCCCTGCGCCACGGTCTTGGGCATGTTCTGCGGGTGCACCTCGGTCACGGCAAGGATGCCGTCGCGGTGCAGGTTGCGCTGCGGCGGGAAATGCACGATCTGGCCGTCGCGCCCGCGCGCCAGGATCACCGAGCACTCGAACTCGAGCGGCAGCATCTTCTCGAGCACGCAGGGCACGCAGCCGGCGGCCTGCCAGGCCTCGACCAGCTCGGCGCGCGTCTTCACGCGCTGCTGGCCCTTGCCGTCGTAGCCCAGGCGGGCGGTCTTGAGGATGCCGGGCAGCAGCTGGTCATCAACGGCAGCCAGTTGCTCCGCGGTCTCGATGACGGCGTAGGGCGCGCAGGGCACGCCGCAGCGCGTGAAGTGCGCCTTCTCGGCGATGCGGTCCTGCGCGATGGCGATGGCCGAGGCCGCGGGCGACACCGGCCGCGCCACCGCCAGGTGCTCCAGCGAGGGCGCGGGCACGTTCTCGAACTCGGTGGTCACCGCGTCGGCCAGGCCGGCCAGGCGGGCCAGGCCGTCGACGTCGGCGTAGTCGGTGTGGATGTGGTGGTGGCTCACGCGGCCGGCGGGGCTGTCGGCGTCGGGGTCGAGCACCGCGGTGAAGTAGCCCATGCGCTGGGCCGCGTGGGCGAACATGCGCCCGAGTTGGCCGCCGCCGAGCACGCCGAGCGTGGCGCCCGGGAGGATGGGCAGGTCGCCCGAATGGCCCGTGCTCACAGTGCACCCCCGCCTTGCGGCGAGAAGGGCGACACCGCCGCGCCCGCTTCGGGCGGCGGCAGCACCATGGCCTCGGCAGCGGCGGTCTGGGCCGTGCGGAAGACGTCGAGCTTGGCGCGCAGCGCCGGGTTGTTCACCGCCAGCATGGCCACGGCGAACAGCGCCGCGTTGGCCGCGCCGGCGGTGCCGATGGCAAAGGTGGCCACGGGCACGCCCTTGGGCATCTGCACGATGCTGTAGAGGGAATCGACGCCCTGCAGGTGGCGGCTGGCCACCGGCACGCCGAGCACCGGCACCGTGGTTTTCGACGCCAGCATGCCCGGCAGGTGGGCCGCGCCGCCCGCTCCCGCGATGATCGCGGTGAGCCCGCGCCCGGCGGCGCTTTCGGCGTACGCGAACAGCGCATCGGGCATCCGGTGGGCCGAGACCACCTTCGCTTCGTGGCTGATTCCGAATTGCTGGAGAATCTCGACCGCGTGGCGCATCGTCTCCCAATCGGAGTTCGAGCCCATCACTACACCGACCTGAATGGTTTCGTTCATGGTTTCAATTTTACGTTTCACCCCCAGCTGTTCCCGATGATCGACATCACTCTCGAAAATTTCCAGGCCGAGCTGATCGAAGGCTCGGTCGCCACGCCGGTGCTGCTGGACATCTGGGCCGAATGGTGCGGCCCCTGCAAACAGCTCGGCCCGGTGCTCGAAAAGCTCGAAACCGAGTACGCCGGCCGCTTCACGCTGGCCAAGCTGGACGCCGACAAGGTGCCGCAGATTTCCTCGCAGCTGTCCGAGATGTTCGGCGTGCGCAGCATCCCTTTCTGCGTGATGTTCAAGGACGGCCAGCCGGTGGACGGCTTCGTGGGCGCCATTCCGGCCGAGAAGATCCGCGAATTCCTCGACAAGCACGTGCCGGGCGCGGAGGAAGCCGAAGCGGCTTCGGAAGGCGCCGCCGCGCAGGAAGCGCTGGCCGAGGGCGACACCCTGGGCGCGCTCGAGAAGCTGCAGCACGCCGTGGCCACCGACCCGGCCAACGACGACGCGCGCTTCGACTACATCAAGCTGCTGCTGCAGGAAGGCCGCGTGGACGACGCCAAGGTCGCCTTTGCCCCGGTGATCGCCAAGACCACGCTGGTGCGCCGCTTCGATTCGCTGCAGCGCTGGATGGACGCCATCGATTTCGCCGCACCCGTCACCGGCTCGGCGCCGACGCTGGGCGACTTCGACGACAAGATCGCGGCCAACAAGCGCGACTTCGACGCCCGCTTCAACCGCGCCCGCCTGCTGATGGCCGCCCAGCGCTGGACCGACGCGATGGACGAGCTGCTCGACATCCTCATGCGCGACAAGACCTGGAGCGAAGACCTCGCGCGCAAGACCTACATCGCGATCCTCGACGTGATCGAGCCGCCGAAGGTGAAGGTCGCCGACGGGCAGATTCCGCCGGACGATCCGGTGGTGGCCACTTATCGCCGTCGCCTGAGCAGCGTGGTGTTGAGCTGAACGGCTGAACGACGCATTGCGCCTTTCAGTGCGCAATTGAACAAGAAAGCGACCTGTGGGTCGCTTTTTTATTGCCGCCACCATCCCATATAGATAGCATTGCTACTCAATTTCCGATAAAAGCGCATTGCAATGCTCCAACTGACCGAAGAACTCGAAAAAGCCCGCAAGGCCGGCGGCCTGAGCCAGGAGGCGCTGGCCACGCGCGCCGGGCTGTCGCGCATGACGGTGCAGCGCATCGAAAGCGGGCAGATCGATCCGCGTCTGTCGACGCTGCTCGAAATGGCGCGCGTGCTGGGGCTCGAACTGATGCCCGTGCCCGCCAGCCTGCGTCCGCAACTCGAAGACTTCGTGCGCTCGGGCGGGCGCCTGCTCGGCCAGCCGGCGGGCGTGGGCGCACCGCCGTCCATCGCGCAGAGCCTGGCCGACGAGAACCGGTGAGGCGGTGAGCACGCGCGCCGCCTTCAACACGGGCATCCGCTACCTGCGGATGCACCTGCACCTGCCCGATGGCGGGCGGCGCGCCATCGGTTACCTCTCGCAG
The DNA here is from genome assembly GCF_001591345.1 of Variovorax boronicumulans NBRC 103145. Taxonomy (GTDB): domain Bacteria; phylum Pseudomonadota; class Gammaproteobacteria; order Burkholderiales; family Burkholderiaceae_C; genus Variovorax; species Variovorax boronicumulans. Next base: position 1,117 of record NZ_BCUS01000164.1, on the reverse strand, counting down.
TACGGCGACATCCTGCGCGTGTCCTTCGACGAGGCGTACATCGCCGATGCGGGCCGGCCCACGCTGTCCCTCGCGTACCGCGGTGCCGACGAGGCCGCCACGCGCGCCATCCTCGCTTCGGCGCGCGACACCCGCGTGTCGCGCAGCGACGGCCGCTGGCCCAGCTACTTCCAGAACCTGCTGCCCGAGGGCCACAACCGCGAGCGCCTGGCGCAGCAGCGCGGCTGCGCGGCCGACGACGAGTTCGAGCTGCTGGCCGCCGCCGGCCACGACCTCATGGGCGCGCTCGAGGTCGAGCCCGTGCCCACGTCCGAGGGCATTCCCGACACCGTGCGCCACTGGCACACGGCGCTGGGGCTCGACGTGCTCGAACCCGGCTTCGTCGAGATGCCGGTGGAAGACGCCGCCGCCATCCCCGGCGTGGTGACCAAGTTCTCGGCGGTGCAGGACGGACGCCGCTACGTGGTCAAGCGCCACGGCGCGGCGGGCTCGTTCATCCTCAAGCTGCCGAGCACGCGCCACCCCGACCTGGTCGCCAACGAATACGCCGGCTACCGCCTGTGCGGCGCGCTCGGGCTCGACTGCGCGCAGGCCCACGTGATCGACCGCGCCGACGCCGACCTGCCCGAGCAGGTGCCCTTCGCGCAGATCCTGGCGGTGCGCCGCTTCGACCGCACGCCCGAGGGCGGGCGCATCCACATGGAAGAGTTCGCGCAGGTGCTGCAGTACGAGCCGCGCCAGAAGTACGGCCGCGGGCTGGCCACCGACTGGCCCGCCATGCTGCGCGTGCTCGACCGCCTGTCGCCCAACCCGGTGGCCGACGTGCGCGAGTGCGTGCGCCGCCTCGTGGCCTTCATCCTGCTGGGCAACAGCGACGCGCACCTGAAGAACTGGGCCCTGCGCTACCCCGATGGCGTGGCACCAGTGCTCGCGCCGCTGTACGACCCGGTCTGCGTGGCCGCCTTCTTCGAGGACGTGCCGGCGCGCGACTACGGCGTCAACCGCACCATCGACGCCACGCTGCGTGCTTTCGACTGGGCGGCGCTGGAGGCTTTGCTGCGCGCGGCCGGGCTGCTGCGGCCGGCGCGCTTGATGGCCATCGCGCGCGACACGGTGC
>NZ_BCUS01000163.1 GCF_001591345.1 Variovorax boronicumulans NBRC 103145 | reverse complement strand
CGACGACATGAACCTGATCGTGCGCCGGCTGGTGCGCTTCGACATGGTGGTGTGCGCGTCGCCCGCCTACTGGGCGCAGCGCGGCATTCCGCAGGTGCCCGAGGATATGGCGCGGCACGACGTGCTGAGCTATTCGCCGATGCCCACCACGCACCTGCCGTTCGAAACCGACGGCCAGCCGCACGAGGTGGCGGTGCACAGCCGCATGGAGGCCAACGATGCAGTGGCGCTGATCGAGCTGGCGCTGCGCGGCGTGGGCGTGGCCTACGTGCCCGAGCCGCTGGCGCAGTCGCACCTGGAGCGCGGCGCGCTGGTGCCGGTGCTGCGCGACCACATGCCGCACGAGCACTGGCTGTATGCCGCGTACTCGCAGCGCCGCCACAACAGCGCGGCGATGCGCGCGATGCTCGACTTTCTCGAAAAATCGATGGGGCCGGTGCCCGAACCCATGCCCGCGGCAGTGCCGGTGGCGCTGCCGGCCTGTCCCGTCAACGCCGCCATCGTGGCGCGCAACACCCCCGTGCCCAATGGAAAGGCCCCCTGAGTTCATGACCACGCCCGCGCTCCTGATCCGCCCACCCAAGCCCGACGACTTCGCCGCCTGGAAGCCGCTCTGGGACGGCTACAACGCCTTCTACGGCCGCGAGGGCCCCACGGCCCTGCCCGAGGCGATCACGCAGGCCACGTGGCAGCGCTTCTTCGATGCGTACGAGCCGGTGCATGCGCTGGTGGCCGAACGCGAGGGGCAGTTGGTGGGGCTGGTGCATTACCTGTTCCACCGCAGCACGACGCGCATCGAGCCGACCTGCTACCTGCAGGACCTGTTCACGCAGTCGTCCGAACGCGGCCGGGGCGTGGGCCGGCAACTGATCCAGGGCGTGTACGACGCAGTGCGGCGTGCGGGCGGGCAGCGCGTGTACTGGCAGACGCACACGACCAATGCGGCGGGGCGGATGCTCTACGACAAGATGGCAAAGCACGAGGGCTTCATCGTCTACGCGACGATGGTCTGACCGATCAGTACTTGATGGTGACGCCGGCCTTCACGCCGGTGTTGGCCTTGCCGTCCGAATGCGCGCCGCCCGAGAAGGAGACGTCGCCGCCGGTCTTGGCACCGACCGAATAGGTGGGCCGCTTGCCCGAGGTGTCGGTGCCGGCCTCCAGGGCGCTGCCGTCGGGGCGCTGCACGCCGACCGTGGCGCCGTTCGTGCGGGCCGAGGTTTCGGTGGAGTTCACGTTGGGGGCGATGTAGGCCGTGCCCTTGTCGTCGCTGTTGATGGGCACTTTGACGGGCTCGGCGTTGGCCACGATGGCCGCTGTGCAGGCAGCCACACCCAGGAACGCAAGAATCACTCTGTTCATGGGGACCGATGGTGAATGCAGCGCGCCGCGCGGGCTGTGGGCGCGGCCTCACCGCGCGCGTAGGACGAAGACGGCATCAATGCACGACAGGTTGAACAGGAAGAACGCCGCCAGCACCCACAGCAACAGCACGAGGTGCGTGAGCTGCAAGCCATCCTGCCGAATCCAGTAGGCGAACCACAGGCCGCCCAGGTGCATCGCGAAGAGGAAGGCGGCAAAGCCGGCGAGCCCCAGGTTGAGCCACGGCCGTGCGGTGGCCAGGTCGCCGCCGACCACCAGCATCGCGCTGCCGGCCCAGAACGCCAGTGCCGCCACCAACTGCAGTGCCAGCACCACGCCCAGCGCCGCGCGGTGCAGTGCCACCGAGCGGATGGCCCGCGTGAGCAAGGGCGTGTCGATGGCGGGATCGACGCGCAACGGCGCCATCGACATCGTGCCGCCGACCGCGAACGCCGAGCCCGCAAAGCCGCGCCAGTTGTTGCGCACCGCAATCGAAAGCCACAGCGCCATGCCCAGCGCGTGAAGGGACTGGAACAGCCAGACGGAGGTAGGGAGATTCATCGGGGGCGCCTGCGGCGTTAAATATCAAAGATTATTCTTTGATATTGACGCGCCCGCCGGTCTGCGCTCAAAGTCCCTCAAGGAAGGTCGAACGAACGCCATGAACACCGCCGCCCCCACCCCACCCGGCCCCTCACCGGAAGCGCTCGAACGCCTGCTGGCCGCCGGCCGCGACGGCGCCCTGCTGCGCATGAGCCTCGCACTGGCGCACCACCGGCGCGACGACGCGCCCACGGCGCTGATGCATGTCGAGAAAGCGCTCGCCTTCGACCCCGAATTCACGGCCGCGTGGCGGCTGCAGGGTCTGCTCGCGCTGGCGCTCGGCGATTCTGCGAAGGCCGAGGCCTCGTTCGCGCAGGCGCTGGAGGTGGCGCAGCGGCGCGGGGAGCTTCAGCTGGTGAAGGAACTCACCGTGCGGCTGCGGCGCCTGCGCACGCCGAAGCCGCCCGCCGACTGAACGGCCTCAGGCCGCCGCCGTCTTCGCCAGCGGATTGAGCCCGGGCTCGCCAACGCGCGTGAGCGTGTTGCGGTCGGTGTGATGGAAAGGCTCGGCCTGGCCCAGGATCTGCATCACGGTGTCCTGGTCATACGACCAGGTGCCGTCGGCGTTGATCTTCACCGTGATGTTCCACGCCACCGTGGTGAAGGCGCGCTCCAGGAACGGGTTCGACACGATGCCGTTCACCAGGCTGCCGTGCTCGGCGCTGAGCGTGAACTCGGTGTCGCCGGGCTTCACGTGGCCGCTGGCCATGGCCACCTGCCCGCGCGGAATGGCCAGCGTGAGAAACACGGTGCTGGTGGCCGGCTCCCACAGCCAGTAGCCGACCTGGTCGTGGTACATCTTGGTGAGGCCGGGCTTGTGGATGTAGGTGTGGTAGCGCAGGCCGTACAGCAGCTGCGGGCCGTTGGTCTGCGCGTCGATGGGCTGCAGCTCGTAGTGCTCGACGTAGACCTGCGTCTTCGGGCCCTCTTTCTTCGGCTTGACGTCGACGCCCTTCGTGCCCTCCCAGATGCCGGCCAGCGGCCGCAGCGGGCCCAGGTTGGCGAGCGTGTCGGGATCGGCGGGGGGTTCGGTGTAAATGTCTTCGGGAGTGGTCATGGTGTCGATCGTGGGAGGGAAAACAGGACGAGGTTGCTTCGATTCGGATTCTGCTTGAGTGCGGTGGCGGGTCGTGGTCAGAGCGTGTCCCAGACCTGCACGAGCCCGACGAGGTGCACCACGCCGTACACGAAGCACACGAGCGAGCTCCACACCCAGAAAGCGCTGAGACGGCGCCGGTCGAACAGCCACATCGCGACAGCGACAAGGCCGCGCAGCAGGTACACGGCGGTGATGGCAGGCAGCACCAGCGCCTGCAGCGGCAGTGGCTGCAGCACGCCGGCGCCTGCCAGCGCGTAGACGGCCCACACGCCCAGCATGCCGGCGATGACCAGCGTGACGGCCACGGGGTACAGGTGGCCGGCCTCGGCGCTCGCGGCCATGCGCTCGCCCGCACCGAAGAAGCGGTACCAGGCCGGGCCGCCGAAGATGACGCAGATGTGCAAGAGCGCGGCGATGGCGCTCAGCACGGCGCCGGCGATCAGGAAGACGTTGGGGGTCACGCAGGCTTTCTCATCAGGTCAACGCAGCAGGTCGCGCGCGCGGACGGCCTCGCGCACCGGGCCGAACGCGCCGAAGCGCACAGGCAGGCCGCTGAGGGCTTCCACGCGCCGCACCCACTCGGGGGCGCTGGCGACGGGTTGCGGGTCATACAAAGGTTGGGCGCCTTCCAGCAGGCGGGTGAGCGCGTGCTGGTGGTCGAGGTCGGTCGCATCGCTCAGGGGCAGCGATGACAGCGTGCGCCCGTCGGCATCGCGGTAGCCGGTGCACCAGCGCAGGTCCGCGCGCGCGAGCGCATCGAGGTGGCTGGCGAGCAGCCCGTCGAGCGGCCCGGCGGCGGCGAGCGCGTAGCGCAGCAGCACCGCGTCGGGGTGGCCGCGGCGGAACGCGCCCTGCCAGCCGTCGTCGGCGTTGTGCGGCTCGGCCAGCCGCGCATCGAGCGCGCGGTCGTGCGTGGGCAGTGGCCCGGCGCCGTGCCGCGTGAGGTGGCTGCGCAGCACGCCCAGGTGCTGAACGGGCGATGCAATGCCCACGTCGCGCAGCACTGCCTCGACGGCGGCGGTGGAGACGGTGCTCCAGGTCGTGTGCGGATGAAAGCCGCGCCACTCGTCGAGCAGCACGCCCTGCGCGCCTTCGAACAGCACGGTGCCGGCGCGCGCCAGCCGTTCGCCGATGACGTCGGCACTCGCGGGCGGCGACTGGCGCAGGCAGGGCTGCACGGCGTCGAGCCAGCGTTGTGCGAGCGAGGCGTCGGCGAGTACGAAAAGTTCTTGGGCGGCATCGGCCGACGAAGGCACCACGTTCGCGAACTCGCAGTGCAGCGCGACGCGCAAGGCTTCAAGTTTTTCGAGCGTGTGCGCGGGGTGAACCAGATCGCCGTAGTGCAGCGTCGTTTCGGGCGCGGCCAGCGCCTGCCGCACGGTCTCGCCCACGCCGACGCCGCAGCTGCCATGCGCGGCCGCGCCGCGCACCCACTCTCGCAGCCGGCCGGCGGCCTGGTGGAACGGCGTGGTCACGCGGCAGCGCGCGTCGATGAACAGACGCGCGAAAGCGTCGGGCACACCGGCGCGTTGCAGCACCTCGGCCTCGACGCGCAACGCGGTCGGGTGCACCACCACCGGGCTGGCGAGCACGGTCGCCACGCCAGCGTGGAAGCTGCCCGCGCCGAACTGCGAGAAGGTGTGGTGGCGGCCGTCGGCCAGCACCACGTTGTGGCCGGCCTGCGCGCCGCCGTTGAAGCGCACCACTGTGTGCGCGCCCCAGGCGCCGCACAGGAAGTCGGTGAAGCGGCCCTTGCCGCAGTCGCCGAAACCGAGGCCGAGCAGCGAGACGTAGCGCGTGGAAGTCAACAGCAGGCCGTCAGCCGAAGAGCCGCTTCCACCACGCGCTGCGCGCCCCGTTGCCGGCGGCCGGCGCGGCGCGGCGCGGTGCAGTCGGGTCGAGCAGCGCGGCGTAGCCGTCCAGCGCGTGCAGCACGCCGCCCACGCGCTCCTTGGCCATGCCGGTGGCGGCCATCACGCCGGCCAGCGCGTCGAGGCTGGGCACGGCCTTCTCGGTGAGCGCGACGATGCCGGCCGCCACGGCGCAGGCGTCGTCGGGTGAGTCCATGCAGATCACGTGATCGCCGAGCAGCTCGCGCCAGCGCGGCTCGCAGCGGCGGCGGCGCTGCGCGTCGGGAATCAGGAAGAACAGGTGCGTGGTCTCGGCCGCGGCGGCGATGACCTCTTCGATGGGAATGTCCTCGTCGAGCTTCTCGCCGATGAGGCCTTCGACCTGGTGGCGCGACACGGCCGGGTACGGCAGCTCGTCGCCGGTGACGAACAGGTAGCCGCGCTTCTTGCGTTTCACCCAGCAGTCCATGTCGGTGTGCTGCGCCATGACGTAGAAGGCCAGCTCGTAGCTTTCTTCGCCGCTGCCCCCGCCGCCGCCTTCGAGGTAGCTCCAGGTGAGCCACTGGTCCATGAGGTTGGCGGTCGATTCGAACTGCCCCACCTGCAGCGGTGCCTGGTCGGAGGTGGCGTCGCCGATGGCCATGAAGAGCAGCTGGGGGTCGGCCACGCCGCAGTCGGTCAAGAGCTTCATGAAGGTGGGCAGCTCGCGGCGCGCCAGGGTCTGCGGGATGTCGCCCATCGAGCCGGTGACGTCGAGCGCGAAGGCGATGCCCAGCGAGTTCGGATGGTCGGCGTTGTCGCGCGACTCGCGCACCTTGAGCCCCTGCGGGTTCATGAGCGCGTGCGTGGCGGTCTGCGTGAAGACCTCGCTGCCGGACTTGGCGGCGCGGTCGGCCACGATGGCCGCGTGGGCGGCGTGCGAGTAATTTCCGTAACCCATGGACGTGCTCCTTCGTGAGGAAAAAGTGAAAGGCTGGCGGCTAGCCGGCCGGCGCGGGGTCGAAGTGAACGAAGCGCGGCGGCCCGAAGGCCTCGCGCGAGGCGGCCGACAGCGCCTGCTCGATGCCCTGCGCACCCAGGCGCTCGCAGGCCACGGCGTCGTCGCTGCACTCGCGCAGCAAGGCGGCCAGCGGCGCGGAGGTGGCGCCATCGGACAGCAGCGCGCGCACGCTGCGCGCCGACGCCATCAGGTCGCGCCCGATGGCGCCGCCCGACACGTCCTGCCTGGCCTGCGACCAGCCGATGAGCAACACGCCGTGGTCGCGCGGATGCACGAGCGCATGCGCGGGCGCGAGTGCGCGGTGCGTCCAGCCGGCGCCGTGCACGAAGGCCAGCACCTCGAGCATGCGCCGCCAGAGCCAGACGGCATGGCGCGCATCGATGCCTTGCGGATTGGCCTGCTGCACCTCCTGCAGGCTGCCCCAGAAACCGGTCGGGTGGCGCAGCACGAGCGCCTGCCGTTGGCCGTCGCCCAGGCCTTGCGCCACGCCCAGGCCCAGCGGCTGCGGCAGCCGCCGCGTGAAGTAGGCCGCGCCGGGCACCGACAGGGCTTGCAGCGCCTGCAGCACGGCGGCCTCGCGTGCGAGCACGGCGTTGCCGGCCTCTTCGCGCGCGAGCTTGATCGTCACGCGCTCGGGCACGGCACCCAGCCGTTCGGCCAGCAGCACCTCGCTGTGTTCGCCCTGGCCCAGCGGCGCGAGCACGCGGTAGTGCGCGCCGCGCCATTGCAGCAGCCGGCCGGTGTCCGCGAGCTGCGCCGCGTTGGCGCGGCGCCAGGCGGCGCGAAAGCTCTCGCGCTCGACGGTTTCGGTGCCGCGCGTGATGGTGGCGCCGCAGTAGCCGCAGTTGACGGTGCGCCAGCGCGCCGCGCGCGGCAGCGGGGCCGAGCATTGGGGGCAACTCAGTGCAAGCAGCGACAGCATGGCCGCGCCCTCCTCTTCAGTCTTCTTGCGGCGCGGCCGGGTCCGGCGACGCCAGCACGCGGTCGATGCGGCGCCCTTCGAGCGCCACGACCTCGAAGCACCATCCGGCGCAATCGATGTGCTCGCCCACGGCGGGCAGGTGGCCCGACACGGACATGAGCAGGCCGGCCACGGTGTTGTAGCGGCCGCGCTCTTCATCGGGCAGCTCGCGGATGCCCAGGCGCGCGCGCAGCTCCGACACGGGCATGAGGCCGTCGAGCTCCCACATGCCGTCGGCGCGCTGGTGGGCCCAGGCGTCGGCCTGCATGCCGGGCTGCAGCTCGCCGGTGATGGCCTCGAGCAGGTCGCGCGGGGTCATGAGGCCCTGCACCACGCCGTACTCGTCGACCACGAACACCAGCCGGCCGGCGCGCGTACGGAACTGCTCGAGCAGCTCCATGCCGGTGAGCGTCTCGGGCACGAACACGGCGGGCGTGGCCTCCTGGCCGAGCACGCCCTTGTGGGCGGAACCCAGGCGCAGCAGGTGCGCCACGCTGATCACGCCGACCACGTCGTCCAGCGAGTTGCGGCACACGGGGTACCACGAGTGCACGAGGTTGAGCGCCGCGGCGTCCGCCACCTTCTGCAGCGCCTGCGCCACGGTGTTGGAGGCGTCGAGCCATTCGATGTCGGCGCGCGGGATCATGAGCGACGACAGGCGGCGGTCGTCCAGGTGGAACACGTTGCGCACCATCTGGTGCTCGTGCTGCTCGATCACGCCGGCGTCCACGCCTTCTTCGAGGCTGGCCGAGATTTCTTCTTCCGTCACCGAGCGCGCGGCGTTGGCGTCGATGCGCAGCAGCTTCAGCGTGGTGGCGGTGGCGCCGGCCAGCAGCCACACGAAGGGCTTGGCCGCCTTGGCCAGCCCGCGCATGGGGCGCGACACGAAGCGCGCCACCGGCTCGGGGTACAGCTGGCCGATGCGCTTGGGCACCAGCTCGCCGAAGATGATGGTGAAGAAGGTGATGCAGGTCACCACCACCGCGGTCGACACGATGCTGGAGGTGCCGGCGCCCATGCCCAGGCCTTCCATCCACACGGCGAGCGGCGCCGCGAAGGCGGCCTCGCCCACGATGCCGCTGAGCATGCCGATGGACGTGATGCCGATCTGCACGGTCGAGAGGAATTGCGTGGGCGATTCCATCAGCTTCAGCGCAGCCTCCGCCCCGGTGTCCCCCGTTTCGGCCAAGGCCGCGAGGCGTGCGCGGCGGCTGGTGGAAAGGGCCATTTCGGACATTGCGAACACCGCATTGAGGGTGGTCAGCAAGGCCAGCAGGAAGACATCCATGAACGGGGGGAGAGAATGAGGGAATGTCACTTTACTGTATCGGCGACGTCCAGGGCTGCGATGCCCCCCTGGGCCGGCTGCTCGACAAGATCGATTTCTCTCCCAGCCGCGACACGCTCGTGGTGCTCGGCGACCTGGTCAACCGGGGCCCCGATTCGGCCGCGGTGCTGCGCCGCCTGCAGGGCTACGGCGCCTCGGCACGCAGCCTGCTGGGCAACCACGACCTGCACCTGCTGGGCGTGGCGCACGGCGTGCGCAAGGGCGGCCGCAAGGACACCGTGGCCGGCCTGCTGGGCGCGCCCGACAGCGAGGCGATGCTCGACTGGCTGCGCCAGCAGCACATGGCGCTGCACATGCAGGTCGGCGGCGGCGACCTGCTGATGGTGCATGCCGGCGTGCTGCCGCAATGGACGGTGGGCGACACGCTGGCGCTGGCGTCGGAGGTCGAGTCGGTGCTGCGCGGCCCCGCGCTGGGCGACTTCCTGCACGAGATGTACGGCAACACGCCCGACCACTGGGACGACGCGCTCACGGGCCATGCGCGGCTGCGCGTGATCGTCAACGCGCTCACGCGCCTGCGCTACTGCACGCCCGAGGGCGTGATGGAGTTCGAGAGCAAGGACGGCGCCATTCCCGGCCCCGAGGGCTACCTGCCGTGGTTCGACGTGCCGGGCCGCAAGACGGCCGCGGCCACCGTCGCCTTCGGCCACTGGTCGACGCTGGGCTGGCTCTCGCGGCCCGACCTGCTGTCGACCGACACGGGCTGCGTGTGGGGCGGCTGCCTCAGCGCGGTGCGCTTCGGCACGACGCTGGACCAGCGCGAACTGGTCCAGGTGAATTGCGAGCAGGCGCAGAAGCCCGGCAAGGGGGCCTGACGGGCACCCGCCCCGTCCGGGGGCTCAGAACCCGTGCGTCATCAGCGCGTAGACCGTCTGCACGCCGGTCACGTAGTTGCCCATGCGCAGGTTCTCGTTCGCCGCGTGCTGGTTGTTGTCGGCGTTCACCAGCGGAATGATCGCGAACGGCACCTGCAGCACGCGCACGATTTCCGCCGTCGGCACGGTGCCGCCCATCATGCGGATGCGCACCGGCTCGGGCGTGGTGCCGAAGGTGTCGGTCAGCGCCTTGTAGGCCCACTGGCCGATCGGTGAGTTGATCGGCGAGCCCGCCGCGTCGGCGCCCTCGCTGCGGTAGCTGAAGCTGGCGAGCTTGTCGTAGCGGGCGCGCTCCTCGTCGGTCGGCGCGCCCTTCACGAGGTGGTAGCCCTGCTTGACGATGTGCGCCTCGATCAGCTTGCCCAGGTAGGGCGCGTCGGAGTCGGGCGTGGTGCGCAGGTCCATCTCGGCCTCGGCCTTGTCGGGGACGATGTTCGCCACCTTGTCGCCCACGGCCGCCGAGGCCATGCCGCGCACGTTCAGCGAGGGGTACTGCATCGCCTCCTGGTAGTTGGCGCCGACCCGGTCGGTGCGCGCGATGCCCAGGCGGCGCTTGAGCGCGGCCTCGTCGTCGGGCACGGCGGCCATGATCTTGCGTTCGGCCTCGCCGATCTTCACGCGGTCGTAGTAGCCCGGCACGGTCACGCGCCCGGTGTCGTCCTTCATCGTGGCCAGCAGGCTGGCCAGGCGCTGCGCCGGGTTGGGCGCGTAGTTGCCGTAGTGCCCGCTGTGCAGCGGGACCTTGGCGCCGTACACGGTGAGCCGCGCATCGGCCGCGCCGCGGTTGCCGAACACCAGCGTGGGCCGGTTGGTCGCGTGCATGGGGCCGTCGTGGATCACGATGGCGTCACTGCGCAGCAGCTCGCGGTGCGCCTGCATGACCTGGCTGATCGACGGCGAGCCCTTTTCTTCCTCGCTGTCGAGGATCACCTTCACGTTGACCGCCGGCTGTCCGCCGCCGGCCTTCAGCGCGTCGATGGCCGCCAGCAGCATCATGATCGGGCCCTTGTCGTCCGCCGAGGCCCGGCCGAACACGCGCCACTCGGGGTCCAGCGGGCCGCTGAAGAGCGGGGCCGCATCGATCTCTTCCCACTCGCCCTTGTCCGTCTTGCGCTTGAGCACGGGCGTCCACGGGCTCTTTTGCGCCCACTGCGCGGGGATCACCGGCTGGCCGTCGAGGTGCATGTAGAAGAGCACCGTCTTGCGCGCCGGGTCGCTGCCCGGGAACTCGGCGAAGAGCATCGGCTTGCCGCTGTTGGGCAGCTGCTTCGTCGTGAAGCCGCGCTTGCGGAAGGCCTGCTCCAGCCAGTCGACGTTCTTGCGGATGTCCTCCGGCACGGTGGCGTCGTTGGGCAGCGCCAGCAGCTCGAAGTACTCGCGGTAGGTGCCCTGCGCATGGCGCTCGGCCTGGGCCGGCGAGAGTTCGGCCGACTGCGCGAGGCCGTGGCCCAGCAGCAGGACGGCCGTGGGGAGCAGCGCCAACAGGCGGCGGGGGGAACGGGGGGAAGGGTTGGACATGGATGGCAGCGCAGAAGGGAGCAGGACGGGGAACCGGGGATCTGCGCAGCATAAAAAGCGGGCACCTTTTCAACAATTGCTATTTTCTTGAGCTACCTTTGCATTCAGTGCAAACCTCACGCCACCCCATGCCCAGCCGCCGCCTGCAGGAAACCTCGCTGCGCTACTTCCTCGAAGTGGCCCGCACGGGCTCGCTCACCGAGGCCGCCGCGCGGCTGAACGTCAGCATCTCGGCCATCAGCCGCCAGGTGGCCACGCTCGAAACCCTGGTGGGCGCGCCGCTGTTCGAGCGCCGTCCGCGCGGCATGGTGCCCAGCGCCGCGGGCGAGCTGCTGGCGGCGCACGCGCTGCGCGGCGCGCTGGAGGCCGAGCGCGTGCTGTCGGACATCCAGGCGCTGCAGGGGCCGCTGAGCGGGCGGGTGCGCATCGCCTGCTCCTCGGGCTTCGCCAACGAGTTCCTGCCGCGCACCATCGCGGCGTTCCGCGAACAGTACCCGGGCGTGCGCTTCCGGCTCGATGCCACCGGGCCGACGCAGGTGAGCGATGCCGTGCTGCTCGGCGAGGCGGACATCGGCCTGACCTACAGCCGCGCGGCGGTGCGCGGCATCCGGGTCGAGCATCGCCAGGCGGCGTCGGTGTTCGCGATCATGCGGCCCGACCATGCGCTGGCGAAGTCGCGCAGCGTGACGCTGGCGCAGATGCATCCCTTTCCCATCGCATTGGGCAGCCCCGAGAACACGGTGCGCCAGCTGTTCGACGTGGGTTGCAGCAACCGCGGCCTCGTGTTCGAGCCCGTGCTGGTGAGCAACCGTTTCGAGGCCCTTGCCAACTTCGTGCTGCAGGGCGGCGGGCTGGCCATCACGGGCGAGATCACGGTGCGCGACCGCGTGCAGCGCGGCGAGCTGGTGGCGGCCGAGATCCGCGAGCCCGGCATGCGCGGGCGTTCGGTCGAACTGCAGACGCTGGCCGATCGCACGCTGCCCGAGGTGGTGCGCACCTTCCTGGCCTACCTGCGCGAACAGCTGCCGGCGGCCGGCGGCAC
>NZ_BCUS01000162.1 GCF_001591345.1 Variovorax boronicumulans NBRC 103145 | reverse complement strand
GCCGCCGCGCCCGGCATCATCGCGCCGGCCCGCATGCCCGTCGTCGTCACGCCCGACTGGGTGCAGAACAGCAACGACAGCTTCTGGCTCAGCAACCCGCGCGTGCCGCCGATGGCCGGCGTGTCGCCGCTGGTCGGCCCCGTCGGCGTGCCGCAGCGGCTGCGCACGCGCAGCGGCATCATGGAAATCGAAGGCCGCCTGGCCGGCACCGACGGCCTGCCCGGCAACCGCATGGGCGCGGCCGAGCTGCGCAGCGTGATCTTCCGCGACAGGAACCTCGCCGGCATGCTGGTGATGGACGACCTGAAGGCCGCGTGCACCGCCACCGGTGCCGCGCTGAACGCCGACCAGGCCCTGGGCTGCCGCGTGCTCTCCGCCTGGGACCGCACCAGCAACGCCGAATCGAAGGGCGCGGCGCTGTTCCGCGAGTTCTGGCGCAAGGCCAAGGACCTGCCGAAGGTCTGGCGCGTGCCTTTCGACCCGGCGCAGCCCGTGACCACGCCCACCGGCCTGGACATGGCCACACCCGCCACGCGCGAGGCGGTGTTCAAGGCGCTGGGCGATGCGGTCGGCACCGTGCGCACCGCGGGCTTCGCGGCCGACGTGGCGCTGGGCGTGCCGCAGTCGCGCACCGTGCGCGGCCAGAAGATCGCGCTGCCCGGCGGCGACGAGTTCGAGGGCGTGCTCAACAAGCTCGAATCGCAGGGCCAGCCGCTGATCGACCCGAAGGGCTACGCCATCAACTACGGCAGCAGCTACATGCAGGTCGTGACCTTCGACGCGCGCGGCCCCGTGGCGCAAGGCCTGCTCACCTACGGCCAGAGCAGCGACCCGGCCTCGCCGCGCGCCTACGACCAGCTGCCGCTGTTCGCGGCCAAGCAGTGGCATCCGCTGCCCTTCCACCCGGCCGACGTGCAGGCGCAGCGCGAAGGCAAGCCGCTGCAGCTGGCGTACTGAACCATGTCCTCGAGCACCGTTCCTTTTCCCGCCCACGCCGCTACGGGCATCGACCTGCTGAACCGCCTGGCCGCCGAGCAGCCGCTCGCCCCGGCCTGCGATCACTTCTACTTCCTGCGCCACGGCCAGACCGGGCGCAATGCGCTGCGCGTCTTCCAGGCGCCCGACGAGCCCCTGAGCGCGCTCGGCGAGCAGCAGGCAGTGCAGGCGGCCGAGCTACTGGCCGGCGAGCCGATCAGCGCCATCGTGTGCAGCGACGCGCGCCGCGCCTTCGACACCGCCCACACCGTGGCGCGCGCCCTGGGCCTCGTGCCCAGCGCGCACGAGAACCTGCGCGAGCGCAACTTCGGCGCGCTCATCGGCACCTCGTCCGCCAACATCGACTGGGCCTGCGAGCCCGAGGGCGGCGAGACGCTGGCGCAGTTCGTCGACCGCAAGCGCCAGGCGCTGGCCGCCGCACTCGCCGCGCAGCCCGCGCCGGTGCTGGTGGTGGCGCACGGCGGCACGCTCTACGCGCTGGCCGCGCTGCTGGGCGTGGCGGTCGATGCGAGCATCTTCGGCAACGCGCAACCCTTGCGCTTCACACGTGCCGGCCCCACATGGGCCGTGACGCCGCTGCAACAGCGGCACGCCGACGGCGGAGCCGCCCTGGCCTGAACCAGCGCCCGGTCGCCCTGTACGCCGTCCACCGAAAGGAATCACCACCACCATGGAATTCAAGGACTACTACAGCGCACTGGGTGTCGAACGCACCGCGTCCGACGACGAGGTGCGCAAGGCCTACCGCAAGCTCGCCCGCAAGTACCACCCCGACGTCAGCAAGGAGCCCGACGCCGAGCAGCGCATGCGCGACATCAACGAGGCCAAGGACGTGCTCGGCGACAAGGACAAGCGCGCCGCCTACGACGCGCTGGCCGACCGTGTCGCACGCGGCGGCCGCCCCGACGGCAGCTTCGAGCCGCCGCCCGGCTGGGACACCGGCTACGAGTTTCACCGCGGCCCGCGCCAGGGCCCGGCCGACCACGCCGACTTCAGCGAGTTCTTCTCGTCGATGTTCGGCGACGCCGAGCGGCGCGGTGCCACGCGGCAGAACTACCGCGCGCGCGGCGAAGACCACCACGCGGCCATCGAGATCACGCTCGAAGACGCGCTGAACGGCGCCGAACGCGAGCTCACGCTGCGCGCCCAGTCGCTCGACGCACAGGGCCGTCCGCAGTGGGAGAACCGCACACTCGCCGTGAAGATCCCGCCCGGCGTGCACCCCGGCCAGTTCATCCGCCTCGCAGGCCAGGGCATGCCCGGCCACGGCGGCGAGCCGGCCGGCGACCTGTACCTTGAGGTGCGCATCGCGCCGCACAAGCTGTACCGCGTGGAAGAGCGCGACCTGTACATGACGCTGCCCGTCACGCCGGCCGAGGCCGCGCTGGGCGCGCAGGTGCAGGTGCCCACGCCCACCGGCGGCGTGGTCGAGGTCACCGTGCCGCCCAACGCGCGCGGCGGCATGAAGCTGCGCCTCAAGGGCCGCGGCTTCGCGGGCAAGACGCCCGGCGACCTGTACCTGCTGCTCGAGATCGCACTGCCGCCCGCCGACAGCGAGGCCGCGCGCAACGCCTACGCCCAACTCGCGCAGGCGACCTCCTCGTTCAACCCCCGCCAGCACCTGGGAGTCTGAGCATGGCGAACTTTTCTTCCGTGACCACCACCACGGCCATCGGCGTCTCGCACCCGCTGGCCGCGAACGAACTGGCGCACGCCTGCGGCGCCGACACCGCCTGGGTCGTGCAATTGGTCGAAGTGGGCATCGTGCAGGTCACCACGACCGACGCACCGCCCGAGCGCTGGGAGTTCTCCAGCACCGACCTGCAGCACGCGCTTGAAGCGCGCCGCCTCGAACGCGACTTCGGCGTGAACCTGGACGCCGCCGCGCTGATCCTCGACCTGCAGCACGAGGTGCGGCGGCTGAAGGCAGTGCTGCAGGCGCACGGCGTGGGCTGAAATGCGCCCCGCGCGCGTCGCGGGTCACGCGCATGCAATGACTGCCAGATCCGCACAGCCGCCCGCCATTTGCGAACAGGATCGGTGAGCCCTCGGCCCTAGATTGCCGCTGCCTGCGGAATTTCGCATGGCAGGCCGGCGCGCAGGCAACCCTTCACACACCGCCCGGCCTCCTCACACAGGAGACAAGAAGGCATGACCTCGCACAGGCTGAAGACCGCGCTCGACGCAACGCTGCACCAGACCGTTCACCGCCACGGCGGCGCCCCCGGCGTCGTCGCGATGGCGACCGACCGCACGGGCAATTTCTACGAAGGCGCCGCCGGCACGCGCGAACTCGGGCTCGACCGGCCGATGGCCACCGACAGCGTGTTCGCCATCTTCTCGACCACCAAGGCGATCACGGGCACCTGCGTGATGCAGCTGGTCGAGGAAGGCAAGATTTCTCTCTCCGATCCGGCCGGCGCCTACGTGCCCGAGCTCGACGAGCTGCAGGTGCTCGACGGCTTCGACGCCGACGGCCGGCCGCGCACGCGCGCGCCGCGCCGGCGCATCACGGTCAACGACCTGATGCTGCACACCTCGGGCCTGGGCTACGAGTTCTTCAGCGAAGACGACCTGAAGTACCGCGCCGCGCTGAACATTCCCACGGTGGTGTCGGGCAGTTTCGAATCGATCCGCACCGTGCTGCTGCACGAGCCGGGCGCGGCCTGGACCTACGGCGCCAACATCGACTGGCTGGGCCGCATCGTCGAGCAGCAGCGCGGCAAGCGACTGGGCGAGGTGATGAAGGAGCGCGTCTTCGAGCCGCTGGGCATGCAGGACATCGGCTTCGGAATGTCCGAGTCGATGAAGGCACGCCGCGTGACCATCCACGACCGAGCAGCCGACGGCCGGCTCACGCCGCTGCCCGAGCTGGTGCTGCCCGAGCCGCCGCCGATGGACATGGGCGGCCACGGCCTGTATGCCACCGTGGGCGAGTACATGAAGTTCATCCGCATGGTGCTGAACGACGGCGCCGGGCCGCACGGCCGTGTGCTGAAGGCCGACACGGTGCAGCGCATGGCGCAGGACGGCCTGGCCGCCATGGACCTGTCGGTGGGCGGCTGGCGCACGTCGGTGCCCGCGCTGAGCAACACGGGCGAGTTCCTGCCCGGCACCGACAAGGGCTGGTCCTACACCTTCATGACCAACCGCGAGCGCGCGCCCACGGGCCGCCCGGCCAACTCGCTGATGTGGGCGGGCCTGGCCAACAGTTTCTTCTGGATCGACCGCGAGAACGGCATCGGCGGCTACTGGGCGACGCAGATCCTGCCGTTCCAGGACTGCGCGAGCTACCCGGGCTTCGTGGCTTTCGAGACCGCGGTTTACCATCACCGCTGAGCCGTTGCCCCGGGGCGCGGCGCCTTCTTCTCCTTGAACCGAGGTGCGCGATGGATGCGATCCGCAACGTGCTGGTCACCGACGCCCGCGGGCAGCCGAGCGAGCGCCACCGCCTGGTGGCCTCGCACGACTGGGACGACATCCGGCGCTGGTCGGACCGCATCTACATGCCCTACCGCGTCACGCCCATCGGGCGGGCGCGCACGCCCGACTCGGTGCTCGACGCCACGCGCATCGGGCACTTCACGCTGAGCCGGTTCCACTACGGCATTCCGGTGAACATCAAGGACTTCTCGCCCGACAGCGGCGTCGGCATGGTGCTGACGACCGTGCGCGGCGCGGGCCGCCACTGGTCCGAAGCCAACGCCTATGCCGACACCGGCGTGGGCGACGCCTTCGTGGTCGACACCTCGCGCACCCACTACTGGGTGGACTTCGATGCCAACCACCTGCAGGTGAACCTCAGCTTCTCGCACGACGCGCTGGCCGCGCTGCATGCGCGCTGGTTCGGCGCACCCGCCGACGAGCGGCTGTGGACGCGCAAGTTCAAGTTCGGCGGCGCCCAGTCGAGCTGGATCGCGCTGCTGTCGTATGCGTGCCGCTGCGTCACCGAACTGCCCGAGGCGGTCGACACCGGCCCGCTGGGGCGGCACCTCGAAGAGATGATCGGCGTGCACGTGCTGACCCAGTGGCGCGCGCAGCTGGAGCACCCGGCCGAGGCGGTGCAGCACCGCATGGCGCCGCGGCATGTGCTGGCGGCCGAGCGCCACATCCGCGAGCACGCCCAGCACGCGCCCACGCTCGGTGAGCTGGCGAGCGTGGCGGGCGTCAGCGTGCGCACGCTGAACAGCGCCTTTCGCGAATACCGCCAGGCCACGCCGATGCGCGCGCTGCGCGAGCAGCGCCTGCAGGGCGTGCGCGCCGAGCTGCTGATGGCCGACGCCGGCGCGACGGTGCGCTCGGTGGCGCAGGCGTGGGGCTACGCCAACTTCGGCCTGTTCGCCGCGGCCTACCAGCAGCGCTTCGGCGAGCTGCCCTCGGCCACGCTGCGTTCACGCAAGACGGGCTGAGCCTTCATCTGATCTTCAGCTTGGAGCGCGCTCGCGCTCCCACAATGCCAAGCGGGCGCGGCACCTCGCCTTGCCTGGAACGCCCGGTCGCCATCGCCACCGGGCAACTCCCCTTCCCTCGATGGCATCTGGCATCGCGTCCGCGCCTGGATGCGACCGATGCCGAGCACCTCTTGAGCGAATGAACAACCCTCGCCCGTCCTTCTTCCCGGCCTGCGCGTCGATCGCAGCCACCTTTGTCCTCACGGCCTGCGCCGCCTCCATCCGGCCCGCCAGCGACGACCCCGACGTCGTGCAGGAGCAGGCCCTGCAGCAGTCGCTGTCGCTGAACCACCGCATGACGCTGCAGCGCCGGCTCGACGACGTGGCGATCCCGCTCCTGGAGCACAGCGCGCCGTTCTGCGGCGGCGACGTGCGGGCCAGCCTGGGCGCGCACATCGCCAGCCTGTGGAGCTTCGAGAAGGAAGAACGCGCGGCGGTGAAACAGGCCCTGCACCTGGACGACCGGCTGACCGTGCTGTGGACACTCGACCGGAAGCAGGCGCCGGCCACACCGCTGCGCGCCGGGGACGTGCTGCTGTCCGTCGGCGGCAAACCGCTGCCCGCCGGCGAGAAAGGGATCGACCGGCTCAACGACGTGCTCATCGACGCCGCGCGCACCAAGCCCGCCAAACGCGAGGGCTGGTTGGAGGCCGTGGTGCAGCGCGAGGGCCAGTCGACGGCGCTGCGCCTGCCATACACCACGGCGTGCAACTACACCGCCGTCACGCGCATGAAGAACGAGGTCCATGCGGAGAACGACGGGCACGAGATCCTCGTCAACTCGGCGCTGATGCGCTTCTTTCCCGACAACCGCGACCTCGCGATCGTGCTGGGGCACGAGCTGGCCAACGGCGTGCTGTCGCATGGCGGCAAGACGCGCGCGGTGGGCATCGCGGCCGGCATCGTGGATGGCGCGCTGGGCGGCACCGGGCTGGCGCAAGAGGCGCTGTCGTCGCCCTTCTCGCAGCAGTTCGACGCCGAGGCCGACTACCTCGGCCTCTACATGGTGGCCGCGGCGGGCTACGACATCGACGGCGCCGAACGGATCTGGCGCGAGCTCGGGGTGCACACGGCCGGCGCGAAAAAGAAGGGCTTCATGAGCACCCCGCCGAGCTCCGCCAAACGCTTCGTCGCGATGCGGCGCACCATCGCCGAGATCCAGGCCAAGACGAAGAACGGGGCACCGCTGGTGCCCCTGGCGACATCGAAGTCCTGATCGCTGCGGCGCGGGCCGCTACTGCATCTGCTGCAGGTTGCCGATGCGCACCAGCATCTCGGTGAACATCTGCATGTCGGCGTCGAGGTCGGGCACTTCCTTGTATTCCTTGGCGTTGTGCGCCGTGTACTTCTTGCCGGGCATCGCGGGGCCGAAGTTGATGGCGTTGGGCATCAGCTTGGCCGTGGTGCTGCCGGCGGTGGGCACGGGCTTGGCCTCCAGGCCGGTGGTGTCGCCGAAGATGTTGAGCAGCGTCGAGAGCCACGCGCCCTTCGGGTCGCGCGCCATCCAGTTGCCCTGGTCGTAAGCCAGCTCCAGCTTCACCTGGCTGGCCGTGGCCCAGCCGTTGACCTTGGCCGCCACCTGCGCCTTCAGTTCGTCGGGCGTGCGGCCGCGCGGCATGCGCACGTTGGCCGTCACCTCGAGGCGGCCGTCGGCGCCCATGCGCACCAGCGTGGGCGACATCGTGAGCGGGCCCATGAAGTCGTCCTGGTAGCCCAGCCCCATCTTCTCGCCGAGGTAGCCGGTGCCGTAGAGCGCGTCGATGTACTGCACGGCGCGCAGGTAGGGGTTGGCGGCCAGCGGCACGCCGGACTCCTTCAGGAACAGCGCCAGGCGCGGCACGGGGTTCACGCCCTCTTCGGGCCGCGAGCCGTGGGCCGAGGTGCCCGTGACCTTCAGCTCGACAGCCTCGGCGCCGCGCGCGATGTCGATCGCGAACTTGCCGCCCTGGCTTTCGTACTTGCGCACGAAGGCGGCCTTGGCGGCCTCGAGCTTCGCGGCCACGGCCGCGAGGTCGCCGCCCTTGAGCGTGGCGGTCGCGGTCTGTGGAATGGCGTTGGCCGAGGCGGCGCCGCTCATCGCGGTGATGGCCGTGGTGGCCGTGGCAGCGGGGTCGGCCGCTTCCGCGGGGAAGAACACCTTGAGCGCGCCCGAGCCCTTCTCGGCCACGACCGCGGGGTACTTGCTGTCGAGCACGATGTTGTAGGCCGGCAGCGGCGTCTTGTCGCGGTAGTACTGCATCGCGTCGCCGCCGGTTTCCTCGGTGGTCTCGATCATCAGGCGCACGCCGCGCTCCACCGGCAGGCCGCTGTCCTTCACGGCCTTCATGGCGTAGAGCACGGCGGCGATGGAGCCCTTGTCGTCGATGGTGCCGCGCCCGTAGAGGAAGTCACCCACGCGCGTCATCGCGAAGGGATCCAGGCGCGTGCCGTCGTCGAGCACCCATTCGGAGAGCACGGCCGGCACCACGTCGGCGTGCGTGAGGATGCCGAACTCCTCGCTGCCCCGGCCCTTCAGGCTCACTTCGAAGATGCGGCCGTCGACGTTGCGGTAGCCGAGCCCGAAGTCCTTCGCCATCTTCTCGACCAGCTGGCCGAACGCGACCATCGGCGGGCTCTCGTGCGGCGGCACCTGCACGTTGCGTACCGTGGGCAAGGCCACCATGGTGCCGATGCTGGCGATCACGGCCTGCTGGTTCTGCAGCCGGTTGTACAGGCCGAGCAGGCGCGCGATGTTGACGAGGTCGTCGCCCGCCAGCGCCTTGCCGCCGGTGTAGGCCGCCACGCTGGGCTGCAGCGCGGGCTGGGCCTGCGCCGCTTGCGCCAGGAAAGCCTTGAAATCGGGCGCCGTGCGGCCGCCCTTCCAGGCGGCGGCGAGCTGGTCGAGCGCGGGTTTCTTGAGGGTTTCGGCACCTGCCGGAACGGCGACGGCGAGCACCGCGAGGGCCAGCGAAAGCGCCGACAATGAAAAACGAGACTGCTGCATCAGGGTCACCCCCTCATTCCGAAAACATTCCCCGACGATAGCCGAGCCATGCCTCACGACGACAGCCAATCTTCGCCCCCGCGATGCGCCTGGGCCCGCACCGATCCGCTGCTGGCCAGCTACCACGACGCCGAATGGGGCGTGCCCGAACGCGACAGCCGCGCGCTGTGGGAAAAGCTGATGCTCGACGGCTTCCAGGCCGGCCTGTCGTGGCTCACCATCCTGCGCAAGCGCGACGCCTTCCGCGCGGCCTTCGAGGGTTTCGTGCCCGAGACGGTGGCGCGCTTCACGCCAGCCGATGTCGAGCGCCTCATGCAGGACGCGGGCATCGTGCGCTCGCGCGCCAAGATCGAGGCCGCCATCGGCAATGCCAAGGCCTACCTCGCGATGCAGGCGGCGGGCGAAGATTTTTCCGATTTCGTCTGGGGCCTGGCGGGCGGCCAACCGGTCGTCAACACCACGGGCACGGTGCCCACGCAGACGCCGCTGTCCGAAACGATGTCGAAGGCACTGAAACAACGCGGCTTCAAGTTCGTCGGCCCGGTGATCGTCTATGCCTGGATGCAGGCCACGGGCATCGTCGACGACCACGCGCCCGACTGCCATTGCCACCGCAGCCATCGGCGCGCCTGAGCACAGCGCAGACGTGAAAAAACCGGACGGTGCTGTTGCACGGTCCGGTTCTTTCGGGTGGTGGTCTTGCTAACCGAGGCGGCTTGCGCCGCCGTCGATCACAGGCCAGCCTGGCGCGTGAAGCTGCGTGCCTGCGAGGGGATCACGCTGCCAGCGAAGGATTCGCGGCGCAGGTTCTGGCCGGGAGCGTGGGCGGCTGCCACGGCTTCGGCGCGGACCGAAGCGCGGTCCACCGACGAGGCCAGCACGGGGGCCACGCTGGCCGACACGGCGTCGCTGTATTCGTTGCCGGCACGGGCGGCGGCCACGGCTTGCGGTGCCACGTCGGCACGGCTGTAGCCGGAGGTCACGGCGTGAACGCCTTCGTAGGTCTCTGCGTGGGCGGCGCCAGCGGCGGCGAGCAGGGAGAGAGCGGCGGCGGCGAGGATGTTCGAGGTCTTCATTTCAATTCCTTCTTGATCGGGCTTTGGATGCCCTGAAGTGTGCGCCAAATTCCTAGGGTAAACCCCAGTCAATCTGAATCGCAGTGTTCACGGAATTGAAACAATCACGGGGAACTTTCCGACATGCGGGGGTCGCGTGAAACTTTTTCGTACAAATGCCCCCGAGTTTGCAAACTTTGGCGCTCTTTCGTCAAGTCTCAGGGCCGCCCCCAGCTGCGCACCAGCGTGCGGATCGCGACCGCGCCGCTGCCCTTGACCTCGGCACGGTAGCTGCCCAGCAGCGCCTCGCGCTCGGCGGCGGCCTGCGGTTCGTTGCGCCAGGCGAGCAAGGCGGCTACGTCGGCGTCGGGCAGCGCCAGTAGCAGCGCCTGCGTGACCAGCTTTTCGAACTCGCGCGCCACGGTCATCAGGTTGCGCGGTCGCGGCGAGGTGACGCCGCGCGACCACAGCGAATCGAGCGCGGTGTCGAGCGTGCGGTCGGGCAGCGAACTGAACTGCCCGGCATTGCCGCGCGCCAGCTGCTTGACCACCGCACTCATGAGCAGCTGGCTCGAGAAATCGATCTCGCGCGCCTCGGCCACCGTCATGCGCGCCAGCAGTTCGACGCGTGCCGGATCGGCCGGCCGCGCATGCTGTTGATGGAAGAAGGTCACCTTGCCGGGCTCATCCATCGCGGCGTAGTCGGCGCGCAGCTTCGCCAGCCGCGCCACGGCTTCCAGCACCGGAGGCGTCGGCGCAGCGGCGCCCTGCCCGGCCGCCGCCACGTCCTGCCGGATCGCGGCCACCGAGGCGTTCACGTCGAAGGCGCGACCGGCCGCCACGTCGAGCGACTGCAAAGCCTTGTCGGCCATGGCCAGGTCGGGCGGCTCCAGCAGTTCTCGCGCACCGCGCGACACGGCGCCGGGGCCGTAGGCGTTCTGGTAGCGCGCCTGCACGCCCTCGAACTGGAGCAAGGCCTGCGCGCGGTCCTGCGTCCACCCCGTCAAGGGGGCAAGGAGCAACGACAGCAACAAGAGGCAACGGGGCGACGACAGGCGGGACAGCAAGGACATCCCGCATTATTGGCACACCGCGATCCCGCGCCCTTCATCAGGCCTGCGCCAGCTCCCCGCGCAGCAGCCTCGCGGCCGCCACCATGTTCGACAGCGCCGCCTCGGTCTCGGGCCAGCCGCGGGTCTTGAGGCCGCAGTCGGGGTTGATCCAGAGGTTCTCGCCCGGCACCACCTGCGCGGCCTTGCGCATGAGGCGCACGATCTCGTCGACCGAAGGCACGCGCGGCGAGTGGATGTCGTACACGCCGGGGCCGATCTCGTTCGGGTAGCGAAAGCCGCCCTCCCCGCCGAAGCCGCGCAGCAGCTCCATGTCCGAGCGGCTGGTCTCGATGGTGATCACGTCGGCGTCCATCGCCGCGATCTCCGGCAGGATGTCGTTGAACTCCGAATAGCACATGTGGGTGTGGATCTGTGTCTGGTCGCGCACGCCCGAGGCGCTGATGCGGAAGGCGCGCGTGGCCGCCTTCAGGTACGCCGGCCAGCCCGCGCGGCGCAGCGGCAGGCCTTCGCGGATGGCGGGCTCGTCGATCTGGATGATGCCGATGCCCGCGCCCTCGAGGTCGTTCACCTCGTCGCGGATCGCCCAGGCGATCTGCTCGCAGGTGGTGGCGCGCGGCTGGTCGTCGCGCACGAAGGACCACTGCAGGATGGTCACGGGGCCGGTCAGCATGCCCTTCATCGGCAACTTGGTGAGGCTCTGCGCATAGGCGGTCCACTCGACCGTCATCGCGGCCGGGCGCGCCACGTCGCCGAAGATCACCGGCGGCTTCACGCAGCGCGAGCCGTACGACTGCACCCAGCCGTTGGCGGTGAAGGCAAAGCCGTCGAGCTGTTCGCCGAAGTACTCGACCATGTCGTTGCGTTCGGCCTCGCCATGCACCAGCACGTCGATGCCAAGTTCTTCCTGCTTGCGCACGGCCAGTGCGATCTCGGCGCGCATCTTCTCGCGGTAGCCGGCCGCATCGAGCTCGCCGCGCTTGAAGGCGGCGCGGGCCGCGCGGATCTCGGCGGTCTGCGGGAACGAGCCGATGGTGGTGGTCGGCAGCGCGGGCAGTGCAAAGCGCGTGCGCTGCAGCTGCTGGCGCTGCGGGAAAGCGGACAGGCGGCGGTCGTCGCCGGCCACGCTGCGCGCCAGGCGCAACGCC
>NZ_BCUS01000161.1 GCF_001591345.1 Variovorax boronicumulans NBRC 103145 | reverse complement strand
CTGCCGCACGCACGACGAAGCCGTTGCGCTCGCCACGCGGGTGCGCGCCAGCGACGCGGCCAAGCTCGTGGGCATCGAGACCTATGAAGGGCAGGGCGCCACCGGCGAAAGCGGGCCCGACACGGCCTACGCCACCACGCTGATGGACCGCGTGGAGGCCGTGGCGCGCCACTGCGACACGCACCAGCTGTTCGAGACCGACGAGGTGCTGGTCTCGGCCGGCGGCTCGGCCATCTTCGATCTCGTGGCCGGGCGGCTCAAGCCCGCACTGGGTTCGCCGGTGCGCGGCCTGCTGCGCTCGGGCTGCTATGTCACGCACGACCATGGCTTCTACAAGCGCATGGTGAGCGTGGTCGACGAGCGCCTGGGCTGCGACTGCGGCGAGGGCCTGACGCCGGCGATGGAGGTCTGGGCCAACGTGCAGTCGCGGCCCGAGCCGGGCCTGGCGATCCTGTCGGTCGGCAAGCGCGACATCTCCTTCGACCTGTCGATGCCCGTGCCGATCGCACGCGCAGCGCGCGGCGCGTTGCAACCCCAGGGCGTGCCCGCCGGCTGGAAGATCACCGCGCTGAACGACCAGCACGCCTACCTGCGCTGGGACGCGAGCGAAGAGGCCGATGCTCCGAAGGTCGGCGACCGCGTGGGCCTGGGCATCTCGCACCCCTGCACCACCTTCGACAAATGGCACTGGATGCCCGTGGTCGAAAACGACTACCGCGTGAGCGACGCCGTCGCCATGCACTTCTGAAAAAAACGCACCGATGACGCCCTCCTTGCTCCAGAGAATCGCCGAGGCGCGTGGCGATGCGCCGGCCACGCGGCGCGCGATTCTCGACCTGATCCTCGAAGACCCCGACCGCGCGCTCGAAGAGAGCTTCGAGCAGCTGGCCGAGCGCTCGCGCAGCTCGGTGCCCACCATCATGCGCACCTGCCGCGACCTCGGCTTTGCCGGGCTGCGCGAGTTCAAGCTCGCGCTCGCGCAGGAGCTGGCGCTCGGCGGTTCGCCGCTGCACCGCCGCGTCAACATCGAAGACGCCGCCGACGAAGTGGTCAGCAAGATCGCACGCAGCGCCGCGGCGTCAGTCTCGGGCGTGCGCGGCCAGCTCGACATGCAGGTGCTCGACGGCGCCGTGCGCGCCATCGCGGCGGCGCCGCACGTCGACCTGTACGGCGCGGGCGCCACCTCGTGGTTCATGGCGAACGACTTGCAGGCGCGGCTGTTCCGGCTCGGCCTCTCGGCCAACGCCTGGGCCGACTACCACCTGCAGCAGGTGGCCGGCGCGGCGCAGCGTCCGGGTGGCGTGGTCATCGCCATCTCGCACGTGGGCGGCATGCCTTCGCTGCTCGACGCGGTCGACATCGCGCGCGGGCAGGGCGCGAAGGTGGTCGCGCTCACGCGGCCGGGCACGGCGCTCGCGGCCAAGGCCGACTTCCTCATCGGCCTGTCGGTGCCCGACGATGCCGTGATGCACGTGGGCATCGACGCCTACCTCACGCACCTCACGGTCATCGAGATCCTCACCGTGCTGGTGGCGCAGCACCGCGGCGAGCCCGCCGTGCAGCGCCTGCAGCGCGCACGCGAGGCTTTCCAGCGCCACGGCATCGACGCCACCACGCACCCGCTGCAGAGCTGGGACGGCGGCGGCATCAACACGAAAAAGGGAGACAGCGAACCATGAGCGACACCCCAGCCGTGCTGCTCGAAGCCGGCCTCGTGGTCGACGGCTCGGGCGGCCCTTCGTGGCCCGGCGACGTGCTGCTGCAGGGCGACCGCATCCTGGCGCTGGGCGACGGCCTGCGCACGCGCCTGCCCGAGGGGCTGGACATCGCAGACATCGAGGTGATCGACTGCCGCGGCAAGGTGATCGCGCCCGGCTTCATCGATGCCCATACGCACGACGACGCCATCGTGCTGCGTGATCCGCTGTGCCTGCCCAAGGTGTCTCAGGGCATCACCACCGTGGTCACGGGCAACTGCGGCATTTCGCTGGCGCCCTACCGCACGCCGCAGTCGAAGCCGCCGCTCACGCTGCTGGGCGCGGATTCGTTCAAGCACGCGACCATGGCCGAGTACCGCGCCGCGGTCGATGCGGTACAGCCCGCACTCAACGTGGCAGCCCTCGTGGGCCACACCACGCTGCGGTTCGCGGCGATGCAGGCGCTCGACCGGCCCGCCGATGGCGACGAGCTGGCGCGCATGGCCGCGCTGCTCGACGACTGCATGGCTTCGGGCGCGCACGGCATGTCGTCGGGCCTGTTCTACGAAGAAGCCTTTGCGGCACCGGCCGAAGAGGTCACCGCGCTCGCGCGCGTCGTGGCGCGCCACGGCGGCGTGTACGCCACGCACCTGCGCAGCGAGATGCAGCAGATCATCGAGGCGCTGCACGAGGCCGGCGACACGGCCTTCAGCGCGGGCGTGCCGCTGGTGATCTCGCACCACAAGTGCGCCGGCCCCGCGAACTGGGGCCGCACGAAGGAGACGCTGCCGCTGATCGAGGCGCTGTCGCAGCGCCAGGAGATCGCGATGGACGTCTACCCGTACGTGGCCGGCTCTACCGTGTTGCGCGAAGACCTGGTCGACGGCGTGATCGACGTGCTGCTGACCTGGTCCGACCCGCATCCCGAGATGACCGGCCGCCTGATTTCCGACATCGCGCGCGAGTGGGGCACCACCGAGCAGGAGGCCTGCCTGCGCCTGAAGCCCGGCGGCGCCTGCTATTTCCAGATGCAGGAAGAAGACGTGGAGCGCGTCATTGCGCACCCGCTCACCATGATCGGCAGCGACGGCCTGCCGCACGACCGCCATCCGCACCCGCGGCTGTGGGGCGCGTTTCCGCGCGTGTTCGCGCGCTACTGGCGTCAGCGCAAGCTCTTCACGCTGGAGCAGGCGGTGCACAAGATGACGGGCATGACGGCGCGCAACCTGCGCATCGCGGATCGCGGCCTGCTGCGCGTCGGCACCATGGCCGACGTGGTGGTGTTCGACCCCGAGACCATCACCGACACCGCCACCTACGACAAGCCGCATGGCGTGAGCGTCGGTGTCGAGCGCGTGTTCGTGAACGGGGTGCTGGCCTACCGCGGCGGCGAGGGCGAAGCGAAGGTGCTGGCGCGCGCGGGGCGGATGTTGACGCGCGGGCGCTGAGCATTCGGGGCGCGGGCCCAGGCCACCGGGTACTTCCCTCCGCGAATGTCCCCCGGCCTGCGGCCTCCTCCTTGATTTCGCTGCGGGAAGCACCCGGTGGCCTGGGCCCGTCGGGCGCAGCGTGCGAACCCTACGAGGCTTCTTCCTCCGGCTGCGCCTGGAACATCCGCGTGAAGTCGCAGCACGCCTGCGCCAGCATCACGATCGACGACGTCAGCGCGCTGCGGTGCTCGCCCTTGTGCATGGCCACGTAGCGCACCACGGGCAGCGCGGGCGTCACGTCGAGCACCTCGAGCATGCCGGCGTCGACCAGCGGCGCGAGGCATTCGCGCGGCAGGTAGCTCACGCCCAGGCCCGACACGGTGAGGCCCGTGAGCGCCACGAGGTTGCTCACCACGATCGCGTTGGCGGGTTGCACGCCCTGGTCCTTCATCCAGGCGTCGTAGGCGCGGCCGGTGCCCGAGTTGTTGCCCTGCACCAGCATGCGGTGGCGCGCCAGGTCGTGCAGGCGCACGGTGCCGGTGGCCGCGGTCGAGGGAATCACGCCGGGCTTGCACATCCACGCGCTCTTCACGCGGCCGATGACCTTGCTCTGCATGCGCGAGTCGGCGAAGGTGTGGGGCACGATGACCACGTCGAGCTCGTCGGCCAGGAGCTTGTCGCGCAGCTGCAGGCTGTCGTCCACGTCGGGTTCGAGGATCACCTTGGGGTAGTGCTGCTGGATCAGGCCGACCAGGCGCGGCAGCCACGTCATGGCGGTGAGTTCGGTCACGCCCAGGCGGATGCGCCGCTCCACCACGCCGGGCTTGCCGAACTGCTCGACGGCGGCGTCGCGCTGGTCGAGCAGCTTCCTGGCGAGCACGAACATCTCCTCGCCTTTTTCGGTGAGGCGCGCCGTGCGCTGGCTGCGGTCGAACAGCTCGGTGTCGAACAGCTGCTCCAGCTCGTGCACGCGCTTGGAGATGGCCGACTGCGAGGTGTGCAGCTGGTTGGCCGCCTGCGCGAAGCCGCCCAGCCGGGCGATCCAGTAGAGGGCTTCGAGTTGCTTGAAGGTCATCACGGCGGGCGGCTCCTGAAAGAAAGAACGCTTTTCTTCATGCGATTCGATCACAAAAAATCGCTTTTAGAAATTCATCGGGACGCAGAAGATGCGCGCCAGGCCACCGTCATTGCAACCCAAGGAACACACCATGGACTTCAAACTGCCTCTCGCACCTTTCGCATTGGCACTCGCCCTCGTCTTCGCCTGCGGCGCCGCCAGCGCGCAGGACGCCGGCACGCTGCGCAAGATCAAGGACAGCGGCACGATCCAGATCGGCGCGCGCGACAGCCAGATCCCGTTCTCGTACAAGCTCAGCGCCGACAGCGCGCCCATCGGCTTCACCAACGACATCTGCCTGAAGATCGTCGACGCCGTGAAGGCCAAGCTGGGCCTGCCGAAGATCGAGGTGCGCTACACCATGCTCAACTCGACCAACCGCATCCCGCTGCTGCAGAACGGCACCGTGGACCTCGACTGCGCGACCACCACCAACACCACGCAGCGCCAGGCGCAGGTCGACTTCGCACCGAGCCACTTCGTCACCAACATCACGGCCGCCGTGAAGAAGAGCTCGGGCATCAACGCGCTGCCCGACCTCAACGGCAAGAACGTGGCCACCGTCTCGGGCAGCACCTCCATCCAGCTGCTGCGCGGCGCGCGCAAGAGCGGCACCATCGAGGTGAACGAGATCGCGGGCAAGGACACCTCCGACGGCTTCCTGCTGCTGTCCACCGGCCGCGCCGATGCCTACGTGCTCGACGACGTGCAACTGGCCGGCATGATCGCCAGCGCCACCAATCCGGGCGACTACAAGATCCTCAAGGAGTCGCTGCGCCAGGAGCCCTACGGCATCATGCTGCGCAAGGACGACCCCGAGTTCAAGGCGCTGGTCGACGAGACCGTCAACGGTCTCATGAAGTCGGGCGCCATCGAGCAGCTGTACACCAAGTGGTTCCTCTCGCCGATCCCGCCGCGCAACGCGAACCTCAACTTCCCGATGACGGACGCGGTGCGCGAGATCTACAAGAACCCCAACAACAAGGGCGTCTGACACCATGGCAGCCACACGCGCGGACCTGCCGAAAGGCGAGCTCCTTTCCGATGCGCTGATGCGCCAGGTGCGCGAGCGCTTCCTGGGCATCGAACGCGACCACCACGGCCGCGAGCGCCTGTACTTCGACAACGCCGGCGGTTCGTTCCGGCTGAAGGCCGCGGTCGAGCGCTTCGCGCTGGTCGACGCCATTCCCGACAACGCCGAGCGCATCCACGCCACCGCCGTCGAGCTGCAGGCCATGCAGGCGCGCGGCGCCGACGATCTGCGCACCATCCTGAATGCCACCGGCGGCAGCGTGTACCCCTCGCTCACCGCCTCGGGCGCGATGTTCGACATGGTGCGCGCGGTGGCCGAGAACGTGCCGGGCACGAACATGGTCACGACCGCGCTCGAGCACCCCTCGGCCTTCGACGCCATGCGCCTGTATGCCGAACGCCTCGGGCGCGAGCTGCGCGTGGCCAAGAGCAACCCCATCACCGGCGGCGTCGACGTGGACGCCATCGTGGGGCTGGTCGACGAGAACACCTGTGTGCTCAACGTGATCCACGCGTCGAACATCTCGGGCGCCAAGCTCGACATGGCGGCCATCGTGCGGCGCGCGCGCGAGATCAAGCCCGACCTGTACATCCTCGTCGATGCCGTGCAGCACGCGCCGCACGGCGTCATCGACCTGCAGCAGACGCCGGTGGACGGCATCAACCTCGCGCCCTACAAGTTCTTCGGCTGCCGCGGCTCGGGCTTTTCGTGGATGTCGGAGCGCGCGGCCGCGCTGCCGCATCACAAGCTGGCCGGCAAGAAGCCCGGCCACTGGGAGCTGGGCAGCTCGGCGCCGTGGCAGTTCGCGGTGCTGACCGAAATCGTCGACTACGTGGGCTGGCTCGGCGGCCATTTCACCGATGCGACCGACCGCCGCGCCCGCTTCGTGGCGGGCATCGAGCGCATCGAGCTGCACGAGCGCGCGCTGCTGGCGACGCTGCTCGACGGCACCGCGCAGACGCCGGGCCTGCGCGCGCTCGACGGCGTGCAGGTGTTCCTCGACCACGAAGACTTGACGCAGCGCGACCTGATCCTGGGCATCGGCTTCGACGGGCTCGACTGCACGCAGGCCGTGGTGGAGTACGGCCTGCGCGGCGTCACCGTGTACGAGCGCGTGGCCAGCAGCATCTACTCGAAGCGGATGCTCGAATCCTTCGGGCTCGAAGGCACCGTGCGCGTGTCGCCGCTGCACTGCCACACGGTGGGCGAGATGGAGGCCTTCCTGCGCGTGACACGCGAGATCGCGGGCGCCTTCGCGTCCGCCTCGCCTGCATTCAGCGCCGCGTAGGCCGCGCCAGTGCCGCGCAGGCCGGCGTGTCGTTCGCCTGCCGCAGGTAGGCGAGCAGGTCGGCGCGCTCCCGCGGGTCGGGCACGCCGTCGTAGGTCATGCTGCTGCCCGGCACCATCGCGAGCGGGGCGCTGAGAAAGCGGTCGAGCGTCCTGTCGTTCCACACGATGCGCGACTTCTTCATCGCCTCCGAGTACGCGAAGCCCGGCACGCTGCCGGCGAGCCGGCCGAACAGGCCACAGTGGCGCGGCCCGACCCGGTCGGCGGCCAGCGCGTGGCAGGCCTGGCAGCGCGCGTAGACCTGTTCGCCGCGCACCGCGTCGGGCGTTGCGGCATTCGCACAGGCCCATGCGGCCAGCAGGCCCGCTGCGAGCCGACGCGCCGCACGGCTCACGACACGAACGCCGAAGGCACCGGCGCCTCGCCGAGCGCCTGGCGCAGCACGGCCCAGTGCATCGCCTCGTCCCCGAGGATGCTGGCCGCGGCCTTCGACAGCTCGCGGTTGCCGAACAGCGGCACCGCGCCCAGGTAGGCGCTCACGGCGCCTTGTTCAAGCTTCGCGGCGAAGCGCAGCACGTCGGCCTGCGACTTGAGCTGCTCCACCGGGAAGTCATAGCGCGCCTTGGCTGCGACGGCCTTGCCGCCGAGCTTGGCGATGGTCTTGGCCAGCAGGTCCGCATGCTCCTTGTGGTGGCCCTGGAAGGTCACGGCGAGGTCGAGCACGGGCTTCTCGAGCAGCTTGCTTTCCGCACCGAGCTGGTAGGCCGCGATGGCTTCGAGCTCGGCGCTGAGCGCGGTGTTGAGGATCTGCACGTCGTTGCCGGTGGCACCGCCGCTCTTCGCGGCGAGCGCGTCGCGCCCCGCCAGCAGCGCCACGGCGGCGCCCGACAGCATCAGGCCGGAGTGGCCGAGAAAGGCGCGCCGCGCGGCGGCCGGGGTGGGCATCAGGAAAAAGGACATGGTGGGGTCTCCTCGGGGGGGGTGGTTGTGGGAAGCCATCAGGGCAGCGCCGCCAGCACGCGCGCCACGATGCGGTCGCAGCGCGCGCCGTCGAACGCGAAGGCGTCGCCCGTCGCCAGGTCGATGTCGCGCGACAGGCTTTCGCGCAGCAGGCTGCGGGCGCGAAAGAAGCGCAGCCGCACCGTGGCCTCGGGCAGCTGCAGCGCCTCGGCGGTTTCGCCGACGCTGAGTTCCTGCACCGCGCGCAGCACGAACACGGTGCGGTAGGCGTCGGGCAGCCGGTCGATGCGGCGCTCCATGAGTCGGCGAAGGTCTTCCCGCATGGCGAGGTGCTCCGGTTGGCGGTCGGGGTCGTCGGCGAGCTGCGTGTCGGGGGCGTCGTCGTCGTCCCCCGCAGTCGCGCCGCCGTCGAGCGGAATCACCTGCGCGCCGCGGCGGCGCAGGCGGCTCAGCGCCTCGTTGATGACGATGCGCACCAGCCAGGTCGAGAGCTTCGCCTCGTCACGGAAGCCGCCGATGGCGCGCCAGGCGCGCAGGTAGGCGTCCTGCAGCGCGTCTTCGGTGTCGGCGTCGCTGTGCAGGATGCTGCGCGCGGTGCGAAACAGCAGCTGGTTGTGGCGCCGCATGATGCGCGCGAAGGCCTGCGTGTCGCCTTGCGCGGCGCGTGCGGCCAGTTCGGCGTCGGACGCGTTCGCGTCGGCATCGGCAGTCAGGGGCAGGGCGGTGGGCGGCATGCGGTGAGTTCCTTCTGCCCATTGGATGGCGCATCCCCCCGCCGTGTTGCAACTTTCTCAGGCGCCTTCCTGCGGCCCGTGCGGGGCCTGTTGCGCGCTCACGCGCGCGATGTTCTGCTGGTGCGACACCAGCATGGCCGTCAGCTCGCCGTGGATGTGCGCGTCGACGATGCGCGGCAGCAGCGCCTGCAGCTTGCGCACCACCCAGCCCTGGCCGCGGTTGAGCAGCGCCAGGCGCGCGCCCAGTTCCGGCACGGCCGTCGCGCGCTCGTAGAAAGCGCCGGTGCGCGTGCTGGGCGTGGCGGCCAGCGACTGGATCGCGTCGATCAGCACGCCGCACCAGTGCACCTCGTCGCGATGGATGTCGGTCACCAGGCGCTGCAGCGCGGGGTCGTCAGTCTCGGCGGCGCTGCGCAGCGTGATGCGCGCACCGGCGCGCTCGGCTTCGAGCAGTTCGTTCAGTGCGGCCAGCAGCGCGTCGCGGTCGCCGGCTTCGCGGTAGGCCGCGTCGAGCTCATCGGCATAGCAGACCGGGGAGGACACCTCCACGCGCTCGGGAAAACGCAGCCCCCGCGCGCGCAGCGCGGCG
This sequence comes from Variovorax boronicumulans NBRC 103145, assembly GCF_001591345.1. Classification (GTDB taxonomy): domain Bacteria; phylum Pseudomonadota; class Gammaproteobacteria; order Burkholderiales; family Burkholderiaceae_C; genus Variovorax; species Variovorax boronicumulans. The sequence goes on along the minus strand of NZ_BCUS01000161.1, from coordinate 2,883 downwards.
GGCGTGTCGGCGAAGGGCGCGGCGGCATCGTCGGGCGGGCAGGCGTGGGGCATGGGCGGCAGGGGACGCATGGGGCGGGGCTCCTGAAGTCGTGCGCTCATGGTGAACCGATGTTTCTCCCCAAGCCAATGAATGTTCATTGCAAATGAGTGCAAAAAAACTAATATGAATCCGATGGACATCGGCCTCGCCCGGACCTTTCTCGAAGTCGCGGCCACCGGCAGCTTCGTGGCCGCGGCCGAGCGGCTGCACCTGACGCAGACCGCCGTCAGCGCGCGCATCCGCCTGCTCGAGGACCAGCTCGGGCGGCGCCTGTTCGTGCGCAACAAGGCCGGCGCGCGGCTCACCGCCTCGGGCGAGCGCTTCGTGGCCCACGCGACCACGCTGGTGCAGGTGTGGGAGCGCGCACGCCAGCATGTGGCGCTGCCGCCGGGGATCGAAGAAGGCGTGAGCGTGGGCAGCGAGCCCAGCCTGTGGCATCCGCTGCTGGCCGACTGGCTGATCTGGATGCACCGCGTCTGCCCCGAGATCGCGCTGCGCGCCGAGGTCGACAGCGCGCAGCGCCTGCTCGACGCCGTGCAGGGCGGCGCGCTCGACCTGGCCGTGCTCTACAACCCGCCGCAACGCCCCGGCCTCGTGGCCGAGCTGCTGGCCGAGGAGCGGCTGGTGATGGTCACCACCGACCCCGAAGGCCGGCTCGACCGCACGCGCTACGTGTCGGTCGACTGGGGCCCGGCCTTCGCGGCCAACCACGAGGTCGCGTTTCCGGAACTGGCCCACGCGCCGGTGTCGATCTCGCTCGGGCCGCTGGCCCTCACGTACCTGCTTGCCGTGGGCGGCGCGGGCTACTTCCGCATCGGCGTCGCGCGGCCCTTCCTGGCCGACGGCCGGCTGCGGCTGGTGGAGGGCGCGCCCGAGTTCTCGCACTCGGCCCACGCCGTGTATGCGCCGCAGCGCGAGAACGAGACGCTGGCGCGCGTGCGCGCCGGGCTGCGGCTGGTCGCGGCAGAGGAAGAGGGGCGCCAGGGCGGCGGCGTGCATTCGCCGGCTTGAGGCGCCGTCGTGCATCGCCGGGTGCTACTTTCAGGTACTTACGTTCGGGCCACCGGGACTCCGACAATCGGAGGCATGCCACCCCGCGCAACGCGGGGAAGAAAAATAAGTTCGGGGAGTTTCATGTCCAACCACGGCAGCGTGCCCTTGCGCATGCGTTCGTCGTCACCATCCGCTGACCGCAGCGCCCTGTGGGCCGAGCTGAGCCAGACGGCGCGGCTGTACCGCCTCGAGGCGCCGAGTGCTTCGTCGTCCTCCAACAGTGCCGCCCGCGAGAGCATCGACGCCCTGCGCGTGGAGGGCTGGGTGCAGCGCGAGGCGGTGTCGCAGCTGTTCGAGCTGCGCATCGTGTGCCTGAGTTTGCGTGCGGACCTGGCGCTGTCTTCGCTGATCGACCAGCCGCTGACGCTGGTCACCGTGCTGGCCAATGGTTCACTCGCACGTCGCACCGGCCTGATCCGCGCCGTCGAATCGCTGGGCGCCGACGGCGGCCTGGCGCGCTACCGCCTCACGCTCGTGCCCTGGCTCTGGCTGGCCACCCAGCAGGGGCGCAGCCAGGTCTTCCAGCAGCGCAGCGTGGCAGACATCATCGAACGCGTGCTCGCGCCGTATGCGGATGCGGGCAGCTGGGCCTTCTCTTCCGAAGTGAACAGCTTCCTGGCCGACGTCCCCGTTCGCACCTACTGCACCCAGTACCGCGAGAGCGACTACGACTTCTTCTCGCGACTGCTGGCCGAAGAAGGCCTGGCCTGGCGCATCGAGGAAGACGCCCAGGCCCCGACGGGCCACAAGCTCGTGATCTTCTCGTCCAACGACACCCAGCCCGCCGATGCGGGCTCGCCCGTTCGCTTTCACCGCAAGAGCTCCCAGGAGCGCAGCGACGCCGTGCAGGCGCTGGTGCGGCGCATGCGCCAGTCGGTGGCCCAGGTGCACCTGAGCGCCTGGAACGTCGACGGCAAGCGCCAGCTCACAGGCAGCGCCCCGGCGCGCTTTCCGGTCGGCGGCAAGAACGCCCCGCGCCTGGAATACGACGACGTGCTCGGCCTGAACGACCGCAGCCGCGGCTGGGACACCAACCGCACCGTCGAGCGCTACGCGGCATTGATGATGGAAGCGGCCGAATGCCGCGCCGACCTGATGCTGGGCCACAGCACCGTGCGCACCTTGCGCGCGGGCACGCGCCTCGAGATCGACGACGCGCCCGCACTCGGGCTGCAGGCCAGGCCTGCGCTGCTGCTGGACACCGTCGAACACGTGGGCATCAACAACCTGCCCAAGGACACGGCCGCGTCGATTGCGGCGCAGCTGGGTGCGCTGACGGAGCACCTCGTGTTCGACCAGCCCTGCGCCCCCGTGACGGCCGAGGCGGATGTGTTCGGACTGGTGTCTGCAGCCACAGGCACGCACAACAACACTATCCACCCGCAGCCCCAGAGCCTCGCCGCCGCCCAGGCCCAGGGCTACGCCAACAGCTTCTCGGGCGTGCACGTCCCGCGCCCCTGGCGCCCCGCACTGGCCGCGGCCGACGGTGCCCGCCTGCACGCCAGGCCCACGGCCAGCGGCGTGCACAGCGCCATTGTGGTCGGCCCTTCGGGCGAGACCACGCCCAACGGCGCCGACGAGCTGTACTGCAACGACCGCGGCGACGTGCGCGTGCGCTTCCACTGGCAGAACGGATCGAGCGAGAACGGCGGTAACGGCGACAGTGCCCAGGACAATCGCAGCACCCGCTGGATCCGCGTGGCCCAGCGCCAGGCCGGCCCCGGCATGGGCTGGCAGTGGCTGCCGCGCATCGGGCAGGAAGTGCTGGTCAAGTTCGTCGACCTGGAT
>NZ_BCUS01000160.1 GCF_001591345.1 Variovorax boronicumulans NBRC 103145 | reverse complement strand
GGTCGCCGATCCGGTGCCGCGCAGCGCGAAGGTCGAGAAGGGGCAACTCGCGGTGGGCGTGCTGCGCGCCGATGGCACCGTGCTGCACCCGCAGGCCTATCCGTGGATCACCGCCGCCTTGTCGGTCGCCGACGGCTGGATGGCCGTCGCGGTCCGCTCGCAGCTGTGCAAGCGCTGGAGCGCGGGCGAGCCGGTGCAGGCCGCGCGCAACGACAACGGCCTGTACGTCTGGTTGCACGCCGACGGCCGCGAGCAGGCGCACGCCGAGCACATGGCCGCGCGCCATGCCGCCGGCGACCTGCGGGCCGCCTACGAGCTGGCCTGCCATCTGCGCGACGGCGAGGGCATCGAGGCCGACCCGCGCGAAGCCCTGCGCTGGATGGCGCGCGCCGCCGGCGTGCGCGAACCCGGCGATGCCCCCGCAACCGCGTCACCCGAGGGCCTGCCCGTGGCCATGTGCGAGCTCTCGAAGATGCTGCGCTGGAACACGGCGGGCCTCGGCGCCGAACCCGCCCTGGCGCGCGCATGGCTGCTGCACGCCATCGCCCATGGCGGCGAGGACGACGCCGCCACGCACGCCCATCTCGGCTACATGCTGACGGAAGGCGAGGGGGGCGAGCGCGACCTGGAAGGCGGCATGCGGCACTACGAACGGGCCGCCGGGCACAACAACACGATGGCGCTCTACAACCTGGGTCTGGCGCACAAGCTTGGCGAACCCGGGGCGCCCGACCTGGCCCGCGCGATCGGCTACTTCCGCCGTGGCCACGAAGCCGGCGACGTCAGCGCCACGATGCAGCTCGGCCGCACGCTGTGCCGGCATGCAGGGGCGCTGGCCGAACAGGACCAGGGGGAAGCGGAAGTGAACGTCCTGTACGCCGAAGCCCTCTACGCGCTGCAGAAGGTGGCGGAGGACAGCACCCAGCGCCAGCAGGGCTGGGCCTGCTACGAGCTCGGTTGGATGCGCATGCAGGGTCAGGGCGCGCCGGACGACGCGGCAGCCGCCGAGCGCTGGCTGCTCACCGGCGCTGCGCTCGATGACTGCGAAGAGAACCTGGAGAGCCAGCGCGCCTGCGTGGAATCTCTGGCGGCGCAGTTCTACGGCGACCGCGAAAGTCCGCTCTTCGACGAGGACAAGGCCCGCGCGTGGACGCAGCGGCTGGAGGCGCTGCCCGCTGCGGCCCCGGGTCAACCGGAGTGAGCCGGTTGATCGGGGTTGCGGCGCTCAGCGCGCCGGAACCGGATCGGGCAGTTCGATCTTGATGTCCAGCACTTCGAGGTTGTCCTGGGTTTCCAGGTGCACCTTGATGTCGTCGGCGTTGATCGACACGTACTTGGAAATCACCGCCACCAGCTCGCGCTGGAGCTCGGGCAGGTAATCGGGGCGCTTCTTGCCGCTGAGGCTGGAGCGCTCGTGAGCGAGGATGATCTGCAGGCGCTCCTTGGCGACGCTCGCAGTCTTCTTCTTCTCACCAAGCAGGAACGAAAGAAACGACATGCCTACTTGCTCCCGAAAATCCGTTTGAAGAAGCCCGGCTTCTCGGCTTCGACGAAGCGCATCGGCTTGTCTTCGCCAAGGAAGCGCGCGACCACGTCGCTGTACGCCTGGGCCACGTCGGTGTCCTTGTCGTGGATGGCAGGCACGCCCTGGTTGGAGGCGTGCAGCACGCTTTCCGACTCGGGGATCACGCCGATCAGCTTGATGCGCAGGATGTCCTGGATGTCTTCCAGCGAGAGCATCTGGCCGCCGGCCACCCGGTTCGGGTTGTAGCGCGTGATCAGCAGGTGCTCCTTGATCGGCTCGCCGCCGTCCTTGGCGCGCTTGGTCTTGCTGCTGAGCATGCCCAGGATGCGGTCCGAGTCGCGCACCGAAGAGACTTCGGGGTTGGTGACGATCAGCGCCTCGTCGGCGAAGTGCATCGCCATCATGGCGCCGGTCTCGATGCCCGCGGGGGAGTCGCAGACGATGTAGTCGAAGTCCATGGCGGCCAGGTCGGTCAGCACCTTCTCCACGCCGTCCTGCGACAGGGCTTCCTTGTCGCGCGTCTGCGAGGCGGCCAGCACGAACAGGTTGTCGCACTGCTTGTCCTTGATGAGCGCCTGGCTCAGGTTGGCCTCGCCCTGGATCACGTTGATGAGGTCGTACACCACGCGGCGTTCGCAGCCCATGATCAGGTCGAGATTGCGCAGGCCCACGTCGAAGTCGATCACGGCCGTCTTCTTGCCGGCGAGCGCAAGGCCCGACGCGAAGCTGGCGCTCGTGGTCGTCTTGCCGACGCCGCCCTTGCCCGAGGTCACCACCACAATTTTGGCCATCGCCATTCCTTCTTGTTTCGATTCAGTTGTCGATTGATGCTCAGCGCTGCCGCGTTCCTGGTTTTTCATCAGGGAATCGCGTCGATCGCTATTTTTTTGCCGTCCAGGCGCACCTGGGCGGGCTTGCCCAGCACGGGCTCGGGCAGCGGCACTTCGTTCGTGCGGTAGATGCCCGCAATGGCCACCAGCTGCGCTTCCATGCAGGTCGAGAAGATCCGCGCCTCGGTGTTCCCGCGCGCGCCGGCAATGGCCTTGCCGCGCAGCGGCGCGTACACGTGCACGTTGCCGTCGGCGATGACTTCGGCGCCGAAGCTCACGATGGCCGTCACCACCACGTCGCCGCCGCGCGCGTAGATCTGCTGGCCCGAGCGCAGCGGCTTGTCGATCAGCAGCGTGCCGTTGGCCGGCACCGGCAGCTCGCGCACGATCTGCGGGGCTTCCGACGGCGCGGGCGCCTCGGCGGGCGGGGCCGGCGGGCGGGGCGCGGGGGCCGAGGGCATGGCGGCCACCGACAGGCCGGCTTCACGTGCCGCGGCATGCTGCTCGGGGCTGCCGCCGCGCACGGCGATCGGCTGGGTCTGGTGGCGCGCCAGCAGGCTGCGCAGGGCGGCAAAGTCGATTTCGGGGGCGTCGGTGCCGACCTCGGCCGCCTGTTCCTGCAGCAGCGAGAGGTCGATCACCACCGGCTCCTGCTCGAAGAAGTCGGGCGAATCCGCCAACTGGGCGTCGAGCGCCTCGGCCAGCACGTCGAGGTCGGCTGTCTTGAGGATCACTGCGATCAGCGGCAGTGTGGCGCTCTTGAATTCGAAAACCGCCTTGGTACGAGCGGCGGAAACATCGGCCATTGGAAAACGTGTGTGAACGTCGGTGCGAAAAGCGTTGGAGTCTAACGGGCGCCGGCCAAAGCCCGATGGCCGGCGCCGCGTTCACTGACCCCGCACAACAGTTATTGCACGAGGTTTCACTTTGTCTGCGCTCAGGCGTTGCGCGAACGGCCCAGCAGGGCGTAGAGGATGATGGCCCCGAAAGTGGCGGTTCCGATGCCGCCGAGCGCGAAGTCGCCGAACTTCAGCGTGAAGTCGCCGGTGCCGATGATCAGCGTGATGGCGGCCACGATCAGGTTCTTGTTCTGCGAGAAATCGACCTTGTTGTCGACCCAGATCTTGGCGCCGGCAATGGCGATCAGGCCGAACACCACGATGCTCACGCCGCCCATCACCGGCAGCGGAATGGCCTGGATCAGCGCGCCGAACTTGGGGCTGAAGCCCAGGATGAGCGCAATGAAGGCCGCCACCACGAACACCGCCGTCGAGTAGATGCGCGTGGCCGCCATCACGCCGATGTTCTCGGCGTAGGTGGTCACGCCGGTGCCGCCCGCGGAACCGCTGATGACCGTGGCAATGCCGTCGCCGATGAAGGCGCGGCCCATGTACGGGTCGAGGTTGCGGCCCGTCATGGCCGTCACCGCCTTCAGGTGGCCGAGGTTTTCCGCCACCAGGATGATCGCCACGGGCGCAATCAGCAGCATCGCGTTGGCCGTGAACACCGGCGCCGTGAAGGTCGGCAGGCCGAACCAGGCCGCGTTGGCGATGCCGCTCAGGTCGACCGGCTTGCCCAGGCCCATGCCGTTGGTGAGTGCGGCGTAGACCAGCGTCGCCAGGATCAGGCCGATGAGGATCAAGAGGCGCTGCACCATGCCGCGCGTGAACACCGCCACCAGGCCCACGCACAGGAAGGTCACGGCCTGCATCCACGAATCGAAGTTGCTGGCCGCCATGTTCTTGATGGGAATGCCCGCCAGGTTCAGCCCGATGACTGCCACCACGGCGCCCGTGACCACGGGCGGCATGAAGCGTTCGATCCAGCCCGTGCCCACGGCCTGCACGATGGCCCCGATCAGGATGTAGACCACCCCGCAGGCCACGATGCCGCCCAGCGCCACCGCGATGTTGGCGTTGGCCCCCTTGCCCGCGTAGCCGCTGGCCGCGATCACCACGCCGATGAAGGCGAAGCTCGAGCCCAGGTAGCTGGGCACCTTGCCGCCCGTCACGAGATAGAAGATGAGCGTGCCGATGCCGCTCATCAGGATCGCGATGTTGGGGTTGAAGCCCATCAGGATCGGCGCCAGCACCGTGGCGCCGAACATGGCGATCACGTGCTGGATGCCCATCGCGCCGGTCTGCAGCCAGGGCAGCCGCTCGTCGGGCGCGATGACCGCGCCGTTGGCCAGTGTGGACACCGGCTTTTCAGTCCAGTTGAACATGTGTTTTCTTCTCCTCGGTTGGTGTGTGTTTGGGGGTCGACGCGCTCCCTGGGGCGAGATTGTGGTCGATCCACCCCGTGCTGAACACGGGTGCCACCCGCAAGAGGCATACCAGCGGGAGAAGAAAGAAAAGAAGCGCCCGGAAGGCGCGCCCGCGCTCAGCGCGGCTGCAGCACCGCCATGGTGATGCGCGAGACGCAGGTCAGCTCGCCCGCCTCGTTCGTCAGGTCGATCTGCCAGACCTGCGTGGTGCGCCCGCGGTGCACCGGCCGCGCCGTGCCGGTGACCCAGCCGCTGGTGGCCGAGCGGATGTGGTTGGCGTTGATGTCCAGGCCCACGGCGCGGTCGCCCTCGGGGGCCGAGTAGTGCGCGCCGCAGGAGCCCAGCGTCTCGGCCAGCACCACCGACACGCCGCCGTGCAGGATGCCGTAGGGCTGGCGGGTGCGCTCGTCCACCGGCACGCGGGCGCGGATGAAGTCGTCGCCCACCTCCAGGAATTCGATGCCCAGGGCGGCCACGGCCGTGCCCACGTGGTTGGCGGTCAGCGATTCGACCGAGATCTCTTTCTTCCAGATACGCATGCAGGGGTCTCCGATACAGGGGGTGCGAGGGCACTATAGCGACGACGGCTGACAACCGCAGTCGCCTTTGCGTGCTACCTTGGCCCGATGACCTTCCCTTCGGTGCGGCGGTGGCTCCTGGGCTCGGTGGCGGTGCTGCTGCTGGGCATCGGCGCGCTGGCGCTCGTGGTGGCCGCACGCTTGCCCGACGACGAGGAGGTGGCGGCCCGCATCGCCGCCGGCTTCTCGCAGCGCTACGGCGTCGAGCTGACCGTGGGCGGCGCCCACTGGTCGCTGTGGCCGGTGCCCGTGCTGGCGCTGTCCGAGCTGGCGACCGACCAGCCCCAGCCCATCACCCTGCGCCGCGTGAGCGTGCGGCTGCACCTGTGGCCGCTGCTGCTGCGCCGCGAGGTGGCCATCGACGAGATCGCGCTCGAAAGCCTGGTGCTGCCGCGCGCGTCGGTGCGCGCCTTCCGGGACAAGGGCCCCGAGCCGCAGGAAAGCGAGCGCATCGTGCCGCTGCCCGCGCCCTGGACCCTGGCGCCCGTGCCGGTGGAGCGCGTGCGCTGGCGCGACGTGGTCTGGATCGACCGCCGCGATATCGCGCTGGCCTACGACGGCGAGGTGACGTTCGACGACAACTGGCGCCCTCGCAACCTGCGTCTGGAGCGCGCCGGCGCCGCATCGCCCGTGCGCCTGCGGCTGGACCGCGAGGGCACGGAAGACCGCTGGCGCACCCGCATCGACGCCGGGGGCGGCACGTGGAACGGGCAGGCGCGGCTCGAGGTGCTGCCCGAGGGGCGGGGCTTGCGCGTGTCGGCCGAGCTCGACCCGCGGCAGGTCGACATCGAGGCGCTGGTGCAGGCCTTCGGGCGCCGCTCGGCGGTGGCGGGCAAGGTCTCGGGCCACACCTCGCTGGTGGCCGAGGCCCGCGAGGTGGGCGCGCTGGTGCGCGGCCTGCACACACGCACGACCTTCTCGGTGCAGCCCGCCACGCTGACCCGGCTCGACCTGGCCAAGGCCGTGACCACCGTCGGCATCAGCCGCGGCGGCACCACGGCGCTGGACGAGCTCACCGGCACGCTCGACACCCAAGGCACCGAAGACGGCATCGTGATGCGCTACACGAACCTCAAGGCGCGCTCGGGCGTGCTCACAGCGAGCGGCAACCTGCGCCTCTTCAACCGGCAGATGTCGGGCGAGATGGCGGTGGACCTGGTCGATGGCGTGGTCGGCGTGCCGCTGAAGATCGGCGGCAGCGTGGCCGAGCCCGAGGTGTCGATGACCGGCGGCGCGCTCGCGGGGGCGGCGGTCGGCAGTGCGGTGCTGCCGGGGGTGGGCACGGCGATCGGGGCGCGCGTGGGGCAGCAGGTGGAGAAGCTGTTCGGTGGGGATGAGCCGGCGAAGAAGAAGGCGCCGAAGCCGCCTGCATCGAAGCGCTGACTGGCTGGTTGCCGTCGCGTTCAGGGCGTGTGCCCAGGCCACCGGGTACTTCCCTCCGCGAATGTCCCCCGGCCTGCGGCCTCCTCCTTGATTTCGCTGCGGGAAGCACCCAGTGTCCTGGGCACGGGACACGCTGTGGGTGCTCGCCGATCAGGAGAACGCCTTGATCACCGCCGGCACCGTCAGCACCGCCGTGTAGTAGCCCATGAACTGCACGCCCGTGTTGAACCCGATGGCGCGCGACAGCAGGCCGCCGAGCAGGCCCATCGTGAGGATCACCAGCAGCCCGAGCAGTTGGCCTTCCCACACGCTGATCACCACGATCAACCCGACGAAGGTCGCGATGATCGCCTCGTGGCTCACCTTGCGCGAGACGAACAGTGCCGCGCGGCGCGCGAAGTTCATCGTGAAGGGGTAGGCCACCAGCGCCGCGAGCACCACGGCCAGCATGCCGTAGCCCAGGAACTCCCAGTGGTTCAGCAGGTTGTGCAGGTTGTGGGTCTGGCCCGTGGCCGAATCGATGGTGAACACCGGCGGCGCGTTGAACAGTGGCGCCGCGGGGCCGGCCGCCACGGGGCTCAGCGGCAGGCCGATGGCGATCAGCGGGATCAGCGCCTCGGCGATGTAGGTGGCCTCGGTCACGCCGTTGCGCGCGGCCAGCGTGGTCGTGAGGCGGTGGTACGCATGCTTGATGCGCGAGCCCACCAGCTCGCCCAGCACCACCGTCATCGCGACGGGGCTGAACACGAAGGTGGCGCTGGAGATCGCGGCGGTCGCGAAGGTCCACTTCACCTGGCCGCGGTCGAGCACCTTGAACGGGTTGGGGAAGTAGCCCGACCAGCCCTTCACGTCCGGTGCGAGCGAGAAGGTGCGGACCTTGTCGCGCTTCATGCGCGCACGCGCCGCCGGCGAGATCACCGAGAAGAGGTCGGCCACCAGCGGCCCGATCGCAATGCCCAGGAAGTAGCTGATGCTGAGCTTCACGCCGTACTTGCCGGTGAGCGCCTGCAGCGCCACGATCACCATCACGAACGGCACCAGCGTGGCCACCGAGGCCCAGCGCCCGCTCGAGAAGTAGGCGATGGCCACCGCCGCCACCACGAAGATCCACGGCGCCGCCTTGGTGATGGCCGCGCCGTACGGCGCCAGCAGCACCGCGAACAGCACGGCCAGCGGCACCGCCAGAAAGGCCGCGATGATCGCGCCCGACACCATCTTGCGCAGCGCGATGTGCGGCACGCCCAGGTTGCGCAGCACGTTCGCGTCCTGCAGCAGCGGCGTGGCCATGGTGTCGCCCGGAATGCCCAGCAGCGCCGTGGGCACTGCGTGCGTCATGTGCTTGGCCACGGCCGCCGCCAGGAAGAAGGTGAACACGCCTTCGGGCGGCACGCCCAGCAGCACCACCAGCAGCGTGAGCGGTGCCAGCGTGGTGGTTTCGTCGGTGCCCGAGACGAGGCCGATGGCCGCGAACACGATGGCGCCCACGAGGCCCATGCCGGTGGCGACGAGGATCTGGTTGAACAGGGCGGCGTCGATCACGAGGCGGCTCCTTCGGCGGCCTTGGCGGCCTGGGGCTTGTACGACGCGAACAGCTCGTAGATCTCGAGCTCCTTCATCTCGCGCACCACCACCGGCGGCAGGTCGTCCACCGAGCCCAGGCCGCCGTGTTCGGCGGCCAGCTCGGCCAGCACCTCCTCGCGCCAGCGCGGATCGGCGGCGGTGCCTTCGACCACTTCGCGCTTGGGCGTGAAGAGCTTCGCGCAGATCACGCCCGAGACCACGCAGCCGCCCAGGCCCGCGAGCATCGCGTAGGCGCGCGCCAGTTCAGGCGTGCTCACCACGCTCGCGAGCACGCGGCTCGCCACGAGATAGCCCGTGAGGCTCACGGCGACGCCGATCGCGATCGACCACGCGAGGTGGCCCAGGTCGGCCGTGTCGCCCCATATCTCCACCAGCCGCCAGCGGGCGGGCGTTGCACTGTCTGCGTTCATTCGAGTTGTCTCCGTCTGTGGTTGTGTGACGGCCGCGTGCGCGGCCGCCGCGGTGTCGGCCGCGGACCGTGGTGCGGGAGGCTCCCGCGTTGCTTACTTCTTGCGCAGTGCGTCGAGCAGCGCCACGGCGCGGTCGGTGCGCACGTCGTGCTCGGCGGCCATCTGTCTGGCGATGGCGTCGATCTCGTCGCCGGTGGCGCCCGCGACCAGCGCGATGTTGCGGGCGTGCAGTGCCATGTGGCCGCGCTGGATGCCTTCGGTGGCGAGCGCGCGCAAGGCGCCGAGGTTCTGCGCGAGGCCGACGGCCACGGCGACTTCGCCGAGCTCCTGCGCCGACTTCACGTCGAGGATCTTCAGCGCGAGCCGTGCGAGCGGGTGCGTCTTCGTCGCGCCACCCACCAGGCCCACCGGCATCGGCATCTCGATGGTGCCGACCAGCGCGCCGCCCGCGTCCTTCTCCCATGTGGTAAGCGAGGTGTAGCGTCCGCTGCGGCAGGCGTACGCATGCGCGCCGGCTTCCACCGCGCGCCAGTCGTTGCCGGTCGCGACGATCACCGGGTCGATGCCGTTCATGATCCCCTTGTTGTGCGTGGCCGCGCGGTACGGGTCGATGGCCGCGAAGGTGTAGGCATCGATCACGCCCTCGACCACCTCTTCGCCGCTGCGCTCGCGCGTGGCCAGCACAGAGGGCGCGAGCCGCACGCGCGCACGCGACAGCCGCAGATCGGCCAGGTTCGACAGGATGCGCAGGCGCACCGTGCCGCCCGTGAGTTTCTCGACCAGCGGCGACACCGCCTCGGCCATCGTGTTGACCGTGTTCGCGCCCATCGCGTCGCGCACGTCGACGATCAGGTGCATCACCACCATCGCGCCGCGCGGCGTGTCGCCGAACACATGCACCTCGATGTCGCGGCAGCCGCCGCCCAGGCCGATCAGCACCTTGTCGCGGCTGTTCGCCACGGCCAGGATCTCGTCGCGCGCACGCAGCAGCGCCAGCCGCGCACCGTAGGGGTCGGTGATGCCGATCACCTGCACCTGCGCGCGCATCAGCGGGCCGGTGCTCGAGGCCTCGAAGCCGCCGCCTTCGCGCGCCAGCTTGGCCATGAAGGAGGCGGCGGCGACCACCGAGGGCTCTTCGACCGCCATCGGCACCAGGTAGTCGCGCCCGTTCACGGTGAAGTTGCCGGCCACGCCCAGCGGCAGCTCGAAGGTGCCGATCACGTTCTCGACCATGCCGTTGGCGCGCTCCACGCCCAGCGCGCCGGGTTGTGCGAGCAGCGCCACCTCGTCGTCGGTGAGCGCGGCGGCCTGTGCGATGTGGGCCAGGCGTTGGGCGGGCGTGAGTGCGCGGAAATTGGGAATGCGGGAATCGGCGGCCATCGGTGCGTGTCTCTTCGGAAGGTGAATTCGGGAGCAGGCAATTTAGGCCGGCTGTACCGCCCGCGGAAGGCACAGTTTGGCGGGACAGTGCGGACAGTGGTGCGCCGCCATGCCTCGCTGTGTCACAGTCCAAGCCCATGACCACGATCGCCGATTCGCTCGCCGACACCCTCGCGCGCCAGATCGCGAGCGGCGCCTACAAGGCCGGCGACAAGCTGCCCTCGCTGCGCGAACTCGCACAGCTGCACGGCTACGCCAAGAACACCGTGGTGGCCGCCTTCGAACTGCTGGTGTCGCGCGGCCTCGTCGAGCCGCGGCGCGGTTCGGGCTACTACGTGCTCGCGCAGGCCACGGCCACGCCCAAGCCCGCCGAGGACGACGCGGGCAGCCTCGGCCGCGCGATGGACATCGTGTGGCTCATGCGCGAGCAGCTCAAGACGCAGCCCGATGCGGTGGCCGTGGGCGACGGCTTTCCGCCCGTCGAATGGCTGGCCGACGTGCGCCTGGACAAGTACCACCCGAAGGTCGTGCGCACGGGGCTCGGCGCGCTGTTCCGCTACGGCAGCCGCTTCGGCTACGCGCCGCTGCGCGACCACCTCGTGCGCAAGCTGGCCGACTTCGGCATCGGCGCCGAGCCGCGGCAGATCGTGCTCACGCACGGCGCCAACGAGGCGATGGACATCGTCATCCGCTACTTCGTGCCGCCCGGCGGCAAGGTGCTGGTGGACGACCCGGGCTACTACCCGCTGTTCGGCAAGCTCAAGCTCGCGGGCGCGCAGATGCTGGCGGTGCCGCGCCTGGCCGACGGGCCCGACCTCGAGGTGCTGGAGCAGCTGCTCATCGCCGAGCGGCCGCGCCTGTTCTTCACGCAGTCGCTCGCGCACAACCCCACGGGCTCCGACATCTCGCCGGCCAAGGCCTTTCGCGTGCTGCAGCTGGCGCAGAAGTACGACCTGCTGATCGTGGAGAACGACCCGCTGGCCGACTTCAAGCCGACCGCGTTGCCGCGCCTCTCCGCGCTCGACCAGCTCGAGCGCACGATCTACATCGGCAGCTTTTCGAAATCGTTCTCGGCCGCGCTGCGCGTGGGCTTCATCGCCTGCGGCGCCGACCTGGCAAGCGACCTCGCGGACCTGAAGGCGCTGATCCACGTGAGCAGCTCGGAGTACAGCGAGCGCACGGTCGACGTGATCCTGAGCGAGGGCCATTACCAGCGGCACCTCAAGCGGCTGCAGCAGCGGCTGGGCGAGGCCACGCGCGACGCGCTGAAGCTGTTCGACGCCGTGGACGCCGAGGTCTTCGCGCGCAGCCCGCAGTCGCTCTACATCTGGGCTGCGCTGCCCGGCGTGGACGACTCGCTGGCCTTCGCGAAGGAGCTGCTGCCGCGCAAGATCGTGATGGCGCCGGGGCGCATCTTCAGCGTCGACTCGACACAGGTCTCGCGCTGGTCGCGCTTCAACGTGGGCGCCATGGCCGACCCGCGCTTTGCGAAGGCGCTGCGCACCGCGTTGCGGCGGCGCGCTTGAATCAGCCGGTGAAGGTGCCGTGCCGGCCCGCACCGCCGGCAAAGCGTGCGGCGCCGGCTTCGCCTTCGGCCGCGACGATCGGCACGCCCTGCGCGCCTTCGCGGCGCAGCGCCTCGGCCAGCGGCAGGTCCCACTGTTCGAAAGCGGAGCGGCGGTCGGCCAGCATGCATTGCTGCGGGAAGGCGGCGATCTGCCGCGCCAGCTCCTGCGCGGCGGCGAGTGCACCGCCCGGCGGCGTGGTGCGGTTCACCAGGCCCATCGCCAGCGCCTCGGCGGCGGGCACCG